>NZ_POPB01000317.1 GCF_002964045.1 Streptococcus suis | reverse complement strand
TGTTCATAGTGCAGTACCTTATCCAAGATTATTTCCATTACTTCATGGTTGATAGATTGGAAAAATGTGACTTCCACCTTTCCGAGGCGAATTTTCATCAGAATATCGTTTCTACCTTTCTTCTCAAAGTGTCTAGTTTTGGGAACAGTCAATGGGACGATGGGCTGTGACATAATAAATCCTCCAGTTTTGTTTTTCTAACAGTATACTGGAGGAGGGAGTGAGTAGATAGATACCTTGTTATTGGGCGGTTACCCTTGTTATTGGGCGGTTACTTTTTATTCTTTACATTCTCCATTTTGACAATCCAAAAAGGACTCCGAAAAATTTCGGAGTCCCTTTTATTTTCGTATTAAATTTGTAGAATAAGTTACTAACTAAAATTATTCTTCTTCTTTTCTACGACGTTTAAATGCAAGTAAACCTAGTCCTGAAAGGGCCACAAGTCCGATCAAGCTCATTGCGCCTGATTCTTCACCTGTTTTTGGTAAAACAGCTTGCTTGTTATCTTCCGTTGCTTCTTTAACTGCTCCAGAAACATTGTTTACTGTGTTTCCTTGTGAAGCTGTTTCAGAAGTTGATTTAGAGATTACTTCTTCAGTTCCGCTATTTGCAGAATTGCCATTCTCAGTACCAGTTTCTGTTGTTCCTGTTGATGAACCTTTTGAAACTACGGTTACAATTGCTGAAGTTGATGTGTTTCCTGCACCATCTGTTGCTGTTGCAGTCACTTTATCGCCTTCTTTAAGTTCAACACCTGCTGGAACATCAACTGTAAAGTTTCCGTTCTCATCTGCTGTTGTTGTCACTGTAGAACCGTCTGGGAAGGTTACTGTGATAGTTGAACCTGGTTCTGCTGTGCCTGTGATAGTCTTATCACCAGCCTTCGGCGTATTGACAATTGGTGCTTCCGGTGCTGTAGTATCAGTATTAGGGGTTACTGTATCAGTACCTGAGATTGTGTCAACTGAGCCATCTGGGTAGGTGATCGTCACTGAACCGTCATTGCCAACAACGATTGTTGTACCACTTGGAAGACCTGGGTTGGACTTCTCTACTTCTTCTTTAACTTTAGCTTTTTCATCTTCAGTCAAGTTGTTCGTATCGGCAACCGGTGTCTTAGTTGGGTTAGTTACATCGTTCTTCTCTGCATCCGTTTGTGGAACTGGAGTAGTTGTAACAACTGTATCAGCACCTGGAATGATATCAATTGAGCCATCTGGGTAAGTGATTGTTACTGAGCCACCATTGCTTACTTCGATTGTTGTACCACTTGGAAGACCTGGGTTGGACTTCTCTACTTCTTCCTTAACTTTAGCTTTTTCTTCTTCAGTCAAGTTGTTCGTATCCGCAACCGGTGTCTTAGCTGGGTTAGTAATTCCATTCTTCTCTGCATCCGTTTGTGGAGTTGGAGTTGTTGGAACTACAGCATCAGTAGCTGGAATGATATCGATTGAACCATCTGGGTAAGTAATCGTTACTGAGCCACCATTGCTTACTTCGATTGTCGTACCTGTTGGAAGACCTGGGTTAGACTTCTCTACTTCTTCCTTAACTTTAGCTTTTTCTTCTTCAGTCAAGTTGTTGGTATCTGCAACTGGAGTCTTAGTTGGGTTAGTAATACCGTTCTTCTCTGCATCCGTTTGTGGAGTTGGAGTAGTTGGAACGACTGCATCGACACCTGGAATGATATCAATTGAGCCATCTGGATAGGTGATAGTTACTGATCCACCATTTCCAACTACGATTGTTGTACCTGTTGGAAGATCTGGGTTTGACTTCTCAACCTCTTCCTTAACTTTTGCTTTTTCTTCTTCAGTCAAGTTGTTAGTATCAGCAACCGGTGTCTTAGCTGGGTTTGTTACATCGTTCTTCTCTGCATCCGTTTGTGGAACTGGTGTAGTTGTAACAACTGTATCAGCACCTGGAATGGTATCAATAGAGCCATCTGGGTAAGTGATTGTTACTGAACCACCATTTCCAACTACGATTGTTGTACCTGCTGGAAGATCTGGGTTTGACTTCTCTACTTCTTCCTTAACTTTAGCTTTTTCATCTTCAGTTAAGTTGTTGGTATCGGCAACCGGTGTCTTAGTTGGGTTAGTAATTCCGTTTTTCTCTGCATCCGTTTGTGGAACTGGAGTAGTTGGAACAACTGTATCAGCACCTGGAATGATATCAATTGAGCCATCTGGGTAAGTAATCGTTACTGAGCCACCATTGCTTACTTCGATTGTTGTACCTGTTGGAAGATCTGGGTTTGACTTCTCAACCTCTTCCTTAACTTTAGCTTTTTCATCTTCAGTCAAGTTGTTGGTATCGCCAACTGGGGTCTTAGTTGGGTTTGTAATGCCGTTCTTCTCTGCATCCGTTTGTGGAGTTGGTTCGAACGGAGGTTCTGTAGCAACAGTTTCATTACCTGGGATGGTATCAACTGAGCCATCTGGATATGTGACTGTTACAGTTCCATCATTTCCTACCTCTACAGTAGTACCTGTTGGGAGGTCTGGATTTGATTTCTCAACTTCTTCCTTAACTTTTGCTTTTTCTTCTTCAGTCAAGTTATTAGTATCGCCAACTGGAGTCTTAGTTGGATTGGTCAAATCGTTCTTCTCTGCATCCGTTTGTAGAGTTGGAGTCGTACCAATTACTGTTACAGTGCCAGTAAGAGTATCTGTTGAACCATCTGGATATGTGATAGTAGCTGTTCCGTCATTTCCAACTGTAATTGTTGTACCTGTTGGTAGGTCTGGATTTGATTTCTCAACCTCTTCCTTGACTTTAGCTTTTTCGTCGTCAGTCAAGTTGTTGGTATCTGCAACTGGTGTCTTAGTTGGATTTGCCAAATCATTCTTCTCTGCATCCGTTTGTGGAGTTGGAGTTGTACCAATTACTGTTACTGTACCTGTAAGCGTATCTGTAGAACCATCTGGATAAGTGATAGTCGCCGTGCCATCATTTCCAACTGTGATTGTTGTACCACTTGGAAGGTCTGGGTTGGATTTCTCTACTTCTTCCTTGACTTTAGCTTTTTCGTCGTCAGTCAAGTTATTAACATCAGTAACTGGGGTCTTAGTTGGATTGGTCAAATCGTTCTTCTCTGCATCCGTTTGTGGAGTTGGAGTAGTTGAAACGACTGTATCAGTACCTGGGATTGTATCAACTGAGCCATCTGGGTAAGTGACTGTTACCGTTCCGTCGTTACCAACTGTTACTTCTGTACCTGTTGGAAGACCTGGGTTAGCTTTCTCAACTTCTTCCTTAACTTTAGCTTTTTCGTCTTCAGTCAAGTTATTAGTATCGCCAACTGGGGTCTTAATTGGATTGGTCAAATCGTTCTTCTCTGCATCCGTTTGTGGAGTTGGAGTAGTTGAAACGACTGTATCAGTACCTGGAATTGTGTCAACTGATCCATCTGGGTATGTAACTGTTACTGTTCCGTCGTTACCAACTGTTACTTCTGTTCCTGTTGGTAGGTCTGGATTAGCTTTCTCAACTTCTTCTTTAACTTTAGCTTTCTCGTCATCAGTCAAGTTGTTTGGATCTTCAACTGGTGTTACGGCTGGAGTATTTGGTGTGTTCTCATCCGCATCTGATGGGTTAGCTGTTGTTGTAGTTTCTGTTGGTGTTGAAGTGTTACCTGCTTCATCTGTAGCTGTTGCAGTTACCTTGTCGCCTTCTTTAAGTTCAACACCTGCTGGTACGTCAACTGTGTAGTTACCGTCTTCATCTGCAGTTGTTGTTACAGTTGAACCATCTGGGAAGGTTACAATTACTGTTGCACCTGGTTCTGTTGTACCAGTTACTGTTGTGTCACCTTCTTTTGGTGCGTTAACAACTGGTGCTTCTGGTGCTGTTGTATCTGTAATTGGAGTTACAGTATCAGTACCTGGAATTGTATCAACTGAGCCATCTGGGTATGTAACTGTTACTGTTCCGTCGTTACCAACTGTGACTTCTGTTCCTGTTGGTAGGTCTGGATTAGCTTTCTCAACTTCTTCTTTAACTTTAGCTTTCTCATCATCAGTCAAGTTGTTTGGATCTTCAACTGGGGTTACGGCTGGAGTATTTGGTGTGTTCTCATCCGCATCTGATGGGTTAGCTGTTGTTGTAGTTTCTGTTGGTGTTGAAGTGTTACCTGCTTCATCTGTAGCTGTTGCAGTTACCTTGTCGCCTTCTTTAAGCTCAACACCTGCTGGTACGTCAACTGTGTAGTTACCGTCTTCATCTGCAGTTGTTGTTACAGTTGAACCGTCTGGGAAGTTCACTGTTACTGTAGCACCTGGTTCAGTTGTACCTGTTACTGTTGTGTCACCTTCTTTTGGTGCATTAACAACTGGTGCTTCTGGTGCTGTTGTATCTGTAATTGGAGTTACAGTATCAGTACCTGGAATGGTGTCAACTGATCCATCTGGGAATGTAACTGTCACTGTTCCGTCGTTACCAACTGTGACTTCTGTTCCTGTTGGTAGGTCTGGATTAGCTTTCTCAACTTCTTCTTTAACTTTAGCTTTCTCATCATCAGTCAAGTTGTTTGGATCTTCAACTGGGGTTACGGCTGGAGTATTTGGTGTGTTCTCATCCGCATCTGATGGGTTAGCTGTTGTTGTAGCTTCTGTTGGTGTTGAAGTGTTACCTGCTTCGTCAGTAGCTGTCGCAGTTACTTTGTCGCCTTCTTTAAGCTCAACACCTGCTGGGACGTCAACTGTGTAGTTTCCGTTTTCGTCAGCTGTTGTTGTTACAGTTGAACCATCTGGGAAGGTTACAGTTACTGTTGCACCTGGTTCTGTTGTACCTGTTACTGTTGTGTCACCTTCTTTTGGTGCGTTTACAACTGGTGCTTCTGGGGCTGTCGTATCTGGAGTAGCTGTTGTTGTAGCTTCTGTTGGTGTTGAAGTGTTACCTGCTTCATCTGTAGCTGTCGCAGTTACCTTGTCGCCTTCTTTAAGCTCAACATCTGCTGGGACGTCAACTGTGTAGTTACCGTTTTCGTCAGCTGTTGTTGTTACAGTTGAACCGTCTGGGAAGGTTACGGTGACTGTAGCACCTGGTTCTGTTGTACCAGTTACTGTTGTATCACCTTCTTTTGGTGCGTTTACAACTGGTGCTTCTGGGGCTGTCGTATCTGGAGTAGCTGTTGTTGTAGTTTCTGTTGGTGTTGATGTGTTACCTGCTTCGTCTGTTGCTTTTGCAGAAACTTTATCACCTTCTTTAAGCTCTACGCCTGCTGGTACGTCAACTTTATAGTTGCCGTTTTCGTCAGCTGTTGTTGTAACTTCAGTTCCATCTGGGAAGGTTACTGTGACTGTTGCGCCTGGTTCGGTTGTACCTGTTACAGTTGTGTCACCTGCTTTTGGTGCGTTGACTACTGGTGCTTCTGGTGCTGTGGTGTCTGCCGGGGTTGGATCGTTCTTAGCTGTATCTGTTGATGGGCTTGATGTATTACCTGCTTCATCTTTCGATACTGCTGATACTGGTGAACCATCTTGAACTTTATCTGCTGGGATAGTTACCGCACCTGTTGTTGGATCTACAGTCACACCTGAATCAGTTGGAACTGTCCAGTTTCCGTCTTCACCTTTTGTGACTGGTACTGTCTTCTTAGTTCCATCTTCATCTGTGTAAGTGATTTCTACTGTCTTAGTATCGTCACCTGCTGTTGTTGATGGAGTTACAGTTACTGATCCATCGTCATTAGCTTTTACAGTTGGTGCTTCTGGTGCTGTGGTGTCTGCTGGAGTTGGATCGTTCTTAGCTGTATCTGTTGATGGGCTTGATGTATTACCTGCTTCATCTTTCGATACTGCTGATACTGGTGAACCATCTTGAACTTTATCTGCTGGGATAGTTACCGCACCTGTTGTTGGATCTACAGTCACACCTGAATCAGTTGGAACTGTCCAGTTTCCGTCTTCACCTTTTGTGACTGGTACTGTCTTCTTAGTTCCATCTTCATCTGTGTAAGTGATTTCTACTGTCTTAGTATCGTCACCAGCTGTGGTTGATGGAGTTACTGTTACTGAGCCATCTTCGTTGGCAACTACTGTTGGTGATTCTGGAGCGGTCGTGTCTGGATTGTTCTTAGCAGTGTCTGTTGCTGGGTTTGATGTGTTGCTTGCTTCATCAGTTGATGTAGCAGAAACTGTTGAACCATCTTGAACTTTATTCGCTGGTATAGTCACTGCACCTGTGGTTGCATCAACTGTCACGCCTGAATCTGCTGGAACTGACCATGTGCCATCGTCTGCTTTAGTAACAGTTACAGTTTGAGTTGTTCCATTTTCATCAGTATAAGTGATGTCTGTCGTCTTAGTATCATCGCCAGCTTTTTGTGATGGTGTTACTGTTACTGAGCCATCTTCGTTAGCAACTACTGTTGGTGATTCTGGAGCTGTTGTATCTGGATTGTTCTTAGCAGTGTCTGTTGCTGGGTTTGAGGTGTTGCCTGCTTCATCAGTTGATGTGGCAGAAACTGTTGAACCATCTTGAACTTTGTCAGCTGGGATAGTCACTGCTCCTGTAGTAGGATCTACAGTTACACCTGAATCTGCTGGTACTGTCCATGTGCCATCATCTTCTTTAGTAACAGTTACTGTTTGAGATGTACCTGTTTCATCAGTATAAGTGATGTCTGTTGTCTTAGTATCATCACCGGCTGTAGTTGATGGTTTTACGGTTACTGTACCATCTTCATTAGCTTCTACTGATGGGGTTTCTGGGGCTGTTGTGTCTGTGAATTTCACAGTTACCCAGTTATAGATATCTTGACCGTAAATGTTACGAGTTTGTACTCTTACTTCATACTCACCAGTTGTTGGAAGTGTGTCGACAGTTGCCTCTGTAACATCTGCGCTTCCAACCGCACGGTAACCAACGACTGTACGAGTGTACTCTGTATCTGGCACTGTTGGAACATTATTACCAGTGTTAGGGAAAGCATCACTTGTAGTTGCAATAGCCAACTTAGCAAAGATTTCATCTTCAGTAACTGCTGTACCTTCTTCTTTTTCGATTGAAGTTGTATCGACTTCTTTATCGGTATAAGCATACGTGTAGAAAGCGTTACTTGTTGCTCTTGCACCGTCATCATCTGTCACTATTACGCGTCGAGTGTAAGAACCACCCGCTGCATGGGCAAAGGAACCTTCCAATTTACCATCTGTCCCAAGTGTCAAGTTGCTACCAAGTGTTGTCATTGGGCTGTTAGCATCATCATAAGAAACGCTAACAATCGTACCATCTGCATCGGACATAGCAATTGTAGCAGTAGCGTTGTCTTTATTGGCTACTGGGGCTGCAGTAGTTGCACCAGTTTCAGTTTCAGTTGTACCCTCAGTTGTACCAAAAACAAAGAGATACTTGTTTGTAGCTTGGGTTGTCTTCAACTGAGTTCCATCTGTACCAATGCTATCAATAGTTGGTGATTGGTTAGGTGCAGCAGTATAAGGTACAAAGTAAAGGTTAACAACATTTGTATCTGTTGCTGAGTTAATAGTTGAATCCAAAGCAACAACACGTGTGCGTGCATAAATTTGACGCTGTGTTACAGAGTTTACCAACTGTTTACCTGATGGGATATCATCACTTGTAATTGTAATTTCACCCGCACCATTTTTAGCATCAATAGTGATAGTGTCAGTTGTATTTGTCTTATCAACATCCAAAGGAATCGTCTCACCACCACCAAGGTGAGTTGGGTTAACAAGATCAAGGTACTGAACAAGGTTTCCATTCTCATATGCAAGGTAGTCCTTATAGTAGAAACCATCTGCACCAGTTGAATCCCCTGTACCGTAGTAATTGTCAGCAGTTGAATTAACAATACCTGTTTCCAACTTTTCTTTTTCATCACCATTAAGAGTACGGTTAGATGAATCTACTGGATTAGCAACAAGAAGTTTTAGGATTTCATTGGCATTGAATGAAGTCGTATCATCTGCATCGTAGTAGTAAATGATGGATTTTCCGTCCTCACTCCAAGTGAAACCTTTATCATTACGACCTGTAACAGATGGTTGAGTCCATGCTAGTTTGTAGTCGTTTTGAATGTCTAAGTCTTCTTTCAAGACCGCACCATAAGTACCACTAACGACATCATTATTATCAGACTTAAACTGTGCTGCACCACCGGCAATATAATCCAATGGTTTTGAATCATCTACGATTGGTGTACGATAAGATACAACCCATCGAGTCAAACGGTTAGTACGACGATTAGAATTCAAGACGTAGTATTCGGATTGAGAATTATTAAGAATCGCATCTGAACCACTAAAGCCTGTACGATCAATAGCTGATAAAATATGGTTTTGATTACCATATTTTACCGCATTAACTCCTCCTTCATTCAAAGGTTTTTTATCGAAATAACCGTTACCGATTGGGCCAATATTAGGGGCGATTCCTCCTGCAGAACCTTCACCATCTGGCCAAGAATTGCTTGTTGATTGAACAGTACCATCTTGATTATATTGTGTTACAACTAGATCTTCCATAGCTCCAACAGATTTTGGAATTGTGAAGAAGTAGTTATAGTAGTTCAAGTTTACATAGTTATTGTTAAACTCATGTGTCCAGTATACGTAACCATCTCTGATTTCATAGTTTGAAACGACGTTTGCCGCAGTACCAGTTCCACGGTCTGACTCAATTGTTGTCCCTGTAGTATTCAAGGCAACTGTCAAGTTC
The DNA here is from genome assembly GCF_002964045.1 of Streptococcus suis. Taxonomy (GTDB): domain Bacteria; phylum Bacillota; class Bacilli; order Lactobacillales; family Streptococcaceae; genus Streptococcus; species Streptococcus suis_U. The sequence goes on along the minus strand of NZ_POPB01000317.1, from coordinate 73,706 downwards.
CCATCTTCATCTACTTTAAGCATTTCATCAGCAAGCGCCAAAGTGCTTGCTTTCACTGTTTCAACTTGGCTATCTACTTGCTCTTGCGTTGCTGAAGCATCTTCTAAAACAATAATTGAGTTGTCAATAGTCTCTTGAGTTGAAGTTGCTGCTGCTTCAAGCTCAGTATTACCTGCTTGAGTTGTTGCGACTTGGCGCAAAGCTTCATCTGAAAGGACAATAGCTTCTGAAATGACTTGCTCAAGAACTGTTTTGTTTGCAAGTTGAGATTCAGCAATCTCTTCTTCTTCAGATTTCTTAACAACAGCAAATGACAAGATGTTAATTTGGTTCTCTGAAATTTGCTGAGTCAATGAGTAAGCTTGTTCTGTAGCCAATTCATAACCTGCAGGAACATCCGTTGCTGCAACAGTAAGAGTTGATGTTGCGACAGCATCTGTTGTATCTGTTGCAACAATATTTGCAGTCTTACCTACAACTTCGCCTGTTGAAGTTGTGTATTGAACCTCATAGCCGATATAAGCTGTACGGTTAGCAATTGCAGTTTCTGATGCTGAAACTGTTGCGCTCACTTCTGATACAGCTTCTACAGTTGTTGAACTTGCAGTTTCTGATGAAGCCGCCTCTGAACTTGCAACTGAAGCAGATTCTGAGTTTTCTGAAGTCGCCGCTTCTGATGTTGTTGAAGCTAGTTCAGAAACAACTGAAGATGCCACTGTTGATGTAGCAACAGTTTCTGATGCTACTTCTGATGTTGCAGTTGTAGATGATGCTACTTCTGATACTGCTGTGGAGGTGGCCGCTTCAGAATCAGCTTCTTCGCTTACTGCAGTTGAATCTTGTGCTTGATCAACTGTAGTAGCTTCTGTAATGATTGTTTCAGCACCCGCAACATTAGTAGTTGCTCCAAGTGTGAACACTAATGCACATCCAAAGAGAAAATGCTTTCCTTTCTTAATCATGCGCCAGTTCTTTTGCTGGCTGTTTTTTCTATTGAAATACATAGAAACCCCTTACTTTTTTATTTGTAGTAATTCTACACAGTTTTATCTTAACACACCCCCCCCCGATTTACAAGTAATATGTTCTCTTTTTTGGAAATATATTTTCTTTTCAAAAAACTTCAAAACATTGATATATCAACCTTCTAGGAGCCATATATATCAAACTGTAACAACGACCGTTTTCATGTTTTCAGAAAACATTATGTTGATATACTAAAAACCTCCCGTTCCCGGAAGGTTTTGTTTATTTCTGTTTACTTTGAAAACGCCATTCAAAACGTTTTTGATCATAAAATGGATACATGACCTGCAAGAGAGTGAGGGCTAGGAGCCAACCTCCGATAATATCTGTAGGATAATGAACTCCGATATAGATTCGCGAAATGGCAACTAACATGGCTAGAACGATTAAACCAACTTGTAGAACAAGTTTTGCCAATCCTTGCTTCATACGTTGTTGGATAACAATCACTACTGCTCCTGCAATCATCATGGTTGAGGCGGTATGCCAGCTCGGGAATGAATAACCAATGGTATCGATGAGCCATTCGATGCTAGGTCGTGGGCGTTGGTAGACATATTTCAGGGCTGTTGATGCCACCCCCATTGCCGCAAAACTAGAAAGTAGGAAAAAGGCTTCCATCTTCCACCTTTTGTAATAATAGAAGATAGCAGACAATATAAGGGTAATCGCCAAAATAATAACGGTGTTCCCGATGACAGTAATAGAAGTCCAAAACTGAGTCGCTCCACTAGGAAGATTTCCGCGAATAGCGGATTGGATAGCTGAGTCAAAACCAGTTAAGCTACTTGGGTAGAACTTGGCTACGTATCCCAAGATAACAAAGGCTAGAGCCAAGAAGGATGCATTTCGTAAGTGGATTTGTTTATTTTTCATATAGGTAGTTTACCCCAAAAAGGTTAAACTTTCTTTAAAATAGGCTGAGCTGCCTTGTAGCAAATATAGAAAATAATGGAAAGGACCACTCCTTGCAAGAGATTAAATGGCAAAACCATAAAGAGTAGGTAATTGGTCAATCCTAAGATTTCCTTAATATCAAAGTTTGCAAAGGCTGCATATAAGGGAACAGCATAGACATAGTTCAAGACAAGCATGGCTAGTGTTGAACCAAGTGTAGCTACCCCTGCTGTTTTTAGATAATTTTTGACAGTCTGGTCATTTTTCCAGAAATATGAAACGGCTAGAATAAAGATTGCCATGACTGCGATATTCATCGGTAACCCAATGATGGTTGATGCCCCTTGATTATTTAAGATCAATTTGAGAAGGGTCCGAAGCAAGAGAATAGCAAAGCTAGACTTTACATCTAAAATAAGCAGACCAAATAAAATTGGTACTAGTGAAAAATCTACTTCCAGGAAACTTGCCGTTGGAATCAAGGGAAATTTCAAGTACATCAGTAGAAATGAAAGGGTTGAAAGAATGGCGATTATCGTCATTTTTCGAGTGTTTGTCATAAAGGTTCCTCCAATTTTGAAAATTGAAGAAGCTTAGAAGGACAGTACAAACTGCACTTCGTCTTCTCCCATCCAGACTTTACTGTCGGTTGTGGAGTTGCACCACATCAGCTTTCGCTCGCAGACTTCCAACGGTCTATTTTGTTCAAATACAGCGTTAGCTCATCTCGACATACATTCAGTATAGTCTTCGAATCGCTGCCTAGTCTTAAAACAAAATAGCCACGTTTTACACTGCCGGTCGGGAATCTCACCCTGCCCTGAAGACTCTTTCATCATACCAAAAAAGCCCTGCAAGTGCAAGGCTTTGAATCATTTTCAAAACTTATTTTAGTTTATCTTCATCATAGGTATGGACCAACTCTAAGCCCATAAAGTTTTGCTGACGAAGGGCTTCATAGACAATCATACATACCGTATTGGAGACATTGAGACTACGAACATGCTCATCATTCATGGGAATCCGAATAGCTTTCTCTGGATGCGTTCGCATAAAATCTTCTGGTAAGCCCTTGTCTTCACGACCAAAGAGGAAGAAATGAATCCCCTCCTGATAACTCTCTTCGGAATAGGTTTTGTCCGCAAACTTAGATACCAAATGGACCTGGCCATGCTTGCTGGCATAGTCCATAAATGAGGCCAGATTTTCATAAAAACGAACATCCAACTTATCCCAATAATCCAAGCCAGCACGTTTCATCTTGCGGTCATCAATTGGAAAACCCATGGGCTTGATGATATGAAGGGGGCTGTTGGTCGCGGCACAGGTCCGAGCTATATTCCCTGTATTCTGGGGAATTTGTGGCTCAAACAAGACAATGTGGTTCTTGGCAGTCTCTTCTGTATACTGTAATTCTTCAATATTCATACTTTTCATTTCCTCAAACTAGATATGCAACGATTCGGACAAAAAAATAGCCACACTGCCCGGAGTCAAGCTCAGCAAACAGCATGGTGAATGATGATTCATTCACTTAACTCACAACAGGTTTGAGTTAAATCAATGAAATCGTGTTTATATTGTAGCTTAAAGAAGGCTGAAAATCAAGTGTTTTGCTCTATTTTTTCAAAAAAATTGAAAAAAACAGAGCCCATCTGGACTCTGTCAGAGAATTATTGTGCAGCAACACCTTTTTCAGCTGTCAATTCAATCTTTTCAGGACTTGACTTGCTGTCCGAACCGATGTAAACGTCATAGTATTTAACCCGTTTGTTTACGGCAGTAATGCTTTCACGTTCGAGGGTTGGAATAGCAAATGCTTGCTCAAAGGCATATTCTTGCCAAGCCTTGTAATTCGCAATATTCTTCGCTTCATCAAATGATTCTGCAGAAGCAATCTTGTTTAAGAGAGCTGTATTCTCATCAGAAACGAAACGAGTATAGTTATACATAGCTTCAGGTCCCCACAAAGAAGTTGGATCTGGATCAAGACCAGCAATCCAAGCCGCGAGGTAAACATCAATTCCCTCGTCATTGGCCGCAATGGATTCATAGAAGGTGTTATATTCGATGGTTCTTCCAGTGTAAAGCTCCACATTCAGACCAATTTCCTTCCACCAGGTCAGGTATTGTTGCACCATGGTTTCCTGCGTTTCAGTTGATTTCTGAGCAGCGACACTGATCTTCAGCGGTTTGCCATTGGCATCTTCACGGATTCCGTCACCATCGACATCCTTGTAACCAGCTTCATCTAGCAATTGTTTAGCTTTTTCAGGGTCATAGCTATAACCTGCTAAGTTCGCATCATGCACATCGCCAAAGAAGGAAATGATGAGTGAGTTGGTTGGGTGATACAAGCCATTGTATAATTTTTCGCCGATAGCAGTATTATCCAAGGCATAGCCCATAGCCTGACGCAATTTGACATTGTTCATCTTAGCGTCTGGATTGGTCACGTTTTTGCCACTTGCTTCATCATATTTACCAAGATTGAAGCCGATATAGTTGTAGATACCTTCTAAGCTACCTAGCAAGGTAATGTTAGACAAATCTTTGTAAGATTCATATTGATCTGTCGGCATTTCAGCCAAATCATAGTTTCCGGCTTTCATCTCAGAAACGATGGTGTCTGGAGAAACGATATCAATCTTGTAACTATCTAGCTTAACTTTTCCTTTGAAGTAATATTCATTTGGTACATAGGTAACTGATTCGCCGCTGACAATTTCCTTGACCTTGTAAGGTCCCATCCCAACAACTTTGGCAGTACGAGCGTAGTCACTTGATTCCCAATCTTTGACCGCAATATCCTTGAAAATATGCTTGGGCATAACCAATTCAGGAACTCCACCACCTGCATACATCATAGAAGGCGACATCTCTTTGACAGTCAGAACAACTGTATAGTCGTCAACTTTCTTGACGCCAGAAATTTCACTGGCTGTTCCTGCCTGTAGCTCTTCAAAACCAACAATATTGGTGTAGGTTGTATCAGCACGAACACCTGTATAATCAGGACTAGCTAACTGCTCAATCGTGAAAATATAGTCATCGATAGTAAATGGCTGACCATCTGACCACTTGTAATCCTTGCCTGTCAAACTAACAGTGACAGTCTTGGCATCCACATCAAATTCAGCCTTGGCAAGTCCTGAATCATCCAATTTACGGTCTGCATTATAGCCAAACATAGAAATATCAACCATAGAGGCAAACGGAGCATCCACTCCCGTCTGAGCAAGCTCATCTAACAAAATACCTGTGGATGGTGCAGAAGCAACCAAAGCATACTTAAACTGCCCGCCACTGATTGCCTGACCTTCATGTGTCACTTCCGACTCAAAAGATAAATCAATTGTGCTCGTGCTTTCTTTACTTTGACAAGCTGCTAATATTGCTAGGGAAAGCAAGCTAACCCCTGCAAGAGCAAATTTCTTCATTTTTTTCATATCTCTACCCCTTTATATTATTTCAATTAGTATAGCACATTTTAGAATATTTATGCAAGATTCTTTTAAAGAAAATTCGTTATTTGCTAATGATGTTAGTATGATATTATGAATAAATCATAAACATACATTTCAACCCCATTATTCTGAATAAATATCCAAAAGAAAAAGTAGGTCTCCCTACTTCTGTATATGACGCTTCAAGCTAAACCTGTCTGGGACAGGATCTTCTCCACCTTCCACAAAAGGATGGCAACGCCCAATACGAGCCAGGCCCATCAAAATCCCCTTGAGACCATGTTTCTGCAAGGCCTCAATCATATAAGCTGAACAAGTCGGCCGATAGCGACAGGAGGGCGGAAAAAGGGGAGAAATAAATTTCTGATAGAATCGGACCAAGCCGATTAATAGTCTCGTCATTATTTTTTCACAGGCTTGGTAACAGCCAAGGTATGCAGTTTGCTGATGTCATTCTTATTGAGCTTGCGGTATTCTCCTGGGCGTAAACCAGTCAAGTCCAAATTCCCAAAACGGGTACGAGAGAGTTTGTCCACCTGTAAACCAACTGCTTCAAACATCTTCTTAACCTGGTGATTACGTCCCTCATGGATGGTCAACTCGACCACAGAACGATTTTTAACAGGGTCTACCTTGATGATCTCGTAAACAGCTGGTTTGGTTTTCTTGCCATCAATGACAACACCACGGGTCAAGGGACGCAAAACATCCTTGTTGGCAACCCCTTTGACACGCGCCAAGTACACCTTATCAATCTCATTACGAGGGTGGATCATCTCATCCGTAAAATCACCGTCATTGGTCAAAATCAGGACACCTGAAGTATCCCAGTCCAAACGACCAACAGGATAAATCCGTTCTTTGACCGTTGGCAACAAATCCACAACCGTCTTTCTTCCCTTGTCGTCTGACACACTGGAAATAACACCTTTTGGCTTATGGAGTAGGTAATACACTTTCTCCTCGTTGTAAATCGGCTGGCCTTCCACTTCTACCTTATCGCCTGACTTAATGGTCGTTGCCAATTCGCGAACAACTTGACCATTAACAGTTACCAAGCCTTGCTTAATCAATTCTTCTGCCTTACGACGACTGGCTACACCAGCGTGGGCAATGTATTTGTTAATTCTCATCTTCTAACTCATTTCTTTCTATGAATAGCTCAGTTTCTTGCTCAACCAAGTCGATTTCTGACACATCTGGCAATTCTTCTAGGCTGTTGATCCCCATGTAATCCAGGAAATAATCCGTCGTTACATAGAGATTGGGTCTACCAAGAACCTCTTTCTTCCCATTCTCACGGATAAGGTCAAAGGCCTGCAACTTACTGATGGCACCGCTGGAATTGACCCCACGAATATCATCGACTTCAATCCGAGTAATCGGCTGTTTGTAGGCAACAATCGACAAGGTTTCCAAAAGAGCTCTGGACATGGTCTGGTTGATGGGTGTCTTAGCATAAATCCGCAAAAGGTCGGCATACTCTTTCTTCGTGACCAACTTGTAGCGGTTGGAAGATTCTAAGAGAGCCAGGCCTGATGCCTTGTCAGCCATGTATTTTTCACTGAGTTTTTCTAATTGCTGGCTGACAGCTGTGGGCTGCAATTCCAGCATCTCTGCCAAATTGCGTAAGCTCAAGCCATCCTCACCTGCTACAAAGAGCAGGACTTCGATTTCAGCTAAGCGATTCATGTTCACTCCTTACTAGATAAATGTCTCCAAAGGTTTCTGCCTGTTCCAGAACAATTTCATGAACCTTGACCAATTCCAAGGTTGCCAGAAAAATGGTAATGACCTCATTGATGTCCTGGCTCTCCTTAAAGAGCTGGCCCAGTTCAATACGAGGGTTAGTCTCAAAACGACTACGGACAAGGTCCATCATGTCTTCGATTTTATACTCATCCCGAGCAATGGTTGCATGTGACTGACGAAGGCTGGCCTGTTTTTCAGCCATGACCTTAGAAAAGGCAAGGAAAATATCGATGACAGTCTTATCTTTAGCCAGCTGGACATCCTCATAAATCAAATCTAATTTAGGTTTTGAAAAATAATTGGCCCTTTCATCATGCTGTTCTCCCAGTTTTTCGCTGATTAGCTTGAACTTGCGGTATTCTTCCAATTGATCCAAGAGATCCATTTCTGGGTCATCCTCAGGGTCTGTCTGTTCAACGACTTTTGGCAAGAGCCTCCTGCTTTTAATGACCATCAACTGACTGGCCATGACCATATACTCTCCTGCCACCTCCAAACGCATGGCCTGTAAGGTGGCAATGTAGGCAAGGTATTGCTCAATGACCTCTGTAATTGGAACCTCGTAAATATCTACTTGATACTTGGACACCAGGTGAAGCAAGAGATCCAGAGGTCCTTCAAAATCTTTTAATTTTATATCCATTATCTAAATTTTTCCAAACTCATGCTTGTTTTTAGTCCCAACTGCTTGGCGATTTGGTCCAAGGATTTTCCATCTCCTATTTGAGCTAGAATATACTGTTCTCGCAATTTTTGAGCGGTCCAATCCGACTTCCCAATGGATTGAACAAATTCGGTCAAGCGATTGAAAAACCATTGGCGAGAATAGGTCTGACCTTTCTTGTCAAAGACATATTGCCCTGTCAGATGGCCTTCAAGATAGCCAACTAACTCTTTGGGCAAAGGAAGTACACGCTTGGTCACACCTTTCTCAACTGTCAGAACTTGAAAATCCAAATTAACCTGCTTGCTGGTCAGCTCTGCTATTTCACTAGGCGTCAAGCCTAAATAGGCTATCAAAAGTGCGATGAGCTGACCTTCTAGCCAAGGACTTTCTTGAAAGAGGGGAGATAGATCCTCACGCTCCAGTTTCTTTTTGACGCTGGCTGGACCTGTCAGAGCCTGTAGCTTGTAAAACCTGTCCAAGCGACCACTTTCATAGAGAAAGTAGAGAAATTGATTGACCGTTGAGAGTTTTCTCTTCTGAGCAGCAGGTTTCAAGTCTAGAAGTGACTGTTGATAGACCAGTAAGGATTGCTGGTGAATATCCCCCTTGGTCAGCTCCACAAATTGCTGCAGGTCGTAGGTATAGGATTTTTGACTATTGACACTGACCTTTTTACTCTGGATAAACGCTTCTATGGCCTGCTTCATTTCTTACCTTCTTTTGATGGTAGGGGGAAATTATGCAGGAGAGCATTGATAGCTTTGAGAATGGATTTACGGGTAATAATACCTAGAAATTCTCTATTTTCTCCTAAAACGGGTAGGAAAGATTGGTCGACTAGCTTTCGCATGACTTCTGTCAAATCATAATCCAAGCCAACCGTCTCCTCGTCTGTCTTAGCAATCAGGGAAATATCTTGATTCAATTCATCATCTGATAGCTCATTTTCAGCCTGGTATTTTATAATCTCTGTTAAGCCAATAGTGCCGAAGAAACGACCATCTTCTGTTACCACGGGCACACGGGAATAGGTCATGTGGCTGAGTAACAGCTTGGCATGGTCAATATTATGGGTATCAATGATAACAGCCAATTTATCTGCTGGTGTCAGGAAAGTTTCTTCTTGATCCAGTAAAAAAGCTTCAAATTCTCGTGCAATCATCGTGAAATATCCTTTGTCAATGCTGGGAAAAGTTGATGGTGGCGGTTATAGTAGTCCACATGAAAACGGTCTTCATAGATGGTCACAAGGGCATAAAGACATTCTCTGACCAAGCCACGAGGTTGGCTGACAGAACCTGGATTGAGGAAGAGGGTCTTGCCACGCACCTCTGCATCTGGTACATGTAAATGCCCATACAAACAAATGTCCGCATCCACTTCCTGGGCCCAGTAGTCCAACCGTTGCCAGCCGTAATTAATGCCATAAAGATGACCATGAGTCTGAGCGATAGTCACACCATCCAATTGAGTAATGAGCTGGTCAGGGTAGCCTCCAAAGTAGTCGCAGTTGCCATTGACCACTTGAATACCCTCCCACAAGCTGTCTTGACTATCTAGCTCTGAATCACCATTGTGAAAGATGGCATCGACCTTGCCAAGATAATGATGTTTAATATCCTCTACAATCTGTCTATCTCCATGAGAGTCACTCATGACTAGGATTGTTTTGCTTGCTCCTGCCATACTGGAAATGCCTCCACTAATTTTTCTAGTGCTTGTGCACGGTGGGAAATCTTATTTTTTTCTTCCAAGGTCAATTCTGCCGAGGTCTTGCCTGTTTCACCTACGAGGAAAAGTGGATCATATCCAAACCCATTTTCCCCACGAAGCTCCATACCGATAAAGCCTTCCCAGTCCGCCTCGACCACCAAACTCTCACGATTTGGAGCAGCCATAACCAGGGTACAATGGAATTGTGCCGAACGATTTTTCAAGTCGAAGACCATGGCCAACTCGTGCAAGAGCTTGGCATTATTGAGCTCATCTGTGGCATCTGGTCCTGAAAAACGGGCAGACCAAACTCCTGGCAAACCACCAAGAGCATCAACCTTCAAACCTGAATCATCAGCCAAGACCATTTTGCCTGTCAGCTCTGCTATGGTTTCAGCCTTGAGCCGTGCATTTTCCTCAAAAGTCATCCCTGTTTCTGCTACATCTGGCAGGTCAGGGTAGTTGTTGAGGTTCTCGACCTGGTAGCCAAATCGTTCAAAAAACTTACGGAATTCCTTGGTCTTGCCTTCATTTTTAGTGGCAATCAAGATCGTATCTCCTACGCTTGCCAATCCCTTGTCTTGACCGAAGAAATCTGCCGTGCTAACCCCTGCTTGGGGCAGATGGACTAAGAGAAGTTTGTCGTTCTCTGTTACCAGAATAGCTCCTTGGTGTTGGAGAACTTTGAACTGGCGATTGTTTAACTCATTCAAAACATCACAGGCAAATTGAAAGAGGGCAAATTCAGACTGAAGTTTAATCACCTCAATGTTAACACACTGGTTGAAATTCTCATCTTCATAGTTACCTGCAATCAGTTTATCAAACAACTGACCAATTTGGTAAACTTCCTGCTCTCTTCCATTTTCTCCAAATGAACCAAATAGGTTGGCAAAGCTAGCCTTTCCAATAAACCAGTTATGCTCATCTCTGTATTCGTATATCTTGTTTGTCATAGTTCTACATGCTCCACATGAATATCAATGCCCATCCAGCTTTCAGCTATTTCTTTAAAAGCTGCTGGACTAGCTGTTGTGTAAAATTGATGCTGAATATCCTTTTCTGTACGGCTACGGTTGATTTCAAAATAATTCAACAAAACCGAAATATCCCGCGCACACTCTGCCCCACTGTCAATCAACTTGACATCCTTGCCCATGGCATTCTGGATAATGGGCCGAAGCAGAGGATAATGGGTGCAGCCCAAAACCAAGGTGTCCACTTTCCCAACGAGTGGACGAAGTGTCTCGTAAACAACCTTTTTGGCAAGGCTGGATTGGTGGCTATTGGACTCAACCAGTGGTGCAAATTTGGGACAAGCCAGACTGTCTACCTGCGTTTCTGGAGAAAGGGCCTGAATCTTTTGTCGATAGATATCGGATTGAATGGTCATAGCCGTTCCTAAGACACCAACCTTACCAGTTTGCGTTGCCTTAATAGCTGCCGAAGCACCTGGTAAAATAACACCCAAAACAGGAATATCCAACTTTTCCTTGACTTCTTCCCAGGCTACCGCTGTTGCCGTATTGCAGGCAAAGACAATCATTTTTACATTTTTTGTCAAAAGGAAATTGACCAGCTGCCAAGTATATTCTCTGATTTGTTCCGCGGGACGTGGTCCATAAGGTGCCCGTGCCGAATCTCCGATATAAACGATTTCTTCATGGGGAAGCTGGCGCATTAACTCACGCGCAACCGTTAATCCCCCCACACCTGAATCTAAAAAACCTATTGGTCGATTATCCATAATACTGAGAATAGCCAGAAAATCTGACTAGCCTTTCTTTTCTACTCAAAAAATGGGATCTGGGAATGAATATCCCAGTCCCAGTTTGATTATTTTTTCTTGCTTGCCACTTTTTGTTGGCTCTTGATTTGGCGAAGTACTTGTTGTACTTTTGCTTCGCTTGGTTTTTGACCCATTTGGCTCATCATCAAGCGCAAAGCATTTTCATCCAAAACTGGCTTATCAGCAATGTAGTTTTCTACTTGTTTGCGTGACAAGTAAATACCCAAGGCTACACCACCTGCAAATGCCACAAGCAACAAAACAATTACTAAACCGATACCTAATTGCATATCAATCTCCTCAAATCTTTATTTCTACATAACTGCTTCTATTATACCAAATTCAGCAGGCTTTTCCAAGACTTACCTGTCAAAATCAAAACCGTAAATGGTCGCAAAATAATCCTCAGGAGTTTCTGCCCGACGAATCATACGCGCTGTGCCATCTTCCTGCAAAAGAATTTCAGAGGAACGCAGACGACCGTTGTAGTTGTAGCCCATGGAGAAGCCGTGAGCCCCACTGTCATGAATGACCAAGGTGTCTCCTACTTCTGCCCGTGGTAATTCACGATTGACCGCAAACTTGTCGTTGTTTTCACAGAGGGAACCTGCCACATCCACCACCTCGATTGGCGCATCTGGGCGCGTGATATTGGTGATATGGTGGTAGGCGCCATAGAAGGCTGGGCGCATGAGGTTGGCAGCCGATGCATCGACACCAATATAAGTCCGATAGGTTTCCTTACGGTGAAGGACCTTGGTAATCAAGTGACCGTGTGGCGCTAACATAAAACGTCCCAATTCCGTAAAGATTTTGACATGTCCCATACCTGCTGGCGCGAGAATTTCCTCATAGACCTTGCGAACTCCCTCTCCGATAACCGCAATGTCATTCGGCTCTTGTTCAGGACGATAGTTGACACCAATCCCGCCTGAGAGGTTGATAAAGTCTAAGGTCACACCTGTTTCCTCACGGATTTCCAAGGCCAATTCAAAGAGTTGGCGAGCTAGAACAGGGTAGTAATCATTGGTAACAGTGTTTGAAGCCAGAAAGGCATGGATTCCAAATTCCTTGACACCCAGTTCTTTCAATTCCTTGTAACCCTTCATCAACTGGTCCTTGGTCATGCCAAATTTAGACTCTTCTGGGTGGTCCATAATGTCCGTTCCCAGCGAGAAGACCCCACCTGGATTGTAACGGAGGCAGACCGTCTCTGGAATCCCAGCAACATTTTTCAAAAATTCAATATGCTCATAGGCATCAAGGTTAATGGTTGCCCCAACTTTTCTGGCATAGACAAATTCTTGCGCTTGGGTATCATTGGATGTGAACATGATGTCCTTAAAGCCCAATTTCTCACTCATCAACACTTCTACATCCGTTGCACAGTCTACTCCACAGCCTTCTTCTTGAAGAATTTTTAAAATAGCTGGAGTTGGAGTCGCCTTGACCGCAAAATATTCCTTAAAGCCCTTGTTCCATGAAAAAGCCGCATTGAGGGCACGGGCCTTCTCACGAATACCTTTTTCATCATACAAATGGAAAGGTGTCGGAAATTGCTCCGTAATGGTGTCTAAAACTTCTTTACTAACAAATGGTGTCTTGGTCATCTCTCTACCTCATCAAATATTTTTCCTATTATACCACAAATATGTGAGGAACTGTAGCTTTCAACTCCACCAAATACTTGCAAAATAAATTTCGAGCGTTATAATGTGAATATCATTAAAAAAGGAGTAATATATGTCAACATTAGATTTTGATTTTACAGAACGCTTGTATGCCAACTATCTAGCTAATCCAAGCTTACAGGCAACCGAAAATGCCGTGAGCCACAACGGACTTTTGAAATCCTTAGAAACACGCCAAAGCGCCATCGACAATGACTATGTCTTTTCAATCGACTTGACCAAGGACGCTGTTTCAAACCAAAAGGCTTCTGGACGTTGCTGGATGTTTGCTGCATTGAATACCTTCCGCCACAAGCTCATCTCTGACTTCAAACTGGAAAATTTTGAGCTATCACAGGCCCATACCTTCTTTTGGGATAAATATGAAAAGTCCAACTGGTTCCTCGAACAAATCATTGCCATAGCTGACCAAGAAATTGGTAGCCGTAAGGTAAAATTCTTATTGGATACCCCGCAACAAGATGGCGGTCAATGGGATATGGTTGTTGCTCTATTTGAAAAATATGGTGTGGTACCGAAATCCGTCTATCCAGAATCTATCTCATCCAGTGCCAGTCGTGAGCTCAATCAGTACCTTAACAAATTGCTCCGTCAAGATGCACAAATCTTGCGAGACCTCCTTGCCAAAGGAGCTTCATCAGAAGAAGTTCAAGTACAAAAAGAAAACTTACTTCAAGAAATCTTTAACTTCCTAGCCGTCAACCTTGGACTCCCTCCTCGCAGCTTTGATTTTGCATATAGAGATAAAGACAATGTCTATCACCGTGATACAAATGTAACACCTCAGGCATTCTACGAGAAATACGTTGGTTTGAAACTATCTGACTATGTCTCCATTATCAACGCTCCAACAACTGATAAACCCTACAATAAATCTTATACAGTCGAATTGTTGGGGAACGTTGTTGGCGCCCCTGCTGTCCGCTACCTCAATGTAGAAATGAACCGGTTTAAAGAACTGGCTATTACCCAACTCAAAGCTGGTGAGTCCGTTTGGTTTGGTTCCGATGTCGGTCAAAGTAGCAATCGTCAAACTGGTATTATGGCAACCAACACCTACGACTTCTCTTCAGGACTGGGTATCCATTTCCATCAAGACAAGGCCGGAAGATTAGACTACTCCGAAAGTTTGATGACCCACGCTATGGTCTTAACTGGTGTTGATTTAGACGATAATGAGCAACCTCTCAAATGGAAAGTAGAAAACTCTTGGGGTGACAAGGTTGGTGACAAGGGATACTTCGTCGCATCAGACAGCTGGATGGACGAGTATACTTATCAGATTGTTGTCCGAAAAGAATTCCTCACACCAGAAGAACTAGCAGCTTATCAAGCTCAACCACAAGTCCTTGCCCCATGGGATCCAATGGGAGCTCTAGCATAACAGACGACATAAAAAAAGAGGGCACCCCTCTTTTTTTATATGTCATAATTAGTCTCTACTCAAACCACCAAAAATGCGAAGCAAGTTGAGGAAGAGGTTGACAAAGTCAAGGTAAAGTTGGAGGGCCATTGAGACTACCCAACCATTTTGCACATTGCCACCGGTCTGTTCAAAAACGTTACGGATGCGTTGGTTGTCATAGGCAATCAAGCCCGAGAAAACAAGAACAGATACGATAGACATGGCAAAGCTAATGCCTGAGCTGCGAAGGAAGATATTGATGACACTAGCAATCATAATTCCCCAAAGGGCAGCTCGCAAGGCCTGGGCCATACCAGAAAGGTTTTTCTTGGTTGTCATACCGATGACTGCCATAATGGCAAACATCAAAGCAGCTGATAGGAAGGCCAAGGCAACTGTTTCGGTCGTGTAGAACATCAAGACCATACTGATGGTCAAGCCGTTTGTTACCGAGTAGGCTAAGAACATTGGCAAGGCCATTGGACTATTTTTTGCGGCCATTGTAGAAGCTGTAACCACCAAAGCAATCTGCCCCAACATGACTAACATCATGACAATGGAACCAGCACTAAGCAAGGAATAGAGTAATTGTTGGAAGACGGTAACGGCCAAGAAGGAAACAAGGGCTGACAAGCCAATCCCCATAGCAACAACACCGTAAATCTTACCAAAGAAACGGTTGAGGGCGGTATTATCCACCTGATTGATAATAAATGAATCGTTATTCATATGCTTCTCCTTTTATATCCTACTGAAAACGCAGGACCTTTCGATTTTTCCATTTATATTGTAAGGGCAGGGTAAACTCACGTACTGCCCAATACTTGTCTACGCAGGTCACAATCCATGATTCCTTATAACGCGGCGGAGCAATGGTTGCACCAAACATATGCTTGACAATAATATCTTCTTCTACCTTATTGAGTTTAATCAATTTTTCTGCATTGCGCTTGGCAATCCGTGGATGGACCCAAGCATGACTCTTGTTAAATTTTGTTTCACGCCAGTCATAGAAGAAGAGGTCGTGTAGAAGACCACCTCGAGCAGTCGACTTGGCATCCCAGCCAAATTTCTTAGCGATTTTATAGCTAGTATAGGAAACATTGATTGAATGTTCCAAGCGTGTCGAATGATAGTGGTGGGGAATGTCTGCCAATTTCTGCACCTTTTTAGTGTCAATCAAGTGGCCGACGTAAGCCATATATTCTTTATCTTTTTTATAAGCACCCATAAATGTGAACCTCGTTTTGTTATTATAACACAGTTTATTCTTCTTGGCTTAAATAAAGCTAAAGATTAAAATTCCCGCAGCAATAGCAACATTTAAACTCTCCGCCTGACCTGGCATGGTGATGTGGACCAGTTGATCTGCCTCTTCTGCCACAAAGTCCGAAATCCCCTGACCTTCATTGCCCATAACAAGCGCAAAGCTAGACCCTGGTGCTACCTGCCTATAATCCACTGACTGACTAGATAGGGTCGTTGCCAAAATCTCCACCTGATGGTGTTTTAAGGTAGAGAAAATATCCCCAATTGGCAAACGATAAATCGGCAAATGAAAGTGACTACCCTGCATAGAACGAAGGACCTTCATATTGTACATATCAGCCGACTTATCAGTCAAAAATACACCATCAAAACCTGCTGCATCAGCCGTCCGAATGATCGTTCCGATATTTCCTGGATCCTGCACATCTTCCAAGACCAGAAATTTACCTGCTAGCTGATCAGGGAGTTCCTGACTAGGAAGGGCTAGTTGGGCTACTACTCCTTGAGGTGACTTGGAATCAGCCAAGTCCTGCATGATTTCTGGACTAACCACTGTCACCTTTTCCAACTGGGCAACCTTGTCTACATGCTCTTCAACTACCAAAATGTGTTCAATACTTGCACCAGCAGCCAAAGCCTCTTCTAACAAATGCCAACCTTCTATCAAGTAGGAAGAACGACGGTACTTCTTCTGCTGTAATTTCTTAATCTGCTTGATTAAATTATTGGATTTTGAACGGATAACTTCCATAATTTCCTCATTTTCTTTCTTATTCAACAATGATATAATAAAGTAAAATTCTTGTCAAAAGGAGAATCTTATGCGAAAGGTAAAAATGATTGCATCTGGCCGAGTGCAAGGGGTCGGTTTTCGTTGGTCTGTTCAATTTTTAGCAGTGGAAATCGGTGATATTTACGGCAGAGTTTGGAACAATGATGATGGTACGGTCACCATCCTAGCTCAATCCGAGAACGCTGAGAAGCTCAGCCATTTTATCCACGAAATCCGAAAAGGTCCTTCCCGAATGGCCAAAGTGAGCTATTTGGATGTAACCCTAGCAAATTTTGAAGATTTCCATGATTTTCAGGTCAGTCATAGATAAAACTTGAAGTTTAATAATAAAAAAAGTAAAATAGAATGTATCTTGTAAAAAAGGAATGTATCAATTTGAAAAAGAATAAACGAATGTTATTGACTGGCCTAGCGCTGTCAACCTTACTTTTCCTATCTGGATGTGTTCAAACTAAAAATGGTGTTCCAACTGGTGAGGGATGGGTCTACAACTATCTCGTCGAACCAATGGGGAATTTGATTAAGTTCTTTGCTGAAAATCAAGGTCTCGGTTTTGGTATTGCTATCATCATCGTAACATTGATTGTCCGTCTACTCATCATGCCACTTGGTATCTACCAATCTTGGAAATCAACCTACCAGTCTGAGAAAATGAATTATCTCAAACCAATTCTAGGTCCAATCCAAGAACGGATGAGAAATGCTAGCTCGCAAGAAGAGCAATTGGCTGCACAACAAGAGTTCTTTGCAGCTCAAAAACAATACGGTGTCAGCATGTTTGGTGGTATGGGGTGCCTACCTTTGTTGATCCAAATGCCATTCTTTACAGCCCTCTTCTATGCAGCTCGTTACACTCCTGGAATTTCTGAAGCGACCTTCCTTGGTATTGACCTCGGTTCTTCAAGCCTCATCCTCACTGCTGTTGCTGGTATTCTGTATTACATCCAATCCCTCTTAATGCAGGTTGGTATGGATGAAGAACAGAAGAAACAAATGCGTACTGTTGCTATTATGAATCCCCTCATGATTGTCATGTTCTCATGGTCTTCGCCTGCAGGCGTTACACTTTACTGGGTAGTCGGAGGTCTTATCGGTCTAATCCAACAAGCTCTCACTAACTTTATCTTGAAACCACGTATTCGTGCAAAAGTGGAAGAAGAGTTCAAAAACAATCCTCCAAAACCATATAAATCAAATATCAAAGATGTGACTCCAAAAGCATCAGCTATCATTGAAGAAAAAACTTCTAAAAAAAGCAATCGAAACGCTGGTAAACAACGGTCTAGATAAGCAATAGCAAACAACCATCTGGTCAGGTGGTTGTTTTATTGTGCTCAAAAAAGAGAGTCAAATTTGACCCTCTCCACACCTTATTTTGTTTTTTCAACTTTTAAGATTTTAACATCGTAGCTACCAGCAGGTGTTTCAATCGTAGCCACATCTCCTGTCTTCTTACCAATCAAGGCATGACCGATTGGGCTTTCGTTAGAAATCTTACTTGCAAAGGCATCTGCTCCTGCAGCACCAACGATATGGTAAACTTCCTCTTCCGTTTCACCTACTTCTTGGACAGTAACAGTCTTACCAATCGCTACCTCATCTGCTGCAACTGCATCACTGTTAACAATTTCAGCGTAACGAATTTTGGTTTCAATCGTTGAAATTTGACCTTCTACAAAGGCTTGTTCATCCTTAGCTGCTTCGTACTCAGAGTTTTCTGAGAGATCCCCGTATGAACGTGCAATTTTAATACGTTCTACAATTTCAGGACGACGGACGAGCTTAAGCTCTTCTAATTCTTTTTCAAGTTTTTCTTTTTCTTCCAAGGTCATTGGATATGTTTTTTCTGCCATTTTCATTTCCTTTTCATTATTTTTATGAAAACAAAATTATGTGGAAAACCACATAATTTTGTATTAAATATACTAATTATTACTGTAAGTGAGCATTTACATATTTTGCAACGTTTTGATCGTGTTCTTCAATTGTTTTTGCAAAATAAACTGTTCCAGTAGTTACATCAGCTACGAAGTACAAGTAATCTGTTGTGCTTGCATTTATAACTGCTTCAATAGCAGATACACTTGGGCTATCAACTGGACCAGGCATCAAACCTGCTGTCCAATAAATATTGTATGGTGATTCAATATTGGTATCGATACCTGCATCTTCTGCCAAAGTAGTTTCTTGACCAAGTTTACCTTGCGCATATAGAATTGCAATATTTGATTGCAAAGGCATTCCTGCATTGATGCGGTTAAAGAATACACTTGCAATATTACGTCGGTCTTCGTCCGTTGAACCTTCTTTTTCTACAAGTGAAGCAAGTGTCAATACTTCATTTACAGTTAAGTTTTTCGCCGCAATCGTTTCATAATAAGGTTGCAAACGAGTATCCATTGCTGCAATCATTTGTTCAACTAATTCTTCAATTGTTGTATCATCAGCATATTCATAAACTGCAGGGAACAGATAGCCTTCCAACTGGTAGATTACACCACTATCCGTTGCAGGTAGGCTTGCAAACAATTGCGGATAAGCAGCGACCATACGATTAATGAATTCTTGGTTGGTTACTGTAGCCATAAACTGCTCTGCAGTAAATGGTGTCTTATCATTCTTATCTTCAGTTTTAGTATTATTTGTGACTGCTTGGGCAATTTGTGCCAAAGTATAGCCTTCTACAATCAGAATTTTACCAGCTGCTTCTTTTTGTGGGGTTGGAGTTCCACTCTCTTGCAATGCTTTTGCAATGTCATCTACAGACATGTTCTGATACAAATTATAATAGCCACTTTGGTAATTATTATAGCTCTTAATCTTTGAATAATAGTTAAAGACTGTAGCATTTTTAATCAACTTATTGTCTACCAAAATATTACCAATATCAAGTGTTGTTGATCCTTCTGGGATTTCCACTTGTACTGCCTCAGTTGCTTTGGCATTGACGGGTTCTAGACTAGATTTAACCCACATGAAACCTGCAATACCGGTAACCAATAAGGCCACAACAACAATTGACATAATAATTGAAACAATGCGTTTCGCTGCCTTGTCTTGACTTTGGCGACGTTGCTTACTAGTCTTTGTCTTTTGTAATGCTGTTCTTCTAGATTGACTGACAGTGGGTTCTTGTTCTTCAACTTCATCAGTTTCTGGATTTACCAAAGCTTTAGATGCAATGATGGTTTCTCCAAGAGTCAACACTTCTGTATCTCCGGTAACTGCTGATACATCCTCCAGTGGGAAGTCTACAAAAGTATCATCTAAAGATTCTTGATTCAGACTTTCTTCTACTAGTTCATTGTGCGTTGCTGGCGCACTCGCAAATTCCGACTCATTTGCAGCAACTAAATGACGTAATTCGGCAAGGTTTCTCTCAACGGTATCCTGAGGAACTGAAGTCGAAGTTTCTTTTTCAATGATAAATTCTGGTTCTTCACTTGAGAGACTTGGGCTAACATCTTCGTAAGGTGTGCTGAACTGGACGTCTATATTAGATTCGATTTGATTTGTATCAGTTGGGGAGATATTCTCTATTTTAATTGTATCTAAATTCTGTTCAACAACAGTATCTTCAGTATGTGGCACGTGAAGTTCGTTGATAATTTCATTTCTTTGATCAGAAAGAATATTCCCTTCCTGCTCTGCTTGTCGTTTCACCCTCAATTCTTCTAAATCACGTAAAATCTGATCTCGAAAACTTGAAGACTGCGTGTTATTTTCATTCGTATCCTTTGTCACGCTTTTGCTCCTTTCACACAGTTACTATACATTATATCTTAAAGGCAGACGAATTGCAAGAACTACCTTTTTACAAAGCTTTCCAGTACATGTCGTACCATAATTGTCCACCAAATTGAGACGAAGATGGGCCTAAATCTTCAAAATGATTAATTTCATAGTAGCCTATCAAATAATCCTTACAAGTTAAGGCTATCCCCATAAAACCTCTTGATTGAGCTACTTCTTTTAAGGCTGCCAAGAGAAGGGTGCCAACTCCTTGTCCCTTGAATGTATCTGAAACAGAAAGACTGGCGATAGCTAAATACTCTCCAATAGGTAGCTGGTCACTGTTTAGATGAAAAATAGCATCTGAAACAGTCGGTGACTCTGAAGGACTGGAAAGAATAAAGCCTGCTATTTCACCATCCTGTTCCATTACAAGACAAGTTTGATGTAAGTGCATCAAATAGGTTTCCAAAACTGCTTCTGAAATCTGTTCTTCAGGCGCAAAATTTTCTTTTTCTAGCCGAATCACTTGCTCTAAATCCAAGGGATTTGCAAAACGAATTTCCATATTTTTCTCCCTTATATAGCGGAAAAACAGGGGCCTTCGGCCTCCGTCTTCCTCGTTTATTGAACATTATTTGTTAGATTTGATAAGAGTCTTTCGAAAGAGTACTCATAGGACTGAATATCCCCTGCTCCCATAAATACATAGACTGCATTCTCATGATCCAAGAGAGGCGAAGTGTTTTCGACTGTAATAAGTCCACCTTTTTTGTTAATTTTAGCTGCTAAGTCTTCCACCTTCACTTGACCATTATCTGTTTCACGCGCCGAACCATAAATTTGTGCTAGATAAACAGCATCAGCTCCGTTCAAGGCTTCTGCAAATTCATCCAAGAGCGCAATGGTACGAGTAAATGTATGCGGTTGGAAAATGGCAACCAACTCTTTGCTTGGGTATTTTTGACGTGCAGCATCAATGGTTGCAATGATTTCTGTTGGATGGTGTGCAAAATCATCAATAATGACAGTATCATTAACAATTTTCTCTGTAAAACGACGTTTCACACCACCGAAAGTTTTCAAATGCTCAGCAACTAACGCCAAGTCAAATCCAGCAATATAAAGATTGGAAATGACTGCCGTCGCGTTCATAACATTATGTTTACCAAAAGTTGGAATTTGGAATTCACCCAATTCTTGCTCTTTATAACGAACTTTAAATTGTGAACCAGTTGTCGAAGGTTTTAAATCATAGGCAACAAAATCGTTGTTTTCCTCAAAACCATAGTAATAAATTGGTGCATTTGCAGTAATACGGCGGAGTTGCTCATCTTCACCGAAGACAAATAGGCCTTCTTTTACTTGTTTTGCATAGTCATCAAAGGCATTGAAGACATCTTCCAGACTTGTAAAATAATCAGGATGGTCAAAATCTATATTGGTAATGATACTGTATTCTGGATGATATGGGGCAAAATGACGTTCATATTCATCTGATTCGAATACAAAATACTGAGCATTGGCAGAACCGCGCCCTGTACCATCACCAATCAAGAATGAAGTATCTGTGATATTGCGCATCACGTGCGCCAAAAGTCCTGTAGTTGACGTTTTTCCGTGAGCCCCAGCAACTCCGAAACTCGTGAAGCCTTTCATAAATTCACCAAGAAATTCATGGTAGCGTTTGTAGCTAAAACCTTGGGCATCAGCAAAAGCAATCTCAACATTATTATCAGGACGGAAGGCATTCCCTGCAATCAATTCAACATCTGCTGTGATATTTTTTTCATCAAATGGCAAGATTTCAATTCCCGCCTGTTCCAAACCACGTTGGGTAAAATAATACTTCTCTACATCGCTTCCCTGAACCTGGTAGCCCATTTGGTGCAACATCAGCGCCAAGGCACTCATTCCCGAACCTTTAATTCCGATAAAATGATACTTTTTTGACATGCTATTCTTCTCCCATATTTGTCAAATTTAACTCTTGAGCAATTTGACGTACTTTTTGTTGTTGTCGTTCTGGATAATTATAGACTTGACTTTTCTTCAAAAAATCATATGAATTTTTTTTGAATGACTGTTCCTGTTCTCTGTCTTCCTTCTTCAGTGAATAAACCGCCGGCATATCTGCTAGAATATAGTCATCCTGCCTTAAATGATCTGCCAAACAACTCAATTGACTGGCTTTAGACTCAGATGCTTCGGCAACTGGTGGCTTTACAATAACTTTTGCAGGAGCCGTTTTTTCATCTCTCAGGTAACTTGCTGATTGTTTTCTCTTTAAATCTTTTTTCGCAAGTTCCCGTGCCAACTGCCCTTGTGTCTTTTCATAAGTTATTTTAACAGGCGAGGTATGATGAAGCCGTTCCTTCCGAGAATAATGGCTAGGCTTGGCTTCAAATAGAGGTGGCAAAAGCTCATCTTCCGTTTGAACAATTGGACTAGCCTGAGATCCCCGTTGGGAATCTCCATCCCAGCTATATTCTTTTTCTTGATAAGGACCTTTGATATTACTAATCAAGTCGCTCTCATCATATAAACTCATAATCGGATTTTCTCCAACCAGTACTTCATCATCTGCTACTAGTGGAAACCTTTTTTCTTGTCTAATCATAAGTCATCCTTTCGAATCCATATTATACCACACTTGGTATAAATTTGCCTAATTCCATGATAGGACTATATCTAACTATTCTACTCTATCCCCAAAATAGCACGAATATCTTCAACCGTCAAGTTTGCACGACTTTCATTTCCATCAAGGACTGTTTTGACCAGATTTTTCTTATTTTCTTGCAGAGCTTGGATTTTTTCTTCAATGGTACCTCTGGTAATCAGGCGGTAGCATTCTACTTTTTCAGTCTGACCCATTCGATGGGCACGGCTAATGGCCTGGGCTTCCACAGCAGGGTTCCACCAGAGGTCAACTAGAATAACCGTGTCCGCCCCTGTCAAATTGAGACCAACCCCACCTGCTTTTAAGGAAATGAGGAAGGCATCCCGACTACCTGCATTAAAGGCCTGGGTCATTTCTTGGCGTTGATTGGCAGGGGTCGAGCCTGTCAACGTATAGGAAGTCAGACCAAGCTCATTTAATTGACCTTCGATTTGCTCCAACATGTTTCTAAATTGGGAGAAAATCAAGACCCTGTGTTCCCCTTCTTTCAGTTGTACCAACAGTTCTTTCAGGCTATTGAGCTTGCCACTTTCTCCCTTGAAATCATCCATAAAGAGACTAGGCGTATCACAGATTTGACGTAATCGCGTAATCCCAGACAATATTTCAATCTTGCTTCGATTGATTTGGGCATCATCTGCACCCATAATTTTGGACTGCATTTGCTGGAGCTGGGCCAAATAGACGGTCTTTTGTTCATCAGTCAATTCATTCAGAACATTGACCTCTGTCAAATCAGGCAATTCCTGCAAAACATCTTCCTTATGCCGTCTGAGGACAAAGGGCTGAATAGTTCTGGCAATGTCCTTGGTTGCCATTTTCCCAAAGGCTTGTTTTCCGGGCAATAAACCTGGGAGGACAATTTGGAAAATAGACCACAATTCCGTCAAATGATTTTCAATCGGTGTACCTGAAAGAGCGAAACAATTCCCAACCTCAAATTCTCTCAGTAGCTGAGCTATTTTAGATTGGGCATTTTTCATGACCTGAGCCTCATCTAAAATCAGGTAGTCAAAATGCTCTTGCTTATAAAGGTCACTATCCTGTCTAAAGGATGGATAGGAGGTTACCAAGATTTGATGTTCCTGACCAATCAAGTCTACTCGCTGTTCCTTACTTCCATGAACAACAGCTAGGTCCAAGTCTGGAGCAAATCGCTTGCATTCTTCCGCCCAGTTATAAATTAAGCTAGAGGGAGCCAGAATCAACACACGAGTGGTTTCCGTCATCCGACTGGACAGAAAGGCAATGGTTTGTAGTGTTTTCCCAAGTCCCATGTCATCTGCCAAAATCCCACCAAAACCATAATGATCCAGCATGGACAACCATTTTACACCTGTCTGCTGATAATCTCTGAGTGCTGTTTTCACATCCAAATCTGGCATTGGAAAACTGTCTGGCTGAGCAAGATAGGTAGCCATTTCCTGAAAATCCTTGGAAAAACGAACCTGATCAAAGCCTGACAAGGACTGGGCTAATTGATAACCTGCCAAGGCATGAACCTGAACCTGCCCTCCCTTGCCATGCTTGGCTCTCAGTTGCAGCAGGGTCTGGCTGATTTTCTTAGTTTCCTCATCAAAGACTAGGACCTTACCACTCGGGCTGGTATAGTGGTCTTCTTGATTGAGTAAGGCTTCCAGTGCCTGATCAATTTCGGATTGAGCAATGCCTGTCAGATCAAATGAAATATCCAAAAGCGAGCCATTTCTGACAATTTCCAACTGGGGTTTGGCTTCTACCAAAAGAGATTGAAGGTCTTCTGATAAACGGACCTGCCCCATTCTCTCTAAAAGTGGTAACTGCTGGCGGAAAAATGGATAGACTTCCTGTTGGCCAAGAGCAGGTCTATGCGCCAAATATTTCCCACGAAAACCAGCCAAACCAATCGCCTGATAGACAGCTTCTAGGTGCTGGAAATGACTGGCAAATGGCAGCAAACTCAACTCTTCCTCACTTCTGACCAAGCGACCATCAAAATCCAAAACCAAGTGCAAGATTAAACTACCACTTGCCTCCATCTCCATATAGAAATGAGGTGTAAAATCGTGAATTTTAAAGCGTTTAGGCGCCTTGACCGTCCCTATGGTCTGCAAATCCAGCAAACTCAGAGCCAAACGATTCTGATCTTGAAAATCGACCTGAACCTTTCTCAATCCTGACTCGGTAGGAACCAGATTCGAAATCTGAGCAATCAGGTGTTCTTGCTTCCGATCAACACTATAAATAACGCCATCTACCAAGATGTAGCGACCTTGAAAAAGGGGACGAACAGCTTTTTCATGAATGACCATCTCAATCATGAGCGTATGGACCATTACTTCAAAATGATACAGACCAGTTTCCTCCGTCAAAGGAAGCACCATCAAGGACGAATAGGAACGCTGTTCATAGGTAAAGACAAAGCCATCCAACCGATTCAACAATTCTAAGCCCTCTTCAAAATAGGCTTGAGGCAACCGAAAATGACGGCCAAAGTGGATCAAAATATCCGAATCTAAACTAGCCTTCTCAGGAACCAAGTTCCAAAGAAAATCTAGGACTGCCTGACTAGGCTCATCAAAATTTTCATAGGCTAATTGCTCATAATAATTTTTCCCGATTTGGTAATGTCCATTGGTCTTGAGCAAACGCAAAAAAGCACCAATGTCCCTTACAATATAGGCACGGGTGTCTGGTAAACGGCTAATTTTCAAGGTCCAGTCTATCTGACGATCATAAGGCAACAAGCTCCCCTCAACAGAGAGGCGATACTTGATTCCCATTTCTGGCTTGGGACGCAAAATCTCATCTAAAAAGAGGCCACCAAAATAAGTCCGCCGGACCGTTTCCTTGTGTTGATTCCCCTCTTCTTTCCGCTCCTGCTCCAGATTTTTACCAGCCCCATCATTTTTTAAATAATACTCCGTGGCTGCCAAATGCTGACAGTAGCCCTTACTTTGAAACAAGTGACAACTACACTGCAAATCACTGTCCTCATCGCTGTAAGTAAAACGTTCTCCAGCAATATCCAGCTCCAACTTCCCATTCTCGCTCTGAAGAACAGTCAGTTTCCCAGCCTCATACAAATCAATTCCTTCTTGGCGAACCCGCCCCGGCATCATACGCCCCATAGCAATACCTCTTTTGACCTAGCACAATCTCTAAAATATTATCTTTTCATTATAGCATATTTCAAGAGATAATTCCTTGCCTAGGCATCAAAAAAACACCAGCTGGTAAACTGGTGTCTCTAATGAATAGCTAAATAATAAATCGTTGCTTGCCACATTTTCAAGATTGTTTTTCCGCTTTTCCAAAGCCAAAATAGGGCAAATAGCAGGAAAACAACTGCCACCACTACGTTAATCAAGCCTTTTCCATCCAAGAAAAACTTGAAAAAGAAGACGGTCACACAAGTGAGCAAGGTTAGGAGTAAGAAATGAATCTGAACTCCCAACCAACCTAGCCAATAGCGAAGCCCAAAAGGAGCATACTTTCTTTCATCGAAATCTGCCAAACCCGCCAAAAATTCAAATACTAGTTCGCCTAAAAATTCCATACTAGACTCCCTTTCTCAGCTGTCGGTAATACTTGGTTCGTCGAATGAGGGTTTTCATCGCATGTAGGGATAGGAAGCTTAGGCCAATTGCACATAACAAAAAGAAGATGAAAAGCAAAACCGTAGGCTGTTCAAATCGATGATAGACCATAATCGAACCACCTGTAAAGGAGATAAAATAGGATGCCAAAGTCACCAAATTGAGCCAGATGCAAGCCACCAGTCCCAGCCAATACCGAAGACCAAAAGGTTTGTACTGACTGTCTTCATAGAAAATAAAATTAAAAGTGGAAACAGAAAGCAGTATAAAGAAAATTCGCCAAATCGGAAACGCTACCATACCAACACCTCCTAGTCCCATTCTAGCATATTTACGAATAGGTGCAAAGAAAAAAGAGGTTGCCCTCTTTTATTTCCGTTTCCGTGCAATCAAGTGAATCGGTGTTCCTTCAAAGACAAAAGCCTTGCGGATTTGATTTTCCAAGAAACGCATATAGGAGAAGTGCATGAGCTCTTCTTCGTTGACAAAGACCACAAAAGTTGGTGGCTTGGTCGCAACTTGTGTCGCGTAGAAAATCTTGAGACGTTTCCCTTTATCAGTCGGTGTTGGATTGATAGCAATGGCATCCATGATGACATCGTTGAGGACAGCCGACGGAATGCGGGTATTCTGGCTTTCACTAATAGCCTTAATCATCTCAGGCAACTTGTGCAAGCGTTGCTTGGTCAAGGCTGACACAAAGATAATCGGTGCGTATGATAAATACTGGAACTGGTCGCGAATGTCATCTTCCCACTGCTTCATGGTGTGGTTGTCTTTTTCAAGCGTGTCCCACTTGTTGACCACGATAATCATTCCCTTACCAGCTTCATGGGCAAAGCCTGCGATGCGTTTGTCGTACTCACGGATACCTTCTTCGGCATTGATAACCATCAATATGACATCGGAACGTTCAATGGCACGCATGGCACGCATAACAGAATATTTCTCCGTATTTTCATAGACCTTACCAGACTTGCGCATCCCTGCGGTGTCAATCATAGTAAATTCTTGACCTTCTGGATCTGTAAAGTGCGTATCAATGGCATCACGAGTCGTTCCCGCAACAGGCGAAGCAATCACGCGCTCTTCACCCAAAATAGCGTTAATCAAGCTGGATTTACCAACGTTTGGACGACCAATCAAGCTAAACTTGATAATGTCTGGATTTTCTTCTGCTTCTTGGACTGGAAGATTTTCAATGATAGCATCCAAGACATCCCCTGTTCCGATACCATGCACAGAAGATACTGGATAGGGATCCCCAAGACCAAGCGAATAGAAATCGTAGATGTCGTTCCGCATTTCAGGGTTATCGACTTTATTGACAACCAAAATAACTGGTTTGTTTGTCTTATAAAGGATACGCGATACATACTCGTCAGCATCCGTCACACCTTCTTTGCCTGATACGACAAAGACGATAACGTCCGCTTCATCCATGGCGATCTCAGCCTGATGCTTGATTTGCTCCATGAAAGGTGCATCCACATCGTCGATACCACCTGTATCAATCAAGGAAAACTTACGATTCAGCCACTCACCAGTAGCATAAATACGGTCGCGGGTCACACCTTCCACGTCTTCTACGATAGAAATGCGTTCCCCCGCAATACGGTTAAATAGTGTTGATTTACCAACGTTGGGACGTCCAACGATGGCGATAGTTGGTTGAGCCATGGCTCCTCCTCTTCTAATATAGTCGTTTTCGTTTATCTTTTATTACGTCGACGCATGAGGAAACTTCGTTTCCCCATTTCCAACTTCAAATAATGTCATCATTATTTGAACTCGCTTTGCCGTACTCCAGTACTGTCTGCAGCTTTTGATGTGAACTTGGTTCACTTTATCTCCAATCTCAAACTGTCTCCCAGACAGTTTGAGCGAGTACTAAAAGCAAACAAAAAGACTATAACTTACAATAGTTTATTTTTTTCTAATACAGCCCTCGTTTCAGGCTGCTCTGGCTGACCAAACTGGGCAACCATACGCTCCGACCAGGTTTCTGTCTGACGAGCACCTGCATAGTCTGACTGAACTTGGTCGTAGGCTTGGATTACTTCCAGGCCTTGCTCCACATATTCTTCCTGAAAGACAATGGCTTCACTTGCCAAACGTGGTTTGACAGGATGGTTTTGGGCTGGTCGACCCAAGGCAATGCAGAAAATTGGATAGGTATAATCTGGCAAGTTGAACAGCTCTGCTATTGCCAAGGCCTTATGGCGAATCATACCGATAAAGACCCCACCGTAACCCAGGCTTTCAGCTGCTAAAAGGGCATTTTGCCCTGCTAGGCTCGCATCAACAGAAGAAATCAGGAGATTCTCTGTCCCTTTGACATTAAAGTCTGAACCATGGAGCTGAGCCGCCTTGCTGGCACGGTTATGATCGCCCACAAAAACCAGAATGGCCTGAGCCTGTAAAATAGCTGGCTGGGGCACCAGGTCATAGAGTGCCTATTTTTTCTCCTCTGACTGCACCATAATGATGGAATAGGACTGGAAATTCTTCCAGCTAGACGCAGCTCGCCCAGCTGATATAATAGCTTGCAAATGTTCCGACTCAATGGGCTCTTCCGTAAAACGACGGACGGAAGTATGGTTCAGCATCAAATCAATGGTTTCATTCATCGGCGGTTCTTTCCTTTCAAATGCAAATCGCGAGCCAGATAGCGAATCCGCTCCATTACCCGTTTGGCCTGCCAGGTTTCATCACCAGACTTACCAGAGGCGAAATGACGCTCCAAATCATCAAAGGAGAAATTGGAGGTAAAGAAGGTCGGCAGATTTTCCTGCATGCGGTATTGAAGAATGACCTGCAGCACATCGTCACGTACCCAAGGACTATGTTGCTCCGCTCCTATGTCATCTAGCACCAAGACCTGAGCCATCTTGATTTCATCAATTCGCTCCTTGACAGAACCATCTTTGATGGCATTTTTTATATCGACAACAAAGGTTGGATAGTGGAGCATGGTGGTTGATTGAAGATGAGTCTTGGACAAGAGATTGGCTAAATAAGCCATCAAATAACTTTTTCCAATACCAAAGTTACCATAGATGTAAAGACCTTTTGGCTTTTCTTCAAAACGTTTGACAAAATCCGCAATGGCTAGCATGACTTCCACACGATTTTCATCGCTCTTATCAATAGCCGCCACGGTTACATTTTTCAAACTTGCTGGCATATTGATGAGCTGGATACGGTTCTTGATAGCTTCCAAACGACGGTATTCGACCAATTCTTCTGTCTCAAGATAGGAAACATCCGCATAGCCCTCATTCATGACCAAAACTGGTTGATATCCCTTAGCAATATAGGATTCATCCTGTTTGATAAAGAGGTCCCGCTGACTGATATATTCCAAAAACTTAGAAATGGAGAGGGTGATTTCCTGCTGGGTCAAACCTTCTTTTTTGATAAAAGCAGCGACTTCAGGATCACTCACTATCTCCTGATAGAGTTGCTGATAAGATTTTGGACTTGGATTGGTTGCCTGCGACAACCTGTCTTGTACTGATTTCATCAGCTACCTCCTTTGTTTTCCATTTCTTCTAATTCACGATAAAGGGCTGCCAGCTTGGCTTGACCTTCCTGCGTTTGTTCTTGCTGAACCTCTTCCTTACTCCAGTCAGGCACATTGGTTTTGGTTTCAGGCTTGGGTTTACTTTGTGGTTGACCAGCTTTCAAATCCCTGAGATAGACAACAGCTGCCTCTGCACTGCCAATTCCCTTGTAGGAAAAATCATTGCCCAGCTTCATAGCGTATTTTTCATTCAGATTGGCTGAGTCCACCTTGTTAAAGGTATAGAGGACCAAGACATTGATAACCTCGTCAAGAAGACCCAAATTGGCCAAATCCGTCAAGCATTTTCGTTCTGTTGCGGTCACAGCTGCCTTCCGTTGCTCCTTGATAAAGGACAGGAAGGTTAGACTGGATTTTGATTTCGCTTCACGAACAATGGCTTGTTCTTGGGCAGTGAGGTTGGCGCTTTCTGTTGGCAATGACTGACGTGACTGCTGAAGGCGTTTGGTCGAGATGGTCTGTCCAATAGCTGTTGCTTTAGCCTGACGATAGGTTTCCAACCAGGTCCAACCTGCCTGCTCTGCTATGTAACTAAGCGCAATAATATCCTCAGCTTCATCCTGAAAAAGTAGCTTGTCTTTGGCCATTAATGCCTTAAAGGCAGACCAATCAAAATCATGTTTCGGTTCAAATACAACTGGAGCCTGCCCATCCATGGTAAAGACCTGAGAAAATGTTTTTGAGATATTCTGTTCCCGATTTGGTTGGTGGACAAACAGATTTTCTACACTCGTTTCACCAATTTTTTTAGCAAGAATGTTTTTATACAAGGGCTTGTCTAAAAAACTTTTCACAGTCAATGGTGCCTGCAAAGCCAGACCAGTCAACTCTTCTGCACGGTACAGTTGCAGGAGCCCCATGGCCGTCAAGACATCCAAAGCTGTCTCTAATCGATTCATCCCAAAATCCATATGGTTAAGTACACTAGCCCATTTATAACGACCTTGGCCCTGATCGGCAAAACTATAGAAATAATAATAAAGTGCCAAGGCATCAAATCCAATAATGGGCTGGTAACATTGGCTAAGACTGACAATATCAGGAGTAAAGGGACTGGTTTTTATATAGGCAAACAGATCATTTGGCTTCATCTTTTGATCCCGTTTTTACCTTACTACCCTTGGAAATCATCTGTTTTAGGAGATTTTCCAATTCTTCCACATCCTTGAAGGAACGGTAAACAGACGCAAAACGCACATAGGTGATTTCATCCAATTCGACCAATTCTTCCATGACCAAATTCCCAATAACATCCGACTCGATTTCACTCTCCCCTTGAGCCCGAACTTTTTGCTCAATCCGATTGACTACTTCATCAATATCATCCGTTGATACAGGACGTTTTTGAGCAGATCGAATAATCCCATTGAAGATTTTCTCCCGTGAAAACTGCTCTCGCGTTCCGTCTTTTTTGACAACAACAAGGGTCTTTTCTTCAATCCGTTCATAGGTAGTAAAACGCTGACCGCATTGATCACAGGAACGGCGACGACGAATGGTATTGCCATCTTCAGCCTGACGACTATCAATGACACTTGATTTCAAACTCTGACATTTTGGACAACGCATACTCTTTCTCCTACATTAACTTTATCACTTCAGTATAGCATAAAATTAACAAAAATAAAAGAAAGCGAGAATTACTCACTTTCCATCAACAATTCGTCCTGTTTTTTCAATCGACTGGCAACCCATTCACGAACTAGGCGGTAGACAACTGCAAAAATTGGGGTAAAGAAGACCATACCAAGTAGACCAAACAGATTTCCACCAATCAAGGCTGCCGCAAGGGTAAACAAGGTCGGAAGACCAACTGATTGACCAACCACGCGCGGATAAATCACATTCCCTTCAATCAACTGAAGAATCTGGAAGAGTACGATAGACCAGAGTGCCAAGAGCGGATTTTGAACCGCCACAAACAAGGCACTAATCAGACAGGCTGTAAAGGGGCCAATGTAAGGAACGAATGATAAGACACCCGCTAAAATCCCCGCCATACTGGCATAAGGAATACCAGATAGGGAGTAACTGACAAAAACCAAGGTTCCAATAATACAGGCTTCCACAATCTGACTCATCAGGAATTTATCATAGGTATCGATAATCACTTCACCGATGTAGCTGATAACCCTTACCACTTTCGCAGGCAAGGTAGCTTGAAGGAATTGCCTTGTCATAGACTGCAAATGTTCCTTGCTTCCTAGAATTGCTAAGGTGAAGAAGAAGGCCATAACAAGCGTCATAGTATTTGAAAAAATTCCAGTGACATTTGACACCAAACCAGACAAGATTGGAGTTACCAGATTGGAAATAAAGGTAAGATTTTTTAATTGGTCTAACATTCCTGCAATTTGATCCCCAACCTGACCGGTCAAGAGACCATTTTCTTCTAAAAAGCTGGTCAAGGCATTGACTGATTTAGGAATAGCCGTACTGCTGACCGTTACCAATTGTGAAACAGTTGTCATCAATGTCGGCAATACAATCAATACAAGTCCAGTTACAATGAGCAAGAAACCAATCAATACACCAACGATTGCCAATGAGCGTTTTGATTTTTTTAGAAAGGATACCTTTTCCAACTGGTCCTCAATTTTTTTCATCGGCACATTTAATATAAAGGCAATAATGGCTCCGATAAACAAGGAATTCATACTACCAAGTAAGACACCTATAGCTCCATAGATACTCGACCAATTGAGAACCGCTAAAAGCGTTGCTCCCGCCAGTAAAATCAAAAGAACTTTTTCTTTAAATGATTTGTTCATTTTATCTCCAAAAAA
Organism: Streptococcus suis; assembly: GCF_002964045.1. Classification (GTDB taxonomy): domain Bacteria; phylum Bacillota; class Bacilli; order Lactobacillales; family Streptococcaceae; genus Streptococcus; species Streptococcus suis_U. Next base: position 40,872 of record NZ_POPB01000317.1, on the reverse strand, counting down.
TTTTATGATTGGTTTCCAGTTTATCACAGGAATACAAAAAGGAGACTGGGCAAAAGCCCAGGACCACTACTCAGAGTTCGTGTCAACATCTCAGCGCAGTGGTTGATTGGCAGATTTGTTCGTGTTTTTCACTCCAAATCTGACCATCACGACTGTTGCGAACAAAGTTCGCTTCATCTCCAACCTCCAAAGGATCCCCGAACCTTTGGCGCTATGCGGGGGTGGGAGTGAAACAGTCTGGGGATAGACTGTTTCAGCTCAACAACTAGAAATAAAGACTTGTTGACGAACTCTTTTTGACCTAGTCGAGTTCTTTCCCACTCCCTTTTAATCTCTCATGGCATAACCAACACCACGAACTGTCTTGATGTAAGATGGCTTTCCAGCAACATCTAATTTTCCACGTAAATAGCGAATATAGACATCTACTACATTGGTCTCAGAAGCCGCCTCATATTTCCAAACGCGTTCAAGTAATTGCTCACGACTAACAGGTTCTGGGCTGTTCATCAATGTTGCCAGAAGGTCATATTCTCTCCTTGTCAAATTAATCAACTCATCTCCACGAGTGACTGTTCGATTCTGAAAATCAATCGTTAAATCACGGTAGGCTGCATGAAGTCGGACTTGTTTGCAATTATTGTCAATGAAGTCTCTACCACGAAAAATAGAGGAAATCTGCTCAACCAATTCACTAATGACAAAAGGTTTGACGACATAAGAAACTGCATAGGAGAGTACTTCTTCACCGTACCGAGTGACATCCTCAGAATCAATCGCAACGATGATAACACTGGCAGGTTTGATAGCCAATAACTCTCTAGATAAGTCTTTACTGGACATATCAGAAAGCTGAAAACTCATCAAAATCAAGTCAAAATCAGTTTCATGAGCTAGCTGAATAGCCTCCTCACCTGTTGAGGCATAGTCTACCAAATAGTCGTGTTTCTGTAACTCCATAGAAACAAAATGCGAAAGATTTCGTTCTCTTCCAGCGATTAAAATTTTCTTAGCCATTATCTCTTTCATTATTCTCTCTATCAATCGGAATGGCAAGCAACAAATTAGAAAGAAGGGCGCTCACACGCCCATCCTTTTTATTTTGATTCGCTATACCAATCGTAGTGGAAGACACCTTCTTTGTCTTTACGGTTATAAGTGTGAGCACCGAAGTAGTCACGTTGTGCTTGGATTAAGTTAGCTGGCAAGTTTTCTGCACGGTAGCTATCGAAGTAGGTAATAGCCGCAGAGAAGGTTGGAACAGGTACACCAGCCTGAACAGCCAAGCTTACGACATCACGAACAGCTTGTTGGTATTTAGCTGTGATATCTAGGAAATATTCATCCAAGAGCAAGTTTGCCAAGTCTTCATCACGTCCATAAGCATCTGTAATCTTTTGCAAGAAACGAGCACGGATGATACAACCTGCACGCCAGATTTTAGCGATTTCGCCAAATGGCAAGTTCCAGTTGTTTTCTTTAGATGCTACGCGCAATTGTGCAAAACCTTGTGCGTAAGACATGATTTTTGAGAAGTAGAGGGCCTGACGAATTTTTTCCACCAATTCAGCCTTGTCACCTTCGTAGGCAAACGGAGCTGGTTTTGGAAGAACCTTGCTTGCTGCCACACGCTCATCTTTGTAAGTAGAGATGTAACGAGCAAATACCGATTCTGTAATTAGTGACAATGGCACACCCAAGTCAAGTGATGATTGGCTAGTCCATTTACCAGTACCCTTGTTACCAGCAGCGTCCATGATGTAGTCAACAATTGGACCATCTTGACCTTGGTCATCCTTGCGTTTCAAGATGTCCGCTGTGATTTCAATCAAGTAGCTATCCAATTCGCCTTGGTTCCACTCAGTAAAGATGTCAGCCATTTCATCTACTGACAAGCCAAGCAAGTGTTGCATGAGGTCATAAGACTCCGCAATCAACTGCATATCGCCATACTCGATACCGTTGTGAACCATTTTTACATAGTGACCAGCTCCATCTGGACCGATATAAGTCACACATGGTGCTCCATCTTCTGGTGCTTTTGCTGAAATCTCTTCCAAGACATCTGCCACCAATTCGTAGGCTTCTTTTTGACCACCAGGCATGATAGATGGGCCTTCAAGGGCTCCTTTTTCACCACCAGATACACCTGTACCGATGAAGTTGATACCTGAGTTTGCCAATTCTTTTGAACGACGGATAGTGTCTTCGTAGAAGGTATTTCCACCGTCAATCAAGATGTCCCCTTCATCCAAGTGTGGCAAAAGAGCTTGAATGGTTGCATCTGTACCAGGACCAGCTTGAACCATAAGCATGATACGGCGTGGTTTTTCAATAGAAGCTACAAAGCTTTCTACATCGTAACTTGGGACCAAGTTTTTACCTGGGTTGCTTGCTACAACGTCTTCTGTTTTATCAGCAGAGCGGTTGTAAATGGCTACAGAATAGCCACGTGATTCAACGTTAAGTGCCAGGTTGCGGCCCATAACAGCCATCCCTACAACACCAAAATTTGCTTTTGTCATTTGTTTACTCCTCTAATTTGTATCCCCTTCATTATACACCGAATGGGGAAAGTTGACAAGAATTTTCAGATAATTTAACCATCCAAACTATTCTTCACTATCAAACAAGCCCTGCAATTGAGCAAAAGGACTGTTGGCTTCTTTTTTCTCTTGAGCTTTTTGTTGAAAATCTTCCTCAGTCATTAAAGCCCAGGCTTGACCAGATGGTAGGTCGGTTCCTGCCACTTCCTCCGGTGTCAAAACCTTGATAGGAATAGCTAGGAGAATATTATCCGCTACACTTTCTTCTAAGACGATGTGGTCATCTTCTACCACCAAAACCATATCCTCATCAATCAAGTCCTGCTCCTTGAGAGTAGCTTCATTGGCAACAAAGAGTTCATTAACCTCCTGCACTTCATGTAAAAGAACAGGCTGCAGGGAGCGGCTGGAAGCCAGGGTAATGTCGTAAGTCATCTGGTAGTCCAAGAAAAAGAAACCTGACTCAAAGCGAACATTTCCACTTACTTGTACAGGCGACAAGCCTAAAACTTCACTATTTCGAGCCTGCAATTCTTCCTGCAAGTCCAAGGTTTTCTCAAAGGAAATCCCATCTGGATTTTTCTGAATGTCGTAAATATGAAACATTGTATCCCCCTATTCAGCTAGTTCTGTGATGTAGTTATAGACTTCCTGACCGGCAACTGCCCCATTTCCAACGGCAGTCGCAATCTGGCGCAGTTGATTTTGGCGAATGTCACCGATGGCGTAAATACCAGATTTGCTAGTTGCCATCTTTTCATCTGTGATAATCCAGCCAGCCTCGTCCGTAATGCCCAAATCGGCAACCGAATCCGTCATCGGATCCAAACCAACATAGATAAAGACACCACCGAAGTCCAGTTCGCTAACTTCTTCCGTTTTCACATTTTTGATAACAACGCTTTGCACACGTAAGTCGTCGCCCTTGATTTCTTCCACGACGCTATCCCAGATGAAGTTGATTTTTTCATTGGCAAAGGCGCGGTCTTGAATGACTTTTTGAGCACGAAGTTGGTCACGGCGGTGAACAATGGTCACAGATTCCGCAAACTGCGTCAAGAATAGGGCTTCTTCGACCGCAGAATCACCACCGCCAACTACCAAGAGCTTCTGACCACGGAAGAAGGCTCCGTCACAGACGGCACAGTAGGAAACACCTCGGCTATTGTAGGTATCTTCACCTGAAACATCTAGCAAGCGGTGTTTAGCCCCCATAGCTAGAATGACCGTTTTTGTTTCCAAAACACCATCTTCTGTAATAACTTTCTTGATTGGTCCATCTTCTTCGATACGCACCAAGGTACCCAAAATGTGATCTACTCCGAATTTTTCCAGAGGTTCAAACATTTTTTCAGCCAAGGCTGGACCAGAAATATGGTCATAGCCTGGATAGTTTTCAATTTCAGCGGTGTTGTTCATCTGGCCGCCGTAAATTCCACGCTCCAAAAGTGCCACTTTTAGATTGCTTCGTCCTGCGTAGAGGGCAGCAGTCATCCCAGCAGGACCCGCTCCAACAACAATTGTATCGTACATATCTTTTCCTTCTATGCTTTAAACATTAACAAAATCCCCATGACCCCAAAAGCAAGTATTGGAATGGTCATGACGTTGATCATCAACAAATCAAACAAGAAATCTTGACGTGCCTGTGTTGTTTGATCGACTTTTCGACTGGCACGAGCGATAAACCAAACCAAACTAATACAAATAACGACTATTGCTGACACTAGCAAGCCTTGTAAATATAAACTGAGAATATTTTGTAACATAGTCTTCCCCAGTTCCCTTTAGAAGGTTTGGCGCTTGGCCTTACGTTCTGCACGGCCTTTAGCACGCGCCTCCACACGCTTGGTCTTACGACGCTTTTCATCAACAGCCCATTGAATTTTCTTCTTGTAGCCTGGCTTAACTTTTTTCTTTTTCTTCTTGACCAAGCCAATCATTTCCAAATCTAGTTTTTCACGCGATTTTTCACGGTTAGCACGGCGGTCACGGTCGTAGGTATCGACAAATTCCCCATTTTTCATTTCTTTTGGCAAGAATTTGATATTGAGCTTTTCTAACTCACGGATGTCCGCATCATCGCTTGGCTGATAAAGGGTAATGGCAATACCTGACAAACCATTACGACCCGTCCTACCCACACGGTGGACAAAGAAGGAAAGGTCCTGTGGAATAGCATCATTGATGACATGGCTGACGCCTTCAATATCAATCCCACGTGCTGCCAAGTCAGTCGCTACAATGTATTGATAATCCAAGTTCTTCACCTGGTTCATGATCCGCTTGCGTTCGCGTGGAGGAATATCTCCATGAATCTTTGCAACGCGTAAACCATTTGCCGTCAAATAGCTATGCAATTCATCTGCGCGTGTCTTGGTATTGACGAAAATCATGGCCAAGTACGGTTGCATGAGCTTGGTCACTTCCAAGATCTGCGCATTGCGGTCACGGCCCTTGGTTGAAATCAACCAGTTCTCAATAGTATCTGAAATCACCGTATGGGTCTTGATTTGTTCCATGACAGGATTAGACAAATACTTTTTCAAAAACGGTTGCAGTTTCTGCGGAATGGTGGCTGAAAAAACCATAAATTGCAAGTCTTTTGGCAGGCTACCAGCAATCTTATCAACTGTTTCCAAGAAGCCCATGTCCAAGGTCATATCAGCCTCATCCACTACAAAGGTTTTAGCCTTATGGATAGCCAAGTCACCTGATTTGACCAAGTCATAGATACGCCCCGGTGTCCCAACAACAATGTGAGGCTGACCAGCTTGGAGCTTGTCAATCTGACGGTTCTTATCCGTACCACCAACATAATTGGTCACACGAACCTCGATGTCCGAATGACTGGCCAACTGACGAGCTGCTTGGTAGATTTGAGTTGCCAGTTCTCGTGATGGTGCTGTAATAACAGCCTGAACCTGGTCCAATTCCTCATTTAGTTTTTGGAAAATCGGAATCAAGAAGGTATGGGTCTTCCCTGAACCTGTTTTTGATTCCCCAATCAAATCGCGGCCTGACAAAACAACAGGAATCAATTTCTCCTGAACCTCTGTCGGCTGAACAAAGTTAATTTCTTTCAAAGCCTCCTGAATGTAAGGCTTGAGTTTCATATCTGTAAATTTCATAGTTTCCTCTTTGGAACCTGTATGGACAGGCGAAACGACGACTGCAAATAGAGGTTCTTCATTTTACTGCCTACTATTATAGCACAAAAACAGCATTTCTGCTGTTTCTGAAAATCTATAGATAAAGAATAGCCAGGGTAATCAAGCTCATGACAAGTCCAACTGACCATAAAAAGAAGTCAACCTGCCATTCACTCCATTTTTCAGACTTACCAGTCAAACCACCTAATTCTAAATGGTGGTGGAAAGGAGTCATTCGGAAGATACGACGACCTTCTCCAAAGCGTTTTTTGGTGTATTTGAAATATGAAACCTGTAGCATAACGGATGACGTTTCAAGGACATAAACAAAGCCGATGAGGAGCAGGGTCCATTCCACACGAAGAGCGATTGAAATCGTAGCTAGCATGCCGCCCAGTGCTAGCGAACCGACATCCCCCATAAAGATTTTTGCGGGTTTGCGATTGTAGACGAAAAATCCAAGCAAGCCACCAATCATGGTTACACAGACCAAAAGAATGTCAAACTTCTGTTCCTTGTAGGCAATGACAGAATAGGCAAGCAAACTAATAACAACCGAAATGGAGGCCAAGCCATCAATACCATCCGTCAAGTTGACTGCATTTGAGAAACCAACCAACCAGAAAAGAACAAAGGGTAAATAAAGCATACCGAGATTGATGATTTGACCAAATACATTGAGTTCACCACCACCAGCAGCTCTTACATGGACAAAGTAGAAAACAAGTCCACCTAAAATCTGTAATGCTAATTTTTGTTTAGGGTTAAGACCTTCATTGATTTTTTTGAATATTTTCAAGAAATCATCCAAAAAACCGACCAATCCATAGAGTGCAAGGATGAAGAGAATAGCTAAAACACCACCAGTTAACATGTTAAGGCTAGCAGCAAAAATAAATGTAACTAAGATAGCAACAACGAGAAAAACTGTTCCCCCCATTGTTGGTGTACCTGCCTTAAATTGATGTTGTTTTACATCTTCGTGCATCTGTTGCCCTTCGATGCGTTTGGCTTGATAAAAAGTAATAAAGCGTGGTATCAGAATCACCGTTGCTAAAAAAGCAACCAATCCCGATAATAGTGAAAATTGCATTTTAATTTTACTCTCCTAGTGTAATCGTTATTTTTTTGTGTTTACTGATTTTTGTACCAAACTCAATACTCTGTTCAACAACCATCGAACCTGCTCCTTCATAAGTGACTTCAAGACCTAGCCATTCTGCAAGAATATCCATATTTTCTTTTGTCAAACCATATAAATCTGGCATATCCTCTACTGAATCTGTCAGCAAGAGAATTTGCTGGTTTGAAGTAAGATTTGTTCCAACATCTACGGATACTTTCTTTATTTCGGAACCATTCCCTACAATAACTGGCTGAATTAAATAACGACGCAATTCCTCAGCAGTTGTGCCTGGGCCTTGACCAATAACATCTGGTAACTTAAATTCTGTTTCATTTTCCACAAACTGCAATGAAGGAGCAACATTATCCAAGTTTAAATTATCTTTCAATAACATAGCCTCTTTCAGTATTGGATTAAATATATCCTCCCACTCCATTCCAGTATAGGATTCTGGCTCTCTCACGGTTGCATACATAATAAATTCTGGATCCTCAGCTGGAACCATGGCTACGACTGACTGAAAGTATTGACCATCAATGTAACCCGTTCCATCTTCCTTGGCAATCTGGGCAGTACCTGATTTTACTGCCACATCATAACCATTAACCTGAATAACAGGAGACATAGTCCACTTGTTATAGAGCGTACCAAAAACTGGATCAGTCCCAACTGTGATCATGTAATCCCGTGTATCTGAAGCTGCTTTTTCAGATACAGGATGGCCAACCACTTCAGGTTTGGCAATACGCACCGAATCGGAATTTGGATCATACAAGCCTGAGATGAACTTGGGTTGCAACATGGTTCCGTCATTACCAATAGCCGAGAAGGCCCGCAACATCTGGACCTGAGTCGCTGAAATACCCTGACCGAATGAAGACATGGTAATGGTTACGATGTTGTCGCCCGGCAGGAGGCCTGCACTTTCAGACCCCATTCCAAAACGTGTCGGATAGCCAAAACGGAACTTGGCTAGGTAATCCAACCATTTCTCATTGCCCATTTTTTGTTCCAACATGATCGTCCCGACGTTACTGGATAGGGCAAATGCCTGGGCCATATTGAGGGAAACAGCAGACTCTCCCCCATTGACCGTCCAGTCGTTAACCGTTGCATCCGCAATGGTATAGCCATTATTGACAAGCATCTGATTAGGATCAAAGACATTGCTATCGATTGCTGATGCCAAGGTCATGACCTTAATGGTCGAACCTGGCTCCATAGTGGCCTGATACAGAAGGGAGTACTGGAGCAAATCTTTATCAGCTAACCCTTCTTTTGTATCCGCATCATAGCTTGGTCGTTGAGTTGTTGCTAAAATTTCCCCAGTTTTGGCTGATACCAAGGTCGCACTGGCGTATTTCCCCTTTGTCTTATCAAAGAAAATATCCATGTTGGTTTCTAGCGAACGTTGCAAATCAGCAGATAGAGTCGTATAAACATCTTGACCATTTACAGTTTCTTGTTCTACATTTTCAGTACCTGGTAAAATCCGCCCCTGGCTATCTTTCTCATAAAGTACTTTACCATCTTGACCTGCCAAAATATCATTAAGGTAGTATTCCATACCGCTCACACCCTGTAAACTATGACTACCATCCTTGTTTTCAACCGGGTTAGCCAACCCCACGAAAATTGAAGCAAAATTTCCATTTGGATACATTCGTCCTGGACTGGCATTAAAGGCAATCCCCTTTATACCCGCGGTCTTCATCTCCTCTTGGATACTAGACATTGTACTGTAAGAAATATTCTTCCCTAGTGTACCAAAATAGACTTGTTTTAATTCTGGTTGATTTAATTGCTGATTGACATAGTCTGTCTCCATACCAAGGTACTTATTTAGTATTTCTGCAACCTTGCTAAATTGTGTTGCTTCAACATACAAGACTTCTTTAAATTCTGAAACATAATCTGTGTCTATAATTGCATAGATTGTGTAGGTGGTAGAATCTTCTGCAATTGGAATTCCGGTTCGATCATAAATTGTACCACGTCTCGCTTGTACAGTCACTTCTTGTTGATGAACAGCATCTGCCCTCTCAGAAAGCGACACACCTGCTTTACTATCCGTTCCAATAATGAGCGCAAAATTACTCAAAAAAAGAAAAAAGATGAAAACCGTCAAGAGTAGTAGATTCTGCCCTACTTTCTGACGATTTTTTGTTGGAACATATCTTCTTCGTAAAACATACCTCAAAAGTCGATTGTTTCTTCTAGACATCACTCTGCTACTCCAATATTGTCATTATTAAATGTTAATCCTACTTTTTCAGCTATTTCCATTAATCGAGCAGATCTTGTTAGCTCATTTTTTGCCTGCTTTGAGTCATTCAGTTCTACTTGTTTTTGGTTAATGTCTTGATTCACTTTCGCCAAGTCTGATTGAACTTGCAAAAGTCTCGCCTGCATAAAAATAATACCAACAGCCAATGCCAGACCTGAAATTACAATACTAGAATAGAAGGCTCTTTCAACACGAGTAAATGTCTTGATTTTGTCACCAATTACTCGCATGGTTGCTTCTCTACGTTTCTCTTGTACCATAAATCCTTCTCCTATTTATGTACCTTCTTAGCTACACGCAATTTAGCTGAATGTGCTCTGTTATTAGCCTCCAACTCCTCCTGACTCGGCAAAATTGGTTTACGATTGACCAATTCAAGAGGTGCCTTCAAGTCTTCTGGGATAAAAGGCAAACCTTTTGGAACATCAATCGTACTGGCTTCCTTAAAGAGCTGTTTGGTCAAACGATCTTCTAAGGAATGGAAAGTAATAACAGAAATGCGTCCATCCAGAGCCAATAAGTCAATGGCCTGCTGAATAGACTCGTCTGCCGCTCCCAATTCATCATTGACTTCAATCCGAATAGCCTGGAAAATCTGCTTAGCAGGATGGCCCTTCTTCTTGAGTTCCTTAGCCGGCTTAGCAGACTTGATAATTTCTGCCAACTCTGTCGTAGTTTCAATAGGTTTGACCTCACGCACCTGTTCGATTTTACGAGCAATCTGCTTGGAAAATTTTTCCTCACCATATTTGAAGAAAATCCGCACCAAGTCATGGTAGTCATAGTTGTTGACCACATCATAGGCCGTCAACAGACCATCACGATTCATTCGCATATCAAGCGGAGCATCTTGTTTGTAAGAAAAGCCACGCTCCCGCTCATCCAACTGCGGACTAGACACACCTAAATCGTAACAAATCCCATCAATCTCTGTTACACCCAGCTCTGCCAAGCGAGTCTTGAGATTGCGAAAATTGTCCTTGATGAAGGTCACTTGTCCCTTTTCAATGTAGGATGCCAAGCGAATATGGGCATGATCAATAGCAGTCTGATCCTGGTCGAAGGCATAAAGATGCCCACCACCCGTCAACTGACTGAGCAGGTACTCACTGTGCCCTGCTCCACCCAAGGTTGCATCTACATAAATTCCATTTGGTTTGATGTCTAACATATCTACTGTTTCATGCAAAAGCACAGTAGTGTGATTAAATTCCTTGCTCATATCTTATCTATTGTACCACAAAATAAATCAAAAAGATGTTGCAAACTTTTTACAAAAAATGTGTCAAATATAGTTGACAACTTATATGAACAGGTATATACTAACAGTAAAGAAACATGTCACATATAGTTGACATCAACAGGGAGGGTCTCCACATTTTTTTACACTAGTATGTCAGATATAATTGACAACATTTTAAAGAGGCTGGACTCAAGCCCCGCTTCTCAAAGTTAGTGTCAACATCTCAGCGCAGTGGTTGATTGGCAGATTTGTTCGTGTTTTACACTCCAAATCTGACCTAATCAACTGTGCGGGGGTGGGAAGACGAACTCTTCTATGAATGGTCGAGTTCTTTCCCACTCCCTCATTTTTAGACAATTGTGTCAGATATAATTGACACAGAAAGGAGAGCACATGAACCGTGTCAAAGATTACCGCCTACTGTTAGGTATTTCCCAACTAGATTTGGCCAAGGCCATCGGCGTATCCAGGCAGACAATCAACATGATTGAAAACAACAAATACAACCCCTCACTGGATCTCTGCATCAACCTTGCAAAGGCTCTACAGACCGATCTCAATAGCCTCTTTTGGAATGAATAGAAAGGAAGAAACCCCATGAAAAAGAATACACGTAAAGCTCTTATCTCTACCCTTATTTTTATCCCGCTCTTTGTCCTCTTTCAGCTTTGGGGCAATAGCGGAGCAGAAATCTTGCACACCATCAGCCAAGCACAATTTTGGCTACAATTGCTGATTGCTGGGACCATCTACTTCTTAGGCTTTGTTTACATCTTACCATTGTTCGATCAAAAATAAGGAGCTGCTTATGAAAAAAGAAACCTTTCAAGATAAATTAATCAAACGATTTTACGGTATCGCAGGGCCCTTGGATGAATTTCGCCAAAAAGAAGCCTTCCGTCTAGGCAATACCTGCTTCATCCCCCTATTTTGGGGCACCATGGCTCTTACCCTACTGGCACTTGCCTTATCCAAACGATTCCCAGAAGTCGTTGCATTTGGCTATCCCGTTGCCCTGCTCCTAAGCTATCTAGCGACTAGTACCTACATCATGTTTAAACTCCGGCACAGTCAAGTGGACAGTTTAGATGTAGAAGAGCTGACTACCAAGGAACAAAAGCAGCTCAAGGGAGCGAGTATCAAATTCGCCCTCTATTTCACTACCGTTATGTACATTTGGACTGTTGTTTTTGCTGCCTGGATGGATGGACTCAATCCTCTCGACCATCTATTTGACCTCCGAAAATTCCTAGCAGCCTGTCTAGGAGGTATTTTCACGGGTATTGCTATCGAAATCATGTTACGCAAGCGCATGAAAAAAGCGGAACAACTAACTGTTAGCTCTGCTATTGCCAAAAAAGAACCTAAGTGGATCCAAAACATGATACGGCACGTTTATGGTATTCGCGGGCCTTTAGACGAGTACCGACGGACTAAGGCAGATGAGATTGGGGGAATAGCCTTTATCTACCACTTCTACTTCCTAGCTCTCGGAAATGCCATCGCCTACTTCCTAGCCTACCGCTATCCTGTCGAGGTGGCTACTTACTATCCAATGATCATTGCCTTCTTCAGTATTATCCTAATTGGTATCGTTAATATGCGCACCCTCCATGCTGACCTGCCTCAATATGACATGGAAGAACTAAGTCCTGAGGAAAAACAAGGACAGACCCTCAATCCACTGGTTTGGGGACTGGGAGTTGCCCTGCTATCTAGCCTTTTTGCTGGGCTGGCAGACCTCTTTAGCCTCCAGCTTCCCCTACTGGATTCCATCTTCCACGTAAAATCCCTCCTCTTCGGTGGTATGATGGGCCTCTTTGCCAGTCTAGCCCTGTCTGCCCTTGCCTATCTGCAAAAACTGGAAGCAGATACTGCCAGGAAAAAATAAGGACCTAACACCATGGATAAACCTTTTACACCCAAACAAACCTGTCGATTTTTTGTTCTATTTTATGCTTTATTTTCTACCTTCTTCATCTACTCTTACATGGTCAATGAGCCGATTAGCGGTTCATTCTTGCTCATGTTACCGCCCATTCAGATTATCAGGTCCTTTAAAACAGAAGAAGAAAAACGCTACTATATCATCCAAGCCATCTTTGCCCTGTTTGCCATGACCTTGACCTATTCCGTGGGCATTTGGCTAGGACATGTCAAACCACGTGTTCTCATCCTTCCTGCTGGATTTGCTCTGGCAATTCTTTATCAACTGTATTTCAAAAAGGAGGAAGATAGATGAACAACTTCAACACAAAATTAGTCCTTTCCTTGTTTGTTCTCGCCTATGCAACCATTTGTGGCTTGTTTATCCACAGTTTTCTGACTGGGGACGCCCCACCAATCCTTATCTTACTGTTCACTATACTTCCAATTTTGAATAGTGATCGGAAAACTACCAGTCCAGAAGCAAATGCTGTCCAAAAAGCTATCTATCTTTATCGTAAACCATTGCTCTGGTTTCTCTTTGCAGGCTTTGCCCTAACTTTCTCCATTGGATTTTTCACTGGACAAATCAAACCGCTCCTAGCTGGATTTTGGGGAATCCTTGCTATCCTGCTCTTTATTGGACAATTGAAAAAGTAGTCTGCATCCAACATTTTACAAAGTAGGATTTTTTCTATAAAATAGATTGTATATGACATTCAAATCCATTCTCAAACAGCTCAAACTATTTGATTATATCTTAATCGGATTCACCCTAGTTTTATCCTTTCTTCCAGCAATTTTTACCTACACACATCTGACAACAGATACAAATGAGGCAAAAACAATTGCCTATGTCCGCATCAATGGTGAGGTGGTCGACCAATTTGAATTATCAAAGGACACACCCCATCAAGAAAAGACCTACTATCCCAATGAAGGGCAATACAATATCATTGAAGTTGATGGCGAACGCATTCGGGTCAAGGAAGACAATAGCCCAGACCAAATCGCCGTTATGACCAGCTGGATTAGCCAGCCGGGTCAGCTCTCCGTCTGCCTGCCACATAACCTGTTGATTGAAATCAAATCCGTTGGCGGAGAAAGCACTGAAGAAGAAGAACTCATTTTACCACTATAACAAAGAAGACACAGCCTGATGAACGACTGTGTCTTTCCTTTTTAGAAAATAAGGGCTAAAGCAAGTATCACCACATATAGCAGCGCAAAGAGTACAAAACTCTTTACTGCCTCGATAAAGGTTTCCCGTTTGACTTGCTTTTTCAAAAATATTTCTAGACTCTTATAAGCAGGCAAGGCTCCGAATAAACCAAGCAATGCCCAGATAGGTAAGAATCCAGTCAGACAGTAAATTATCCACAGCAACCATGGTAAACTTGCCAAGACAAAATACAATTTAAGAGCATTTTTCTTGCCAATATAGTAAACCAGAGTATAACGATGGTTGCGAATGTCTTCTTCTAAATCACAGGTATTGTTGGCCAACATGATATTGGCAATCAAGGTTACCAAAGGAAGGGACATGAAAATAATGTCTATTATTTTTGTCCAAGAGAACTGCAAGGTCATCCACTGGTCGCTCACTTGACTGGTCAATAGCCCAGCTGGGTCTTGGATAAAGACTGCTAAGAAGAAAATCCCAAATCCCATGGTTACTCCAGAGAAAACTTCACCCAGTGGCATTCTCGAAAGCGGAATAGGTCCAAAGGTATAAAAGATACCAATGAGGAAACAGAGAGCTCCCATCGGTAGGAGGAGCCAGCTGGTCCGCCAAACAAGCACCAATGAAATAATCACTGAAAAAATTAGTAGGGCAAGAACGATTCCAATCATCTGACGAAAATCCAGAGAAAATTTTCCTATCACATTACTTTCCTGACGATAGGTTTCATCCTTGGCCTTGTGGTAGTCCATGCTATTGTTGATGGCAGTTGTACACATATCGAAGCTAAGGACTGCCAGAACGAACAAAAGCGTATTTAGCCAGTTAAAGGTTTGATAGCGATAGATAGCCCAGAGGATTCCCAAGGTCATCGGAAAAAAACTTGCTACCTTGGTCTTCATTTCAACAAATTCTAGAAAGACAGGTAAACTGAGACCTTTAGTTGATTTATTCATTGACAAGATGATACTCCTCATTCGTTAATCCAAAACTTTCCTTCAAGCCATCACTCAAATGAACACCCTGCTCCTTATCAATGAAAACAGCTTCTACACCGTCCATCCGATTGATAAAGTCAAGACCTTTTTCCACACCTAGTAAGAAGAGAGTTGTGGATAAGGCGTCTCCCTCGACAGATGTTTTGGAAAAGACTGTCACACCTGAAATATCGTTTTCCACAGGATAGCCAGTTTTTGGATCCAGAATATGGTGGTATTTAACACCGTCCACCTCTAAGAAGCGCTCGTAAATACCTGAAGTAACGACCGAGTCATGTGTCCCTGGTACAGAACCAACTGTGGCTCCACGCACCTGGTCTGGGTCTTGAACTCCAACATTCCAACCATTTTGTGTCGTTGGCGAATCCCCCATAACCACTACATTCCCACCTAGATTGATGATAGCAGTCGTAATCCCTTTGCTGGCAAACAATTCTCTAACCTTATCTGCAATGTAACCTTTGGAAATGGCTCCTAATTCTAGCGTCATTCCTTCTTTGATAAAGACAGTCTTCTTCTCCTTATCTAAAGTAATGTCTTTATAATTGATAAATGGCAGAGCAGCCTTGATTTCTTCATCACTGGGCTTGCGTGCATCCTCATCTCCAATTTTCCACAGATTGCTCACAGCTCCAATGGAAATGTCAAATAGCCCCTGGCTTTCTTTACTCATGTCAATAGCTGTTTCAATCACTTCAAATGTACGTTCATCCACCTCAACAGCTTCTTTTCCCGCAGCCTGATTGATACGGTAGACATCTGCCCCTTCCAGGTTTGTAGACAGTAGACTCTCCATCTCCTTGATATAAGAGACAGCTTCATCCATCACTTCTTCCTGGTCTTCATGATAGATGCTTAATTGTACAACAGTGTGAAGCAAGCTTTCACTACGTGTCAATGGCGTCCTCACAACTGGTAAGCTTGCTGATTGAGATTGTCCACAAGCTACCAACCATACTGTGACCAGTGCCAACCCAAGTAGTCGAATCAATTTTTTCAATAGAATTCCCTCATATAAACAAGAAGACACAGTTGCGACTTGATGCTCCTGTGTCTTATCGGTATTGACTAAATTAGTCAAGAGTTACAGTTTCTGTATTTCCTTCAGCAGCTGCAGCAAGAAGGGCCTCTGTAGACTTCTTGAAGTCTTCTGAAGTATGGGTCGCACCTGAAACAACTTCAACTGCTGAGATATCTTGCGTATCAACCAAAGCAGCATTCAATTGTTCAATTGCTTCACCAGCAGAAACTCCTGCTTTGTCCTTCATGTTTTTGTTGTATTCTTCGTTCGTAGACTTCAAGCTACCATCTTCTGCTTCGTAATCAAATTTAGACTCTGTAATTTTGCCATCTTTAACTGTCAAAGTGTGAACGATTTTGTAGCCGTAATCGTCTTTGCCTGACTCAGCTTTGTAAGTACCATCTTTCAATACTACTGTTTCTGTAGTTGAAGATGAAGTTGAAGTAGATTCTTGTTTAGAACCGCAAGCAGCAAGCGCAAAGACTGCACCTAGAACGACCAAACTTTTCAAGACAACTTTAGTTGTTTTCATAACAATACTCCTTTGTAAAGTAAATAGTTTTTCTATGCATAGCCTGCGCCGACAATCACAATATTTTTCGTCACAATTTTACCTCCTTGTGAAATTAAAAACAAATGATATAGTTCTATTATACTCCTTTAACTTCTAGTTGACAACTTTGTTTTCAATAATTAGTAATATTCACCAGACAAAACTTGCCAGAGTGACTAAAAACAAGTATGATAGTAAAATAGATATTCAACTAGAAAGAGTTTTCTATTACAGTTCTATGAATTCCAAACGACAAACCCTTAATTTTATTACCATGTTAGCTGCTCAAGCAGTGGTTATTTCCTTAATTGAGCAAATGATTACGCCGCCCTTCGCCTTTGCTCCAGGTGCCAAACTAGGACTTGGAAATTTGATTAGCTTAATCGCTATTTTCACTTTACCTGCAAGAGATTCTGTGAAAGTTGTCGCACTCCGTCTCCTGATTTCAACTTTTCTTGGCGGAACATTTTCAACCTTTCTTTATGGTTTTGCAGGCACCAGCTTGAGTTACCTTGGTATGCTTGCAGCCAAGCAACTTGGTCCTAAACGTGTCAGCCCTATCGGTATTTCTATATTAGGAGGCATGTTGCATAATCTGGGACAGTTGATTGTATTTGCAACCATTGCTCGGTCTTTCTATGTCCTCAACTACCTGCCAATTCTCTCCTTTACAGGAATTTTATCTGGATTATTGGTTGGGCTAGCAGCCACATATCTGCTAGAAAAAGTCGGTCCACTACGACACTACCATCATCAAGTTTTATCTCAATGGGAATAAGTCTAGCTAACATCAACTTGCTAGGCTTTTTTTGCTACAAAAATTCCGAGTTTGTAACATACTTTTTTGCCCATTTGTGCTACAATATCCTCATCTTACAATTTTATACAAAGGTCGAATTATGTTACCATTTAGGATTACACTTTCACCAGGCCAACGAATTATCATTAGTTTTCTATTGGTGATATTGACTGGTTCACTTTTGCTTAGCTTGCCTATTTCACAAGCTAGCACGTCCACAGCACATTACTGGGACCATTTGTTCACTTCTGTTTCCATGGTTTGTGTGACAGGACTTTTTACCAAAGCAGTAGCAGATACCTACTCCATTTTCGGTCAGATTATCTGTATGCTCTTAATTCAAATTGGTGGGCTGAGTTTAATAGGCTTTGTTGGTCTCTTTGCCTTACGTGGTGGGAGAAAAATCAATTTCATGAGCATGGCAACCCTCCAAGAAGCCCTCAATCGCTCCGACACAAAACATTTCAGAAGCTTTATTAAGTCAGCCTTTGGATTTACTTTAGCAATTGAAGCTTTGGGTGCCTTGTTCCTTTCCTTTCATTTCGTACCGGATTTTGGCTTTGCGAAAGGAATCTTTACTTCCATGTTTCTAGCTGTCTCCGCATTTTGTAACGCGGGATTTGATAATTTCGGGGCTACGAGTATCGTCCAATATGCAGACAATCCTCTGATTAATTTAACCTTGGCAAGTCTGATCATTATGGGGGGACTGGGCTTCTCTGTTTGGTTTGATTTTCAAACACAGATTGGTCAAAAAGGACTCTTTAAAAAATTAGGTTTTCATACAAAAGTTGTCTTAAGTCTGACTGCAATCATTTTACTCCTC
The DNA here is from genome assembly GCF_002964045.1 of Streptococcus suis. GTDB lineage: Bacteria > Bacillota > Bacilli > Lactobacillales > Streptococcaceae > Streptococcus > Streptococcus suis_U. The sequence goes on along the minus strand of NZ_POPB01000317.1, from coordinate 23,212 downwards.
GGCACAGTCTTAACTCTGATTACTGAATGGAACAATCCTTCTACTATTGGAAATTACTCCTTTGGTCAGAAACTGCTCGTCAGCTTTTTCCAGACGGTTACCATGCGTACCGCTGGTTTTGCTAGCATTGACTATACAAAGGCTCAGCCAATCACCTTGCTTCTCTATATTTTCCAAATGATGTTAGGGGGAGCGCCAGGTGGGACTGCTGGAGGAATAAAAATTACTGCTTTCATCACCCTGTTTTTATACGCACGTAGTGAAATTCTAGGCCTGCCCCACACCAACTTCATGGGGAGAACGATTGACAACTTGACCATTCGTAAAGCTTTCGCAACATTTTCAGTCTTTCTATTAATGTTTCTAATCGGCTTGTTTACCCTATCCATAACAGACCACAAGCAACCCTTGCTATTCCTCATGTTTGAGGTCATGTCTGCCCTTGCTACTGTTGGGGTAACAGCGAACCTGACACCCAACCTAACCATGGCTGGTCAAGCCATCATCATGGCCCTTATGTTTTTTGGACGAATTGGCCCACTTTCAATGCTGGCTAGCCTTTCTGCCCGCAAACTTTCAAAAACAGAAAGTCTTCAGTACGCCAAATCTTCCATGCTTGTATAAGAAACTGTATTCACAGTTCAACATTTCCATCTAAACTAGTCTTTTTCAAAATTCAGTCAGCAATCGCTCACAAAACTGCCTTGTTTAGCTGAAAAACTATCTCTTATATTCAAGCACTTCACTTGTGAATACAAGTTCTAAGAAGGAGAAATTATGTCAAACTATACTATTGGAATCCTAGGTTTAGGAGTATTCGGTACAACAATCGCAAAAACTCTACACCAGTATGATTGTAACATCATCGCCATCGATAACCATGAACAACAAATTAACCATCTCGAATCAATTCTAACACGTGGAATTGTCGGAGATATTACCGACCGTTCGTTACTAAGAGCTGCAGGAATAGGCAATTGTGACGCCGTTGTTGTCGCAACTGGTGATAATTTAGAATCCAGCGTGTTAGCAGTCATGCACAGCAAGGTACTTGGTGTGCCAACCGTTATTGCTAAAGTCAAGGGGACAACTACCAAAGAAGTACTTCTTCGTGTCGGTGCAGATAAAGTTATTTCTCCTGAACGCGAAACCGGAATTTCACTTGCCAAACAACTCCTCCATCGGGATACAACTAGTCTGTACGAATTAGAAGGAAATGTTTCCATCGTTGAATTCCACCCACCTGCAAAATGGATTGGTAAAACGCTTGGAGAACTAAAATTACGCCAAAACTATAAACTCAATATTATCGGATATAGGAGCGGTGAGAATCAAGAATTGAATATTCAATTGACACCAGACTTTGAATTTAAACACGACCAACTCATACTAGCCGTAACAGACCATAATACGGTTGACCATTTTGAAGATTTAACCAGTTGATAATCCCCTAAGCCTATTAGAAACCATACATTCTAATAGGCTTATGCTCTGTTTATAAAGGAGATTTTATGAGCGACTTAACCAAGGGCAAACCCATTCTAGTTATCTTACAATTTGCCATTCCCTTACTGATTGGCTCATTCTTCCAATTAGCCTATAACTTTGCTGATTCTATGATTGTTGGTCATACCTTGGGCAAGGATGCCTTTGCCAGCGTTGGAGCTACTGCCAGCTTGATTTTCCTCATCATCGGCTTCGCCCAGGGTGTGACAAATGGACTAACCATTCTTTCTGCTCAACGCTTTGGAGCAGGGGACTTGGAAGGACTGAAAAAATCCTTTGTTCACGGTCTGTTCTATTCCATCCTTATCAGCATCATTTTGACTGTCCTTGCTTTGTCTTTTTTAGATCCCATTTTGGTTTTGATGAAGACTCCTGCTAGTATCATCCAACATTCCCACGCCTTTCTGACAGCTATGTTTGGCGGATTGACCTTTACCATTTTCTATAATTTCCTGTCTTCAGCCCTACGAAGTCTTGGAAATTCTAAAACGCCTCTAATAGCCCTTATTATTGCCTGTTTTATCAATATAGGATTAGACTTTTTCTTCATCCTAGTCATGAAATGGGGTGTTTTCGGAGCTGGTTTTGCAACCATCACGGCTCAGGCATGCTCCGTTATTTTTCTGATTTTCTACATCGTCAAAAAGGTTCCCCAGTACCATATTGGTCTATCAGACTTAAGATTAGACAAGGATAATCTCAAGAAACATGCCCAACTCGGTTTTCCTATGGGATTTCAAGCTAGTATCATTGCCATCGGAGCCATGACCCTACAGTTTATGGTCAACCAGTTAGGAACAGATGCCATCGCTGCCCAGGCCATCGCTCTGCGTACTGACCAGCTGGCTATGCTACCTATGGTCAATCTGGGGCTGGCTATTGCAACCTTTACAGCCCAGAACTACGGCGCTAAACTCTACGATCGAATCCGAGAAGGGGTGCGCCATTCCCTATTTCTGAACATTGCTTGGGCTATTGTATTTGCGGTCATTCTCATCTTGGCCAATCGCTTCTTCTCTGGTCTCTTTCTGCCAAATGCCAGCCAAACAGTGCTGGACTTGGCTCTTGTTTACTACATCATTAACGGCTCTTGTTACTGGATTGTTGCCTCTCTCTTTATTCTTCGTAGCTTTATTCAAGGACTTGGCAAGGGCTTTATCCCAACACTGGCTGGCTTTGGGGAATTAATTTTCCGAGCAGCAGTCGCCATCATCGGTATGCAGTATTTCGGTTTTTATGGTACAGTAGCTGCCAACCCTGCCGCCTGGATCGGTAGCATTATCGTCCTGATTCCAAGTTCCATCATCTTTATGAAAAAATTAAAAGCTGGACAAAGTATATAAACAAGAAAAACGCATGAAATAAGCTCATGCGTTTTTTAAATAGTATTTTCGTAAGAATTGAATATGAAGGACATTCCAAAGAATAGCGTTGCTGATAGCCACTACAAAAGCTATGCCATATTGCCAATTAAATTCCAGCACAAGGCTGACAAAAAGGATGATTCCAAGAAGGACCAATAACAAACTACTTGTCTTTTTCTTATCCCTCTTAAAATAGGCTAACAAGGATTGGTCAGGACAGGCTTGCACTTCCTTGAACTGTTTGAAACTAGCTCCAAGACTGGCTCCTGCCGCCCCTATAATTGCACCAGAATAATAGTGAGGAAGGACGTAAACCGACAAATAAGCGACCGTAACATAGGCAAGCACCAACAAGGTGGACATCAGTTTTTTCATGACCAACCTTCCTATCTATTTTTTTCCGTACCTATTTTAACATAAATTATATCGCAAATACTAGTCAGAATAATCTACTATGGCAATTGACTTTCTAACTCAACTTCTGCCAAGAGCTTGCTATAATAATCCTGCTCATCAGCCAATAGTGGACTATAAGGCAACATTTTTTTAGCCTGAGCCAGAGATTTTTTCAAGGCTTTTCTATCTCGAGTAATACGTTGGTGGTAGAGAGCCGCAATGACTTGGTAATTTCCCATAGGGTACTTGAGTAGAGCCTTGACCTGCTTGTCCTGGCCTAATGTTCTAGCCTCTTCCTCCAAGCCTTGTAAGATATAGACTTCTAGCAAAACAAGTTTGCTTGCCTTGATGATGTAATCATTATCCGATTTTGCTATCAACTTCTCCAATCGCTCTCGCGCTTCTTGATACTCCCCTTTGAAAATCAGCAACTCCGTCCAGTTTAGATAGTGGGTTTGTGGTAAATGCCCTGGCAAGATTGGTAGATCCAAGACAAAATCGCTTAAGTTTGCTGCAGTTGGGTCCACCATGACTTGAGAGGTGTGTCTAAGCGCTTGATAAACCAAGCGACTATAGTCTGGATGAGCACGCAACTCTTGTATCTTAGCACCATCCGCCATACCAGCAGGGTTGGCATTGAGTGCAAACAAGGATAGATTGAGGAGAATTTGCGATAGAGGCAGACTCCAATGCCCTGTCAAGAATCCAATAAAAACAGAAACAAGGATGAGACTGAGATGGACAATCAAGCCACCCGCAAACATCAGAATCGCCCGAGGGTCATCCTCATCTCTTTTGACTCCGATATACTGAGCAGCTGCCCCTTGCACAATCACCGTTTTCTTCCATGTCCAGCCTTGGTCAGTCTTGACCAACAAACGATTGCCCAAGCCAAGCGCCACCAAGTCAAAGCCTGTCAGCCAACCAAAGAAAACGTGACCTAGTTCGTGGAGAATGAGGGTTAGGTAAAAAGTACCTAAAAACCAGACATAACCTAGACCAACAATTAAAAAGATGCCCTCATCCGACTGAATAGGAAGCACTTCCTCCATACCAATGAAACAATAACATGCTCCAACAAAACTTAATAGGATAGAAAGTCCAATCACAAACCAATTCCATATTTTCTTCATAACAAACCTCCTTTTTAATAGTATAACAAAAAAAGACTAGAAAACCCAGTCTTTCCTTGTTTTTTTTGGCAATCTTATTCTTAGGAATTTGGATCATCCAAACTACGGCCATGCAAGCCCTTTTCACGTTGGACTTGGCGGAGTTTCTCTGGCGTCACATCGTTGCCGTCTTCATCGACAATCTTGATACCTTCAACATGGGCACGCACGCTACGGCGGTAGCCCTCAATGTACTCCTCACGAAGAGCTACCTGTTCCTGCAACTCCTCCTCTGTCAAACCTTCCGCCTTTTTCTTGCGGGCCAGTTCGTTAATGCGATCGATTTTTGCTTGTTCCATAATAACCCTTTCTTTAAAAAGCTAATAATTATAATCAATACTTTCACAAGCTTGACTAAATTCCCACTTTACACTATCTAAATCAACAACATTTAGATAATGTTCTAATGGAAATGCCACGCAAGATGTCCGAAAATCAATTCCATTAGTATTTGTACTTTTAACAGACGGATAAATCCAACCTGAATGCTTGGTATCTAAAGAAAACTCATTACATCTTCTAATATAATTTGAAAGTTCATATTCAGATCCATTTGGGCTGGCTGGTCTTGAGAAGATATTAACCAAAATTTCATTAGACTTGGCTCCATAAAATGCTGTGAATTTATCTCTTGTAGCTAAAATGCTTGAGTTCCTAACGATTGCAAGCAGGTCAACATCTGATTTTACTTCATATGTCAGTAATGCATACTTATCCAAATCTGTAACACCTGTTTCAGCAATTGCAATTTCCTTAGAAAAAGCAGCATAAAACATTTGCTCATCTCCCCTATTCAATCTGTATTGTTTTACAAATTCTATCGGAACTATTTCCTTAAATTTTGAAACTTCTTTGTCGTCATCAGGTAATCTAACTATTCTATATAGCTTAGTCCCTCGCCCTAATTGATAGGATAGTTTACGAAATACCCCCTTACCTGCTATGAAAATTCTCTTATCAATTTCTTGTTTGATGTATTTAAATCTGTCAGCATCTGGAGTACTAATATACTCATCTATTTTAGAGTAAAAAGATTTTAACCCTTTATCTGATACACTATCAAGATAGCTAGAAACCTTTCTATAACGTTCCTCTTTCGTATCTTGTATTGCCGTACCGAACGTAATTTGTATTTGACGTGAATTAAACCAGCTTTTTTGAAAATCTTGAAAAGATAAACCAAACTGATTTAAAAATGTTACAAAATCTTTTCTTTTCATAATAATATTTCTATTTCGTGTTCAAGAGATTGAAGACCGCCACAGCACTTGCCTTATCCGCCAGAGCTTTCAATAGAGCCAAGCGGTTGGCTTTGACTGCTGCGTCATCTGCCATAACCATGGTATTGTCGAAGAAGGCCGCGATGATTGGGCTGAGAGCAAAGAGCTTGTCCAAGTTGCCTGCCATGTCTTCCGTCAACTCCAAGCCAGCCACTGCTGCAGCAAGGGCTTTCTCCTGCTCATTTTCAAAGAGGGCCTCGTCAATCGCAGTCACCTCCGCCTTTTCAGCCAAGTTGAAAACCCGTGACAAGTTTTCCACGGCTTCCTTATAGTCAGCTTCTTTTGATTTTTGGAAAATAGCAGAGCTGGCTGCCAGTTGTAGTCTGACCACAAAGGTTGAGCTGGCAAGTACAGCCTCACGGATGTCTTTCGGAATGGCCTTGTCCATCATCTTCTCTACACGGGCACGGATAAAGTCCATAACAGCTGGCTGGTTGTCATAGGTCAAGCTGGCAAAGTTCAAGCTGTAGAGCTCTGCAATCAACTCATCCAATGGAATTTCCCAACCAAATGCTTCCAAAATCCGCACGATACCCTGTGTTGCACGACGAAGGGCGTAAGGGTCGTTTGAGCCAGAAGGAATCAAGCCAACTGAGAAGAAGGATAGGAGGGTATCAAATTTATCAGCCAATGCCAAGACCGCACCAACCTTGCTCTCAGGCAATTCGCCTTCTGCTGAGTTTGGTAAGTAGTGCTCACGGATTGCTGCTGCCACCGCAGGTTTTTCCCCTGCAAGAAGTGCATACTTCTCACCCATAATCCCTTGCAATTCATCAAACTCGCCGACCATGCCTGTCAAGAGGTCAAACTTGTAGATGTCCGCCGCACGCGCCACATCTGCTTTTTCATCCGCAGACAAGCCAGCCAAGTCAGCCAGTTTTTCTGCGATCACCTTGGTGCGTTCCATGTGCTCGTAAAGTGAGCCGATTTTCTCATGGAAGGTCACGACTTTGAGTCGCTCTACCAAGTCAGCAATCTTGAGTTTCTGGTCTTCACGCCAGAAGAACTCGCCGTCTTCCAGACGAGCCACCAAGACTTTTTCATTCCCTTTGATGACATTGTCAAGGTGTTGGTCGTTACCGTTGCGGACGGAGATGAAGTTTGGCAAGAGTTTGCCAGCCTTATCCCGCACCACGAAGTAACGTTGGTGATTTTTCATAGAAGTGACCAAAACTTCTTCTGGCACTTCCAAGTATTTGGTGTCAAAGGAACCCATGAAAGCAGTTGGGTACTCGACCAGGTTGAGAACTTCATTGAGCAAATCTTCATCAATTTCAACTGTCACATTGTGTTTGTCCTCGATAGCCTGGATTTGCTCGACAATCATATGTTGACGCTCTGCGGGATCAGTGATAACAAACTGTGCACGCAAATCAGCCTCGTAAGAATCTGCACTTGCAATCTCGGTTTCATTTCCAAGGAAACGATGACCACGACTGATGCGAGCTGATGAAATGTCCAAGAAATCCATATCCAGTGCCTCATCGTCCAAGAGAACGGTCAAGGTGTGGACAGGGCGAATGTAAGCAAATTTGTTGGATGCCCAGTTCATGCTGACTGGGAAGGTCATAGCCTTCAAGACCTCTGGAATGCCCGCCAAAACTGTCTTAGCTGGCTGACCCGCCTCATGCTTGGTCACATAGACATACTCTTCGCCCTTGATCTCGCGGAATTCGATGTCCGCTGTCGTCAAGCCTTTACCACGGACAAAGCCTTCTGCAGCTTTAGTGAAGTTTCCGTCTGCGTCCAAGGCAATCTTCTTAGCAGGACCCTTGAAATCTTCTGTAAGATCAGTCTGCTGATCTGCCAAACCACGCACACGAACAGCCAAACGGCGTGGCGTTGAAAAGACATCAATGCTGTCAAAAGCCAAGCGATTGTCTGTCAAAAAAGTCGCCATGCGGTCACGCAACTGGTGCATGGCTGGGGTTACGATGTAGGCAGGAATTTCTTCCAAGCCAAGTTCAACAAGTAAATTCTTTGTCATAATCTTCCTCTGCAATTTCTATTTTTTCTACATTGAGCACATTCACTATTGTAGTCCCCTTAGTTATATAAATAAATCTCTTGCTTTGTATATTTTGAAAAATAATGTCAGAATGCTCAATATCAATTTTAACAAAACCAAATAAAACTCTCCGACTATTGTCATTATCTAGTTGACATATAATACCACCTTCTAGACAATCAAGCTCTAACTCCTCTTTCAACCATTTACGAATTGACTCACCAAGTTCTTGATTTGATACTTTTCCCTGGAATTCTTGTGTAAATTCCAGCCAGATTTTCAACACAATAGCCTTGTCATTGTCATTCTGTTCAGGTTCTACCGGCATTATTCAACCTCTTCGGCCAATAATTCTGCTCGTGTTGCTTCGTCTAAAAGTGGGAAACCGAGTTTTTTCCGCTCTGCCACAAATGTCTTGGCAACGACACGGGCAAGGTTACGGATACGGGCAATGTAACCTGCACGCTCGGTTACAGACACAGCTCCACGGGCATCCAACAGGTTAAAGGTATGAGAGCATTTGAGTACATAGTCAAATGCTGGATGAACCAAGCCCTCTTCCAAAGCCCGCTCTGCTTCTTTTTCAAACTTGGTAAAGTTTTCAAGGAGCATGTCTTGGTCGGATACTTCAAAGGAGTATTTTGAATGCTCATATTCTGGCTGGATAAAAATCTCGCCGTATTTTACGCCGTCTGCCCACTCAATATCGTACACTGAGTCAACCTCTTGGATGTAAGAAGCCAAACGCTCCAAACCATAGGTTACTTCGGCTGTGACTGGACCTGTCGCCAAACCACCAACCTGTTGGAAGTAGGTAAACTGTGTGATTTCCATACCGTCCAACCAAACTTCCCAGCCCAGACCAGCTGATCCTGTTGACGGATTTTCCCAGTTGTCCTCAACGAAACGAATGTCATGTTCCAAAGGATTGATACCCAAACGCTCCAAAGACTCCAAGTAGAGTTCTTGGATATTAGATGGAGATGGTTTCATAACCACTTGGAATTGGTGGTGTTGATACAAACGGTTTGGGTTTTCTCCGTAACGACCGTCCGCAGGACGACGGGATGGCTCCACATAAGCTGCATTCCAAGGCTCAGGACCGATAGCACGCAAGAAAGTGTAAGGGCTCATAGTACCCGCACCCTTCTCCGTATCATAAGCCTGCATGAGCAAGCAGCCTTGCTCATTCCAAAATTGTTGTAAGGTCAGGATAATTTCCTGAAAGGTAAATTTTTTAGACATATTCTTCCTTCTTTCTATTTTAAATAATCTTGCGACGTGAGCCTTCCTAGCCGATATTGCTAGGAAAGGCGAACTAGTACAGCGTCTAGCTCAATCGCACTAGCGATGAGCGTGTGGCAATTCGACTGAAAGGAGACTATGCCACTGACGCTGTGGAATGTAAGTTTTTTTGCCATAAGTTACTCCTGTTTCTTTTTAAATTTCTTTTTCTAATAATTCTTCCTGCACAAACCAGTTGAGTAGCGAAATGCTTTGGTCTGACTGCGCCCATTTATGATAGGTTTCAAAAAGTGCTTGGACCGAACCTGCTTTCTCTACTAACTGGTCAATGGTGAGAAAACTTCGCCAGTACTCGTAAAAAATACTCGCGTAATCTCCTTCGTAAGTGGATTTTCCAAAAGCATCCAAGGAATGCCAGCCGTGTTTTTCTTGAAAGAGGTCAACCAAGAGCTGATTACAGAACCGCTCTTGAGCAAACTCTTCTTCTGTCAAAAAATACTGTCGGCTGATGTACTCGACCATGCCCTCTTCAAACCAGATGTTTGCATCATAGTCCGCAAAGTCATCCAGAAAAAGTTCTGACCAATGCGCCAGCTCATGACCGATAATTTGCAACAGATGATTTTCCGACAAACCTTTGTAGTGAGCACTCAATGTCTGCAAGTCTGGGCTGTTCTCGTAGCTATCTAGTTGATGCTGGTATATCTTTTTCCAAACTGCTAAGTCTGGTGTCATGACCATGCGGATATCATTAGTGTAGGCTGGTACGGGACTTTGGCCAAGTAATTTTCTTGCGGCTTCTTCATTTGTCCAGATAAGGGCTTGGGGCAAATCACGAACTTGATATTCCTTCCTTAGAAAATGGATATAGTCATGCCATTTTGCCTCGTATTTTGAGACAAATTGCTGATAGTTAAACAGCTGTTCTTGGCTATCCACTAGATAAAAATTCTTCATATCCTCTCTTTCCTCTCTGATAAAACAGAAAAAGAACCACATTCTCTTCCCCTGTCAACAGACATAGGGGCGTTGAGAACGCGGTTCCACCCTAATTTATTACTTCGTTTGTATGATTTTGATGAAGTCGGACATGATCACGACTGGGAAAGTGCCAATTATTTCAAGACTGGCTTGGCTTTCACTCTCCCAAGCTCGCTAGACAGGCTTTTGAAACAACCTTCTTTCATGCCTAGTATTGTAGCAGAAAAATAAGCATTTGTCTAGAAAATCGTGGCAACTATCTATGACTAATCTTCCTGGTCAAGAAATCACCAATGAATTGAATGGCAAAGATGATAACCAAAATCAAAAGAGTTGCTAAAAAGGTCACATCATTATTATACCGTAGGTAGCCGTATGATAGCGCAACTTGTCCCAAACCACCTGCTCCGATGGCTCCAGCCATGGCAGTGTAGCCGACCAAGGAAACCAAGGCAAAGGTCGTCACACGAATCAAGTCTGGTAGCCCCTCACGCAGATAGACAAGGACAATATCCCAGAAAGTCGCACCTGATGCCTGAGCAGCCTCAATGACACCACGGTCTAATTCTGACAAGACCACTTCAACCTGACGTGCAAAGAAAGGAAAGACTGAAAGGGCGAGCGGAACCAAAGCCGCCTCTGTACCAATGGTTTTTCCAACAATAATTTTTGTCAAAGGAGCAATGGCCGCCAACAAAATAATGAAAGGAATGGCTCGGAAGATAGAAGCCACCTTGTCCAAAATCCAGTAGGCAGTCTTATTGGCAATAACCCCACGTGGACCTGTCAAAACCAAGAATAAACCAGACACCAAGCCCATAAATCCACCAAAAGCAAAGGAAACAAAGGTCATATAGAGGGTCAAATTAAAATGTGTTAACCAACCTGTCTGACCATCCCAGCCCAATTTATAAATATCTGGAAAATTCGTTTGAATCCATTCTAACATCTAGTTTGCTCCTTTCAAAATCGTCACTTCTACACGGGCCTCTGTCACTGCCTCAATCGCACGGTGTAATTGACCAGGTTCACCTGATAAGATCACCACCATCTCACCGACTGGCGTATGGTCCAATATCTCAATATTACCATATAAAATATTGGCAGACACTTGATAGAATTTATACAAATCATTGACAATTGCCGTATCCGTATTGGAACCAGCATATTTCAATTGAACTAAGATACTGTTCTCAGGCAAATTCTTAACAATATCCTGCTGGTAAATTTTCACCAGGGCCTCATCAATTCCTGTTGCTGTTTTGATGAAATCCTGGGTCAATTCTTCTTTTGGATGAGAGAAAATTTCTAAAACTGACCCCTCTTCAATCAAGCGACCATCCTGCATAACCGCCACACGGTTACAAATGTCTTTTACAATCTGCATCTCGTGGGTAATCATAACAATGGTCAAGCCCAGTTTTTCATTCAATTCCTGCAAAAGTGCCAAAATCTGCTTAGTCGTTTTCGGATCCAAGGCAGAAGTAGACTCATCAGAAATCAAGATTTTAGGGTCATTGGCCAAGGCACGGGCAATGGCAACACGTTGTTTTTGACCACCAGACAACTGAGCTGGATAGTTTTCAGCACGGTCAGAAAGCCCAACCAAGTCCAACAACTTAGCAACTTTTTCTTTCTTCTCCTGTTTGCTCAAGCCAGAATGCTTGAGGGCAAAAGCTACGTTTTCTTCTGCCGTCATTTGAGCCATCAGATTGAAATGCTGGAAAATCATGCCGATTTCACGGCGTTTGCTTCGCAATTGAGCTGGGGTAAGTGTGACCTTTTCTCCCTCGTAAATTACATCCTCATCAATAGTAATTTTACCCGCTGTCGGCACCTGCAACAGATTGATGACACGAACAAGGGTAGATTTCCCTGCACCAGAATAACCTACGATACCGTAAATATCCCCTTGATTGATATGGATGGTCACATCCTTGACCGCTTCGATGGTCCGTTTCTTCTGCTGGAAGGTTACATCAATATTATCTAGCTTAATCATTTCCTTACTCATAACTTGCAATTAACTCCTCTACTAATTCAACATGGCTATAGTAGTCAGCGATGCTGACATTTTCATCACCTGCATGGTCACGGCTATTGGCATTTCCTAATCCAAATCCTGCAATCGGCACACCTAGAGCATGAAAAACTGTGTGCATAGGGCCTGTCCCAGGAGAAGTCGGCAAAACAGCAACTCCTTCTGGCGTCAATTTTTTAGCCAATTCAATCACATTGACAATGGCAGGATGGGACATATCACTTCGGTAGCTCATTTCCCCCAAAGTGAAGATAACCTCAACTTTGTCAAATCCATGCTTGTCCAAATGCTGGCGAATCTTGTCCAAAACATCGTGTGGCTCCAAACCAGGAACCAGACGGACCTCCATTTTTGCAGAAGCCTGAGCTGGAATAATGGTCTTGACACCTTGACCAAGATAGCCTGTTGACAAACCTTCAATAGTAATTGACGGCTCAAAATACAAACGCTTCAGAAATTCACGACGGTCTTTTACCAAGGTTGGTAGGGTCAAGCCATAAATGTCTTTCATAGACTGATTGGTCGCCAGTGCAAATTCCTCTACCAAGGCCAATTCACGCTCATTTGGCTCTTGTACCTGCTCGTAAATGCCCTCTACTAGAATTCGTCCATCTGCAGCCCGCATGGATTGAAGTGCTGATAATAAATACCAGCTTGCAGAATCAATGACACCACCAAAGGAAGAATGAATATCCAAGTCAGCTGATTTGACCTGAAGATCAAAGGTCACAATTCCCTTGTTTCCCCCAGCAATCTCTAGCTGATGCAGGCTATTGCGATGCCCTTGTTCCCAAACCAACAAGTCAGCTCCAAGCAAGTCTTCCTTGTATTTGGCAAGGTACTTATCCAAGTCAACAGAAGCTGACTCCTCTGCCCCTTCCATAATAAAGATTACATTGACTGGCAAATGACCGTTTTGTCTAGCCAGGTATTTTTTCAAGGCTGACAGACGAGCTGTGATATGCCCCTTATCATCATCTACCCCGCGACCATAGATATAGCCATCGGAAATGGTCAATTCAAAGGGGTTCCCCTTCTCCCAGACCTGATCGGCATCTGCTGGCACTGTATCGTAGTGGTTATAGAAAATCAAAGTTTTGGCATTTGGGACTGTCGCTGCAAACTTAGCCATGACAAAAGGTGCTGCATAACTGTCATCTAGAATAACCTCCGCCCCAGCTTCTTCAAACATCTCTTTCAAGTAAGTCGCCACATCCAAGAGACCAATCTGTTGAGCGAAAATGGATTTCTTTGCAATCAAGACTTTTAACTTTTCAAAATAGTGCTGAATAATCGCATCCTGTTCAAAAGCTTGAATTTTACTATCTGCCATACTTCCTCCTCATACTCAATGAAAATCAATCAAATCTGCTAACCAAAATCAAAAATTCTCTCGCATTTCTGACTCTGGTTAAGAGATTTTTCTTATCTCTATAAAAACAGATAGAGGGCTGAACAATTCTGTCCAGTCCTCGACCTATTTACATTTTACCAAACTGGCTCATCCATACCGTCAGATGTTGTTTCAATGACTTCTTTCACTTCATCTGTGTGGTAGGCTTCGATAATTTTCTTAATCGCTGCTGCTTGGTCTGATTTTTCCCAGTCGCTACGAGCTGCAATCAAGTTGTACCATTGCGATGAATTTTCATCTTTTTGCTCTTTGTAAAGGGCATTTTTGTAATCCAAGCCAGCTTCCAATACGAAGGTGTTGTTTACAACCGCTGCATCAACTGAGCTAAGTGAGCTTGCTGTTTGGCTTGCATCCAACTCAGTAATTTTCAAGTTTTTCTTGTTTTCAGTAATATCAGCAATCGTTGCCAATTCTGTACCGGATACACCAACCTTGATCAAACCAGCTGCTTGAAGAAGGTAAAGAGCACGGCTTTCGTTTGTTGGGTCATTTGGAACCGCAATTTCTGCACCATCAGGAATTTCTTCCACTTTCGTGTACTTGTTTTTGCCATCAGCTGTACCTGAGTAAAGACGGATTGGTGCGATATAAGTATCTGCAATAGCAACCAAGTCTTCACCATTTTCTTCATTCCAGTTGTTCAAGAAGTTATGGTGTTGGAAAGCGTTGATGTCAACTTCGTTTTCTGCAACAGCCTTGTTTGGTTGTGAGTAGTCTGTAAATTGAGTGAACTCCAAAGTCACATCATCACCAAGAATTTCTTGGATTTTGTCCCAACGAGCTTGCTCAGAGTCGCTCAAGCTCATCACACCAACACGAACAGTTGTTGCTGATGAATCAGATGAAGAGCTAGAAGACGAGCTACCACATGCAGCCAGCACACCTACTGACAAGGCAGCTGCTGCTAAACTAAATAATTTTTTTAATTTCATAAAAATATCTCCTTAATTTATTGAACTGAGACTATCTTAACACAGAAAAGTCAATCTGACTAATTGGCTTTTTTTATAGAGTGTTATAAGTTTTAATTATAACAAATACCCTTGCAATTATAAGAATTGATAATAAAAAGAGGGAAGCTAGTTCCCTCTTTCATAATAACTTCCCAGTTTGCTAGCCTAAGAAATCATTTTTTCTTTTAGCTACAGTTAGGCTAAGAAGTGCAAGTCCCGCCAAAATTGGTAGTTTTGACTGATGACCATTCGTTCTAGGTAAAGTAGGAGCCGACGTTTTTTCAGTTTCTACTTTCTGTCCCGAAACGGTAGTTGCTGAAGACAAATCCTCATCATGAGTATTTTCCTTTGTTAATTGTAGTGGTGCTTCGCTAACCAACTTATCTACCTTAGTTGGGATACTTGAGTTTTCAGTCACTGATGGTACTACTTCTGTTGGAGATGACGGTGTGTCTTCAACTGAGGTGCTCGATTCGACTGGAGATGACGGTGTGTCTTCAACTGGAGTGCTCAATTCGACTGGAGAGACCGGTGTGTCTTCAACTGGGGTGCTCTCTTCAGTTGGAGTGACCGGTGTTTCTACAACTGGGGTGCTTTTTTCTGTTGGAGTGACCGGTGTGTCTTCAACTGGGGTGCTCTCTTCAGTTGGAGTGACCGGTGTTTCGTCTACTGGAGAGTTCTCTTCTGTTGGAGTGACCGGTGTTTCGTCCACTGGAGAGTTCTCTTCTGTTGGAGTGACCGGTGTTTCGTCCACTGGAGAGCTCTCTTCTATTGGAGTGACCGGTGTTTCTACGATTGGTAACTCGACTTCTGTTGGAGTGACCGGTGTTTCGTCTACTGGAGAGTTCTCTTCTGTTGGAGTGACCGGTGTTTCGTCCACTGGAGAGTTCTCTTCTGTTGGAGTGACCGGTGTTTCGTCCACTGGAGAGCTCTCTTCTATTGGAGTGACCGGTGTTTCTACGATTGGTAACTCGACTTCTGTTGGGGAAATTGGGGTCTCAGTAGCTGGTGGAACAACCTCTATCGGCGGAGTTATTGATCCCGAATTTTCTACTTTCGAGTTTGATTTCAAATTGACAATAATTTCATAAAAGGGACCATTATAATTCAAGTCGCTACTAAAAATTGAAGTGAAACCTTGACTTACCTCAACAGATTCAAAATAATATGCCTTCTCATCAATACCATTGCTTTCATCACGAATAATGCTATCAATTGTGGAGTTTGCAACTCGGCGACTCTCTTTAACAGTTGATTCCCCATCTTTAAATTGAATAGTATATAAGGCTTGCCTGATAGTTGAATTATCATAAATCACACCTTCTGGTAGAAGTCTTTTCTCAATTTCAGGCAGAGGAGTATCCGATGTGTTTACAACCAGTTGCTGGTATGAACGAATTACATCAGTTTGAGTTCGATTTCCAACGGTAACTGACCTTGAAGAGATTTGAGTCCCCCCCGCACCAGCTAAGTCAAATGTTACACCATGTTCTTTTTCATATGCTGAAATTAGCTCACGAATCAATTGTTTCATTGCTTCATGGTCTTCACCTTGGAAATTCGTGCGAATGAGTACTTGCCCACTCGATTTTTCAACAACCTCAATATTGGTTACCACTGTCGTTTCTACAACAGGATTTACATTCTCTACATCAGTAGACTGATTGACAACTATGGATTTCGCAGGCAAACTATCAACAGTAGATAAATAACTCGTATTGCCATAAATATCTGTCAGATATAAATACTTCAACTCATATTGACCTAGCGAATAAGAATAGTGAATTGTTTCCGATAAGGTTATCCTTTTTTTATTACCCTCCAATTGCTCAATATTGGTAATATTTTCGCCAAATCGGAGTATTCCTGACTCACTTTCAAATCCGAGATTAACAGATGCGATATTTGAATCATCTTCCACTAAAAGTACCACTTCGACTGTTTCACCTTGTTTAGCTTCATTTCGACTAGTTTCTAACTCTATAAACTTAGGTGCGGTAAAATCACTAACAATATTAGGTGAGTTGACGATAGCCTGGGTAGTAATATTTTGAATAATTTCAGGTTCTGAAAAACTATTTGATGAACTTTCGTTTTTAGCATTCAAATAAACAAAATCTAAAGATAAGTCTGACCTAGGATAATCACTTGCTATTGGTACAGTTACATCAAAGCGATATAGTCCATCCACTAGCTTGATTGGGTTATTACTCTCTCCTCTAAGCACATACTGACTGGTTAATTTTTTATCAGATAGATCAAAGTAAATACGCTCCATCTCCTCTTCAGACGAAACCACAAAACTTGCAGTCAGGTTGTCCCCAGGCTGGTAAGACTCTTTATCAAATATCAGGGATTCCAATTTAGGAATCGGAATATACTGTAGGGTCAATACCGTATCGCCTTCTACAAGTTCTCCATAGAGAGAAGGTTGGTTCTCATAAGATAATCTATAAATTTTGCCATTTTGCTCAATTTTCTGTACTTGATAATCATAGGCATAGAAAGTTGGATAGTTTTGAATTGGTTCTGACAAACTCTCTGATCCATCTGCATAAATTGTCTTTTCACGATAACTAATCAATGTCTCTGGAACAGCTTCTACTGATTCTTTAAGCGTTTGCCCTGTCCTTGTTTGATACTGAACAATCACTTTGCCTGTTTTCTTTTCGACCTGCTCTGTGGATACTAAATAAGGTGTATAGGTATAGGTTATTTTCGTCAAACCAGCTTTCAAAAGCCCCTGCTCTACACCGTCTACTTTAACCTTATAATATTGCCTACCATCCATGCCGTTCAGAAGTAATGGAGCTTCGCCACTAGTATCGTATGTAATCCCTGTCGCAACTGGTTCTTCCGAACCCAATGCTAACGTTGACACTACGCCCGAAATTCTCTTGTCTTCAGCTATGGCAGTCCCATCTTCAAGTTGATAATGAATCAAGACTGAACCTGAAGTAATACTGTTAACCGTCATCGAAAGTGGTGCAAATGTATGTTCTGACCATGAATTGTTTGAAGAATCATAATAAGTTACATTATTTCCAATCTCATCTCTTAGAGATATAAAAGTTAAATTATAAATGTCACTTGGGCGATTTTCTGGAATTGAACTAGTTAATACTGAACGATATAAGCCATTTGCCAACTTTTCGACACTGCTAGAAGAAAAATAAAGACTTTGTCTACCATCTGATGAGCTAAAATCTGCAGATACAGTCGCAAGGTTGCTATCTTCCTCAGAATCAACCGTTAAGGTTACCGTTTCACCTGCCCGATATTCCCTTTTGTCTAATGTATAGGAAACCAGTTTGGGTGCGGTACGGTCGGTCACTGTACCAGTAACCGTCATCGAAAGTGGTGCAAATGTATGTTCTGACCATGAATTGTTTGAAGAATCATAATAAGTTACATTATTTCCAATCTCATCTCTTAGAGATATAAAAGTTAAATTATAAATGTCACTTGGGCGATTTTCTGGAATTGAACTAGTTAATACTGAACGATATAAGCCATTTGCCAACTTTTCGACACTGCTAGAAGAAAAATAAAGACTTTGTCTACCATCTGATGAGCTAAAATCTGCAGATACAGTCGCAAGGTTGCTATCTTCCTCAGAATCAACTGTTAAGGTTACAGTTTCACCTGATTGATAATCGGTTTTATCTAATGTATAAGAAACCAGTTTGGGTGCTGTACGGTCTTCCAATACCTCTGCAGCTCCATCTATTGCTGAAGCGCTGGCCGGTGAAATATTGACCGCTAAATCCGTATTTGAATCTGGTGTAGTTGAAATTGACTCCCCATTTGCATTACTTGTTTCTACAGCAGTTGAAGAAACCGCTTCTGCTACCAAAGAATTTGTAGCTGTCGTGGTTTCAACCTCCGAAGTCCCCTCGTTTCCTATAGTTCCAGTTGAAGTTGATGTTGCGACATCATTATCTGCAGTTAATTCAACAGTTTCTGAAGCATTTATAACTTGTTCAGAACTTGCTGTTGTGGGAGTATTCTCACTCACTTCATCAGCATAAACAACAGCCGTAGTAGAAAACAGCAAACCTAGGGCTAGCACTCCGACTGCCCCATGAATACCTTTTCTAATACTTCCATAACCTTTGGATTCTTGACATTTCTTAATCATATAGCCCTCCTTTAATTAGTGTTATTATATACAATTTTATCTGATTTATAAAGTATTTACTGGCAAATTATTACAAAAAACACTCAATTACTTGAGTGCAAAGAATATGACTAAAATACCTCCACCAGATACTGAAATAAGTTTCTATGCTGTTTGCAGTCATTGTATAGAAATTCTGGGTGCCATTGAAGACCAAACAGGGCCTGCTTGCCCTTGCTTTCATAGGCCTCAATCGTACCGTCTCTCAGATCCAGACCAGTTGCCACCAAACCAGGTGCCAAATCTTTGATCCGCTGATGATGGAAAGAATTGATGGAGCTTCCTTGAGCAAATAGTTGACTAACACGACTTTTAGGTTTAACCTGCAAACGATGCGAAGTTCCTTCTATATCCTCTTGCCAATGGTCAGCCACTTCCTGTTCTAAGCTACCACCAAGTGCGACATTGAGCAACTGCATGCCACGGCAGACCGCAAATATCGGTTTCCCTTGGCGGAGTGCTTCTTTAATCAAAGCCAATTCAAATTCGTCACGCTCCAATAGGTAATCATCACTATCAATTAAACGTTCTTGCCCATACAGACTTGGATCAACATGTTGACCACCTGATAAAATCAACTTATCAATCATGTCGATATAGTCTTTGGCTAAATCAGGAGTTCCCATCGGGATGACCATTGGGACACCACCTGCCTGACGAACACTGTCTGCCAATTCACGCGCAACTGTCACGTAAACTCGACCAGATTTTGTTGGAAATTCTTGTTCATTTCCTGAAATTCCAATAATGACTTTTCCCATGAGAAACTCCTTTCTGTGATTTTTTACATTTTAACACGACCAGCCAAGCCTGTCTAATATAGAAGTTTTATGGGCCGATAAAAAATAACTATCAGACCGACCAATAAACTATTGCTCTCAAGCATGAGCATGCCTGTTACCCTTCCATAGATAAAATCTATACCAGGCTTAAGAAAAAACTATATCGGAGCCGGAATTAAAAAGTCAAGCTTGATAAACAGGCGTTTTTCAGACTTTTATATAGTAGAAATATCAAAAAGTAGCTCATTTTTCATCC
Organism: Streptococcus suis; assembly: GCF_002964045.1. Classification (GTDB taxonomy): domain Bacteria; phylum Bacillota; class Bacilli; order Lactobacillales; family Streptococcaceae; genus Streptococcus; species Streptococcus suis_U. Next base: position 3,634 of record NZ_POPB01000317.1, on the reverse strand, counting down.
GTTATAGTCAATACTTATAACTATCTCTAATTTTTTACAATTATACAAGTGTTTGCTTTTCTGTTAGGATATGAACATAGAAATAATTTTGGAGGAAATCCTATGACAACAACTATTATCGGCTTCCCACGTATCGGAGAACACCGTGAATTAAAATTTATCACTGAAAAATACTTTAGAAATGAAATTCCACAAGAAGAGCTCTTGACAGCAGCTAAAGACCTGCGTGCAAAGCACTGGACTATTGTTAAAGAAGCTGGCATTACTGAAATCCCAAGCAATGACTTCTCACACTATGACAATGTTTTGGATGCAGCTGTACTCTTCAACATCGTACCAAAAGCCGTTCAAGAGCTTGACTTGACTGACCTTGAAAAATACTTTGCGTTGGCGCGTGGCTACCAAGGAGATAAGGGTGATGTTCGTGCTAGACCAATGAAAAAATGGTTCAACACCAACTACCACTATATCGTTCCAACTATTGAAAAAGACACAGAAATCAAACTAGCTGGTCATAAGATTTTCGATGAATTCCAAGAAGCAAAGGATCTGGGAATTATTACTCGTCCAGTTTTGATTGGTCCATTCACTCTCTTGCAATTAACTGATTTTGAAGAAGGTCTGAAAGCTGAAGATGTAGCAGATAGCTTGGTTGCTGCCTATGGACAAGTATTTGCAAAATTGGTAGAACTTGGTGCTGAAAAAATTCAGTTAGACGAGCCTAGCTTGGTCAAGGATTTGACTGCTGAAGAAAAAGCCCTTTTCCTCAATATTTACCAAACTCTATTAGCAGACAAGAAAGGCTTGCAAGTCCTTATCCAAACCTACTTCGGAGATGTGCGTGATATTTACACAGAATTAACAAACCTACCAGTCGATGCCATCGGTCTTGACTTTGTAGAAGGTAAGGAAACAGCTGCACTTGTAGCAACAGGCTTCCCGACTGATAAGACCCTCTACGCTGGTATCGTCAACGGTAAAAACATCTGGCGTAACAACTATGAAAAGAGCTTTGCTGTCTTGGAGGCTATCCCAGCTGAACATGTCGTTCTAACAACTTCTTGTTCCCTTCTTCATGTACCATTTACTACAGCTAATGAAGTATTTGAGCCAGCTATCCTCAATCACTTTGCCTTTGCGGTTGAAAAATTGAGCGAGTTGCGCGATTTGGATGCTATCCGTAATGGTCAAGGGGAAGCGGCTCTCACAGCCAACAAGGAGCTATTTGCCCTTGAGCGTGTTGGTCGTGATGCAGCTCTTGCAGACCGCTTGGCAGGTTTGACTGATGCAGACTACACTCGTCTCCCTGTCTTTGCAGAACGTGAAGCTATTCAACGCGAAAAATTGAACCTACCCCTTCTTCCAACAACTACTATCGGATCCTTCCCTCAAACCAAGGACGTTCGTAGCACACGTTTGGCTTTCCGCCGTGGCGAAATTACCGAAGCAGAGTACGATGCTTTTGTAGAAGCACGTACGGATGAGTGGATCAAGTGGCAGGAAGAAGTTGACTTCGATGTACTGGTTCACGGTGAATTTGAACGCAACGACATGGTTGAATACTTCGGTGAAAACCTATCTGGCTACCTCTTCAGCAAAAACGGTTGGGTCCAATCTTATGGACTTCGTGGAGTAAAACCACCAATCATCTGGGGTGATGTTACTCGCTTGAACCCAATTACTGTTAAATGGTCTAGCTATGCACAAAGCCGTACCAACAAACCAGTCAAAGGGATGTTGACAGGTCCTGTAACCATCCTCAACTGGTCATTCCCACGTGAAGATATCTCTATCAAAGAGTCAACTCTTCAAATCGCCCTTGCTATCAAGGAAGAAGTTCTCGACCTTGAAGCTGCAGGTATCAAGATTATCCAAATCGACGAAGCAGCACTTCGTGAAAAATTACCACTCCGCCGTAGCGACTGGTACAGCGAGTATCTTGACTGGGCAATTCCAGCCTTCCGTTTGGTTCACTCAACTGTTGCACCAGACACACAAATCCATACTCACATGTGCTATAGCGAATTTACAGACATCATTCCTGCCATCGACAATATGGATGCGGACGTTATCTCCTTTGAAGCTAGCCGTTCAAATCTAGTCATCCTCGATGAACTCAAGGCTAAGAACTTCCAAACTCAGGTAGGTCCTGGTGTATATGACATCCACTCTCCACGTGTCCCTGCAGTTGATGAAATTGCACACACTATCCAAGCCATCCTTGCAAAAGTACCGAAAGAAAAAGTTTGGATTAACCCAGACTGCGGTCTTAAAACGCGTGGCGAATCAGAAACAAAATCTAGCCTTATCCACTTGACCCAAGCAGCTAAGGCAGCCAGAAAGGAACTCTAATTTATGATTGGTCAAACCCCAAGTCTCTCATTTGAAATTTTTCCTCCAAAACCAGAAGTAGGCAATGAAAAGATACTCCTAACACTTGATGAGATGCAGGGTTTGGCCCCTCATTTTATCAGTGTGACTTGTAGCAATAACAACCTTAACGTAGAAGAAACGACTGTTAAATTGGCTGACCATGTACACAACGAGTTACATATCCCAACCATTGCCCATTTACCAGCCGCCTACTTAACCAAAGAAAAGGTTCGGTCTGTGCTGCACTCTCTTGATGAAATCGGCGTTCACCAGATATTAGCCCTTCGTGGCGACATTATTGAAGGTATTCCCCCTAAAGAGGACTTCCAGTATGCAACTGACTTGATTTCCTTTATCAAGGAAGAAGCTCCACATTTTGACATTATCGGAGCCTGTTATCCTGAAGTTCATCCTGAGTCACCAAATTCTGTATCCGACATCAAAAATTTGAAGAAGAAAGTTGATGCTGGTTGCTCAACCTTGGTCACGCAACTCTTCTTCGATAACGAAGCATTTTATAACTTTCAGGAGAAATGTTCTCTCGCAGACATCGAAGTGCCTATTATCGCAGGTATTATGCCTATCATCAACAGGAATCAGGCACTTCGTCTCTTGAAAACTTGTGAGAATATTCGCCTCCCTCGTAAATTCAAGGCCATCTTGGAAAAATACGAGCACAATCCTGAATCCCTACGTGCAGCTGGCCTAGCCTATGCCGTTGATCAGATTGTCGATTTGGTAACCAATGATGTCGCAGGTGTCCATCTTTATACCATGAATAATGCAGAAACGGCTCGCACCATCCATCAAGCAACTCATTCGCTATTCAAACATTATAGTTAGAAAACTCCCCCTGAGCCCAAGCTCAGGGTTTTATTCTATGCCCTGTGACTCTCAAAGACTACTTGATCATTTTCTACCCCATCATGACATTAATCCAGCAGATGTCTAGGTATGTGACATCTTGCTTACAATAGTGAATAGCCATTTAAAATACCGTCATAAGGAGTAAAAATGGCACTAAGAGAATACAGAGAATCGATGAAATGGAAAAATAAAGTCCAACCGTTTTCAATTTACAATGTTCTAGACAGTATTTTTTTAACTGAATCACGTTGATTTCCATATATTTTAATCGTAAATAAAAAGAGGCTGGGCAAAAACTAGCCAATAACTAAAAAAATACACAGACAGATTGAGCTGCTTCAGATGAAATCCAGCCGAACTGTCTGTGTTTTTCTTTCTGTTTCTACTCTCTTGG
>NZ_POPB01000316.1 GCF_002964045.1 Streptococcus suis | reverse complement strand
AAAAATACATATATGATATAATAATATAAAACAAACAAAAACATGTGTTCAAGGGGAGAAGTATGGTCTGGACAGAAGAAAAGTTGGGACCGATTATTCATTCTATACTCAATCCTGACGAGGAAGTTTTAAGTCTTTATCAATCGAAAACGACGAAATCAATTTATGGCTGCATTCTTTGGAATAATTATTATTATAAGGTTTTCCGAGTTAGTAACCACCCATCACAATCTACATATAAACAGCCAACTTTTTATGATTTCCATGGCGAATTTTATATGAAAGGAGCGATTCGGACCTACCTTTACCACACGAACAGTTGGTATGAACTTA
>NZ_POPB01000315.1 GCF_002964045.1 Streptococcus suis | reverse complement strand
AATCACCAACGTTTTCAAGAGCGCAACAACGGCCTTGCCCCTCTTGAAATGAGGAACAAGGCCGCCGCCTAATCTTTTATTATTTCATTGTCCACTTGACAGGGAGCTGTTCATATTGATATCGATGTTTATCGATGAACCGGTGCAAGAGCAATTTTCTACAGAAGAAAATAGAGCATTTTTCAAAAAATATGGTCCAGTTGGTGCGAGGAGTGGAGCCACCAAAGACTTCCTTGAATCGATCGGTGTGGACTCGTACTGGTCTGGTTGCTTGACATTAACCATTCAACCAGAAAAGAATGTAAAAAAGCAGGATTTTGTCTTGGCGATTGATTTGCCCAATGCTGTTTTTGATAAATTGGCTAAGGAATCTGTCTATCCCGTCATTCGGATGAGTGCGGATGTTAATCATCAGTATATGACACCATCTCGTCGTATGAAAGTGGCTCAGTATTACCTTTATCTTTATCAATCAGCTCGCTTTGTTGTCACAACTCGTTTGCATGGGACCTTACCGTGTTTGGCACTTGGGACACCAGTATTGAATATTCAGAAAAAAGGTTTTGAAGAAGGGCGTTTTGCTGGTTTGCGTGAATTGGCTCATCACATGACCGTAGAGGACTTTTTATCGGGTGCCTATGATGTCAATCATCCCTTATCGAACCCACAGAAACATCTAGAGATTCGCAAGCAATTAGAGGAGCGCTGTCAGGCATTTACAGGCTTTAAAAATGAAGAAGGCTTTTTAAATGGCAGAGAGGTTTCGGAATTATTGCTTGATCCAGAATTGGTACAGTCAATGGTGACAGGTTTGTGGACTGCGCATCACCATTGGGGAATTTATAGATAGGAGGGGCTCCCCTCCTTTTTTAATGGTTCTTGCAAATATTTGGTGGGAATGCTATGATATAATATAATGGAAAATAGTTTATTTTTGGGAGGAAGCATGGAAAAAATCAGTGTCATAGTACCAGTTTATAATGGTGAAAAACATCTGAGACAATGTGTGGAGTCTATTATGTCTCAAGACTATGAAAACTTAGAAATATTACTGATTAACGATGGTTCCAAAGATGGTTCAGCTCTTCTTTGTGAGCAATTAAAACTTCAAGACCCGCGTGTGAGAGTGATTCATAAGCGACAGAATGAAGGCCTTGGTGCTGCACGGAATACATCCCTTGATGTAGCGACAGGGGAATACATTGTATTTATAGATGCAGACGACTGGATTGACCCCAACCATGTGAGTGATTTATATGATTTGATGCAGCGTACAGGTAGTGATGTAGCCATTTCAAACTTTACCCAATACTACGAAGATACAGGTCACTACAATCTACATATTTGGCCAGAAGATTATTATGAGGCTGTATATACGCCTGAGGAGTGGTTTAATTATCAATATGGTGTGGGACATAATATCAGCCTTTGTTTTACGGTTCCATGGTCTAAAATGTATAAAAAGTCCTTGTTTGACAATATTCTCTATCCAACAGATGGGTATGGAGAAGATGATCGTACAACTTGGAAAACCTACCTAGTTGCAGATAAGATTGCCTATATGCATCGTTCCAGTTTGATTTATCGAGTCAATGAAGGGTCCATGACACAAACGGCAGACCAAGCAACTATTTTTTCAACAGAGCCAGTAGCAGAACGTATTGAGGTTTTGGGCTTGCTTGGTTTTGATTTGACTAAGGAAATTGCAGCCTATAAATGGCGCTCACAGATTAATCGTGATAGCAAATTGCGTCAGGGGGATATGGTAGCTTATAAAAAATTGGAATTCCGTAGGCAAATGATAGAAAAATATGGTAAAAAATAAATGCGAATATATATAACAAACTTAAATGGTCATGCTGCATCAAGTACGGCGCAAATTTGTCAAAATATGGTGACTGACATTGCGACGACGCTTGGTTATCGTGAGTTGGCTATTCATGCCTACCGAATGGATGCAGACACACCAGAGGAACTCAGCAAACGTCTGGACGGAGTCGTTGCCGGCTTGCGACATGGAGATGTGGTTATTTTTCAGACTCCGACCTGGAATACGACGGCATTTGATGAAAAACTAATGGCCAAGTTGCGTGCCTACCAGATTAAAATTGTCATTTTCATTCACGATGTTGTTCCATTAATGTTTGCAGGAAACTACTACTTGATGGACCGTACAATTGCCTACTACAACCAGGCGGATGTGATTGTGGCGCCGAGTCAACAAATGATTGACAATCTGAAACGACACGGATTAACAGTCTCTAAAACGATTGTACAGGGAATGTGGGACCATCCGACCAGTGTTCCACAGTTGCCAGCAAGTTTCAAAAAAGAAATTCACTTTCCTGGTTCGCCTGATCGTTTTAGTTTTGTCAAATCGTGGAACTACGATGTCCAGCTAAATTTGTATGCTCGTCAAGAAGTCGAATTACCAGATCAAGTGAAACATTTCTCTTATCGGCCAGATGAGCAGCTATTGCTAGAGATGTCAGCGGGTGGATTTGGTTTAGTATGGATGGATGATCACGATAAGGAATACCAGACTTTGTACTGTCCTTATAAACTGGGAGCCTTTGTGGCGGCAGGGATTCCAGTCATCATCCAGCGTGGACTTGCTAACCAAGAAATCGTTGAACATAACGGCCTGGGGATGATTGTTGATAGTTTGGATGAAGCAGTGGATCGAATCAATTCCATGTCAGCGGAAGACTATCAGGCTATGGTAGCTAGGGTTCGTTCCTTTAGCTCCCTTGTTCGTCAGGGATTTTTTACAAGAAGGTTATTAACTGAAGCTGTTTTTAAAGCTAAGTGTGATGAAAGTTTATGAGAAAATTAGAAGAAATTCGGGTACTACCCATTTTAGAAAGTCTGACCTATATTCAGGAAAATAAGGCTTCCGTTGCTCGTTTTGGCGATGGTGAGATTGATTTGATTCTTGGACACAGTATTCCTTATCAAGCCTATGATAAGGACTTGGCTCAGGCCTTGAAAGCAATTTTACAAAAACCAAGTAATGAGCAGTTGTTGGTATGCTTACCGGATGTTTTCCAAAATCTAGAGCGTTATAATAGTAATGCTCGCTATTTTTGGAAGAAACATTTTGAAAAATACCATCAGTTTTATGAGGAAGAGTGTCAATCAGATTGGTATGGTTCAACCTTCTTATCGCGTCCTTATATCGATTTAGTAGATAAGAGCCAGTCAGATCAATATTTTGAAGCTATAAAAGGGCTCTGGGAAAATCGAGACATATTGATTGTCGAGGGTGAAACCTCTCGCTCTGGTATGGGAAATGATTTGTTTGATGGAGCTAAGTCCGTTTCAAGGATTATTTGTCCGTCCAGAAACGCCTTTTCATCTTACGATCAGATTATTTCAGCTATCCTCCGACATGCCGAGGACAAATTGATTATCTTGATGTTGGGTCCAACAGCTAAATTGCTCTCATATGATTTGACCATGCAAGGCTATCAGGCAATTGATCTAGGCCATATTGATTCAGAGTATGAATGGTTCAAAATGAAGGCTGAAACGAAGGTTAAATTGGAGCATAAGCACACAGCTGAATTCAATTATGATGAAAATATTGCCGAGGAAGTTGATGCGGACTACCTCAGTCAGGTATTGGAATGGGTTGAGGTTCCAGTCAAGTCGCCAATAGTCGAAGAGGAGAAGGAAATGAATCAGGACCTGATCAGTGTGATTGTCCCAGTCTATAATGTCAAACCCTATCTAACTCGTTGTTTGGACTCGCTGTTGAAGCAAACCCACACCAATTTTGAATTGTTATTGGTCAATGACGGTTCGTCGGATGGTTCAGCTTTTGTTTTAGAAGATTATGCCAAAAAAGACCAGCGCGTTCGAGTTATTCATCAGGAAAATAGGGGGGTGTCAGCTGCTCGAAACCGTGCAATTGATGAGGCTAGGGGAGCCTATATTACCTTTATCGATTCGGATGATTTTGTAGAAGATTTTTACTTGGAGCATTTGTATCAAGCGGCAGTTTCGACAGGTTCAGACATTGCAGCAACTAATTTTTCTTCATTCAATGAGGAGAGACAGAGTTTTCTTTTCTATCACACCAAGGAATCCTACTTCCAGAAAGTTTATTCTGTACAGGAGTGGATGGATTTAGAGGGTAATATGAAAAACAATATGCACCTCGCCTTTACTTTTTCACCTTTGAAGTTGTTTAAACGGGAACTTTTTGGTGATATTCGTTATCCTGTTGGTCGACTTCGTGAAGATGATGCAACCATTTACAAGCTCTACCTGAAGGCTAATCAGATTCATTTTACAAACGAGGGACCTTACTATTATTCCCAACGGGCTGATGGTTTATCTAGAACTGCCATGCATGATGATATAGCAACGATGGTTTCTAATGCAGAAGAGCGAATTTCTTTGATGGTGGCCCTTGGTTATAATCCGGCTGCTCAAATTACATCTTATGTAGCACGCTTGAAAAAGTGTCGTGGAGATGCCCTCTATGCAGGACAGATCGATCTTTATCGTACTATTTGCGCAAAAATTGATTTATATGAAACCTACCAGAAGAGGGAGGGCTAGATGGAAAAAGTTTCAGTCATTGTACCTGTTTATAATGCAGGCCCCTACTTAAAACAATGTATCGATAGTATTCTCTCCCAAACCTATAGCAATATTGAGTTGATTCTTGTCAATGATGGCTCGACGGATGGTAGTGCGGAGGTTTGTGAAGCCTACCGGCAAATGGATAGTCGCGTCCGTCTGATCAATAAAAAACTAGGTGGTGGAGGCGTTGGTGCTGCACGTAATTCAGCCCTTCCACTGATTACAGGAGATTATGTTCTTTTTGTAGATAATGATGATTGGTTGGAGTCGAACCATATAGAGGTTCTCTATCGTGCCTTGAAAGAAACGGATTCTGACATAGCCATTGTCAACTTTACTCAGTTTATGGAAGAACGCGGTAGCTTTGCCTTCCATGTGACGGAGAAAGATTATTTTCAAGAAGTGTTTACTCCACAAGAATGGTTTGCTAGGGAATACAATGGACGATTCGCTTTCAGTCAATGTTTCACTGTACCGTGGTGTAAGTTGTACAAGGCCGCCCTATTTGAAAATATCAGCTATCCAGAAGATGAAAAAGTGGAAGATGATTACACAACCTGGAAGCTATATCTGATGGCTGACCGTATCGTATTTACAAATACAGCTCTCTACTATCATCGAAAACGTGAAACCAGCGTTACAAAAACGGTGGAAACAACTTATGTTTTTCCCTTGAAAAGTATTGAGGAACGTGTCACCATTCTTAGTTTAATCGGTTTTGATGTTTCTGAAGAATTAAGGGCCTACCGTTGGCGATTGAATCTCCATAAGGACAGTTACTTAGCATCTGGACACATGCAAGAATATCAAAAATGTTTGCAAAAAATTGCAATTTTAGAGAAGTGGAACAAGCCATCTTAGGCTATTTAGGAAAAAATAAGGTAGGGATTGTAAACTACTGAGGTAGCGAAAACAAACTGTTTTCGCTCTATCATATGTGAGAACAACATCCTTAGATATGATAGAAAGAGGAGAAAGATGTTAAAACAGTTACAGAAAAAGATCCAAGGGTCGCTCATTTTAAAGCGAGTACTTTGGTCTATCGGTATTGTCTTTATATATATGGTAGGGAAATATATTCCAATTGGAACTGTACCGTTATATGACAATATAAGCACTACAGGATTCGACCTGACCAACTCTCTTGATACCCTTGCTATGGTATCTGGTGGAAATTTTTCCATGCAGAATCTGTTTTCTTTGGGCTTAAGTCCATGGATGACAAGTATGATTCTCTGGCGTTTTTTAAGCCTATTTGAGATTGTAAAAGCCGCGACCAAACGTCAAACACACTTGTACCAAATGAGTCTGATGTTTATTGTCGCCTTGATTCAGTCCTATGGTTTTAGTAGTGTCAGTGATTATTATGATATTGCGGCGTTCGGATCTGCGAGCCAGACAATGTTGCGTATTTCATCCATGGTCATTATGATCGCTGGTAGCTATGTCTTGACTTGGTTGGCTAATCTCAATGCTCAAAAAGGAGTCGGCGGACCATCGGTTATCATCATTTCAAATATGACCTTGAACTTCCTGTTGAACATCGCAGCACTCATCAGTTTAAATAGTTTTACCGCTTTAGAATGGAGCCTCATTGCTTTGGCAATCGTACTCGGTTCCAGTTTATTAATCTGGATAACATTGGTTGTTTATCGGGCTGAGTATCGTATCCCGATTCGCCGGATAACAATTGTGAGTTCCTTTGCCGAAAGGACCTATATTCCCTTGAGAATGACACCGGCAGGCGGAATGCCCTTCATGTACGCTATGACGCTGATGACCCTGCCTCCGATTCTGATAGCCATCCTCTTAGGGTTCTTCCCTAATAATCAATGGCTACAATACCTCTCAGCTAACTTTAGTATTTCTCAATTACCAGGAATTCTCTTCTATATTTTCCTCCTATTTATTCTTGCTATCGGATTTGCCTATTTTAATTTAGATCCAGGTGAGATTGCGGAGGGCATGCAAAAGGGGGGTGATTTCATCGAAGGTGTGCGTCCAGGTCTTGCGACGAAGAAGTATATCAATAAATATTTGTGGCGTTTGACCATTATCGGTGCAATTTATACATCTATTATGGGGGGATTGCCGATGTTGATTGTATGGAGCCAATCTGGTCAGATGAGCTTTGCCTTGTTGATTAATAATATTTATATTATGACCACCCTTATGATTGGTATTGTGGAGCAGATCAATGTAATGGAGACTTGGAAACAGTACAACGATTTGATTTAAAGGAGAAAACATGTATTATTTTATTCCTTCTTGGTACAGTGGAGATCAGAAGTGGGCTGTTGAAACGCCACTCTGGTTTCGTGTTTTTGAGAACATGAGTTTTGATGATGCTGTCAATCAACTGAAGATGTTTCAAAATCTAAAAGAAGAGTCTGCCATTCTCTTATTAAGTTACCAACCCCAATTGCGGTATTTTTTACACAAGCAGGACTTACTAAGCAGTCGCTACTGGTCTTTCTTTGATGATATTCAAAATATTCGTAGAGAAGAAACCAGGGTGATTGACTTTAAAAAATTGGGATGGCCTCTAGGTGTTAGCTTTGTCTATACTCCTTTTAAAGTGGTGGCAATGCAAGGAGAAAAAAGTATAGCTGATGTCCATTTTGCTGAAAATGGAAACTTGCTCCAGATTCACTTTTTAGAAGAAGGAAAAGAAATCAAAAGATATCACTTTGATGATAGGGGATTTTTGTCTAGCATTCTCTATTTTAAAGATGGAGTTGCTGACTTTCAGGACTATTTGAATGAGTTTGGTGTCTGGCAGGTTCGTGAATATTTGACGGACAGAGAACACAAAATAGAAGTGAATCCAAATTCTGATAAAAGATTTCTAAAAGCTACTTATCAGGATTGGGAAGAGTTGTTTGCTGAACGACTGCACGTATTGAAAACAGAGGTTTTGACAGAGCAGGATACCTTGGTCGTTGCTTCAGATGTCCGTCATAACGGATTAATTTTGGATCATTTTAAAGCCTATAAAAAGATTTTTTCCTTCTTTGGGAATCGTTTTGATATATCCGATACACCATCCCTGTCACGTGTCATGGCAGAGTCAGACTTGATTGTTATTGACTCCGAAGCCCTTGAACTGGCTCTTCAGCAGGAAGTTGCTAAGCATTCCTTGGTTGTCCGAAATATGACGAGGGTCACACCTTTTGATACCCGTCTTCGTTTAGGACAAAGTCAGACAATCAAAGAATTGATCATTTATTTCCTTATTGATGGGATTACACCTGATGTATATGATCAGGCGATGGCGCGTCTTTTGGATTTGATGGAAGCAAATCCAGCCATTGAACTGCATGTGATGACCTATGAGCGAAATCGTCCTATCAAACACATGTCAGAACAATTGTTAGAGAAAATTCGAAAAGACTATTCACTAGAGCGTTTTGTCTCCGTTGAATCAAACGGAGGTGAAAATCAGTTAGAGGAAGATGAGTCTCTGGAACTTTCCGCGATCAAGTTTTCAGCTCTGAATAATGAGAACCAGATCATCGAAGAACTAGATTTAACTCGCTTGGTGATTGATTTAAGCCCTCATCCACATCTTTATACACAGATTGCTAGCATTAGTGCAGGGATTCCTCAGATCAACCATGTTCCGACAGAGTATGTTTCCCATATGGAGAATGGTTGGATTATTCGGAATGTAGAGGAATTATCAAGGGCTGTGGAATATTACTTTGAAGGACTGAGCAATTGGAATCGTTCCCTAGTCTATACTGTTCAAAAAATGGGCGACTACACTAGCGGAAATATTATTGCTAAATGGAAAGAATTACTGGAAGATAAAACATGAAGATAGTACAAATTGGTGAAGAGGACTGGTCAGTCGGTATCGATTTGCCTGAAAGCTTAGAATGGTTTTGGGTGGCAGAAGATAAGATTCAAGACTTTCTTGATGAACAAGTTGCTGCGGAATTGGCTAAACTACAAGTTGATCAATCAGAGGAAGAAAAAGAACCTCCAAAAATTCGATTACGCTTTAACGCAATTGTTTTGGCCGGCTCGGTAAGTGAGGAATTACTTGCCCCCCTCTCTTCAACGATTGAAGCTTACAGCCTGTTTAAACAGAAGGATGTATCAGTGGACAATCAATCGGACACTGGTATTTGCCGGCAAAAGGTCTTGCGCAATCTTCCTTTTCAAGGAACGAAACAAGAGACAATCGAGTACCTATACCGAAACCTATTTAGTGGACAATATGGTGCAAAGCTAAAGATTCCTGAAATAGATGTCAATCCAAACTTTACCGGCACAGTTCAGTATGATGGGAATGTGGGAGTCATTTTCGATGGACAATTTGGTCAGGATTATGAAACCCTATTTACTTTTCGTTTCAATCTTCCGTCCTTCTCCATGTCATTGGAATTGTGGCCGGAATATATAAAAGAATCTGGTGATACCTCCATCAGAATGGAAATTATTGCATTACGGAAGGGCTCACTTGGGGATATTCATAACATTATTCATATTGATGAAGCGCAGATGCAGGAACCCTATATTTTGCAAAGCGATGAAGCAGTAGGTTATTACTCCGTTTCCTTTGCGGTAAAAGGAAGTGGACGATTGAAATTTGGAGTAACGCACTGGCGCTATTCTAGAGAAGGATTAGGGAAGTTTGTTCTTGGTGGAAAAGGATATTCTGACAGCAAGAGACAGGAAATTTTTTCTTATTTCAATCCAGGCGATTTGAAGCCACCATTGAATGTTTACTTTTCTGGTTTTCGTGGGGCAGAAGGTTTCGAGGGATTTTTCATGATGAAATCAATGGGAGCTCCCTTTGTCTTGATTGCAGACCCACGTCTTGAAGGTGGCTGTTTTTATTCAGGAACGGATGAATTAGAAAATAATGTTAAACGCGCCATTCAAGATGCCTTGGATTATCTTGGCTTTACAAGTGATCAATTGATATTGTCCGGTTTATCTATGGGGGCTTTTGGAGGCCTTTACTACGCTGCTCACTTTAAGCCTCATGCTGTTGTTGTTGGTAAGCCATTTACCAACCTGGGAGATACAGTGGCGAATTTAAAATTAAGACGTCCAGATGAGTTTGAGACCAGTGGCGATATGATTCGAAATGTAGTCGGTGGGTCAGACCAGGCGGCGATTGAACGATTCAATCAGCATTTCTGGGATAAATTTGCGCCAGTTTCCTTTGAAAAAACGCAGTTTGCCATTGCCTACATGGAGCAGGATGACTATGACGGTCATGCCTTGGAACGGTTGGTTGAACATTTAGCCGATAGCGAGACACATATTTTTGCCAAGGGCTATGAGGGGCGACACAATGATAACAGTCGTGCCATTAACCGGTGGTTTATTGCACAGTACCATCAGTTTCTCAAACATGATTTTGGAAGGGAGCTCTAATGTCGGAGTATTTTGTACAAAATATCTACTGGGGAGACACTGCTAATGGCGGTGATTACTTGTATGGGTCAGTCATCCAGCACTTGGACAAGGGCGTTCGATTTAGTAACCTACGATTTGCATCAGGAAAGCCAATTAAGAAGTGGGAATCCCGAACCAACTATCAAGGGAATCGACGTTCTCCAGTCTTGCCCTTGTTAAGACCTGGTCACTCCTATCGCTTAAAGCAGCACTTTCAAGTTGAACCAGCAGGTCGTGCCTATATTCAAATTCGATTTTTGAACCGACGAGGGGTTGAAGTTGGGTTGACTATTTTAAAAAATGGAGAAGAGGAATTTACTTGTCCTGCAGATTCTTTCACCTACACCCTCACACTCTATAGTGCAGGTTGCCACACGGTTGAATTTAATAAATTATCGCTTTATAGTCTCGATAAACCACAAACCATTCACTTATCTGACGAACCCAGAGGTTTTTATGCAAAGGAACGTTACCCTAGTGATATTGCATTTGTAAAACATCTGATTCGAGGGCTTAAAGAGGAAGGAGCCGAATGAAAATAAAAACGAACTCATCCTTTTTGAACCAAGTACGGTTATTCAGAATCAAAAGGATAGCAAAGAAAATTCTTCAATTGGAAGCAAGTTATCATCAATTGACTGATGAGGAGCTAGCTGGCCAAACTCAGCGATTTAAAGAGCGCTTGGAAGAGGGTGAAACGCTCGATGATATTTTAGTCGAGGCTTTTGCCACTGTTCGAGAAGCCAGTTATCGGATTCTTGGCCAACTTCCATATGAAGTACAAGTGATGGGAGGAATCGCCCTCCATCAAGGTTGTATAGCAGAGATGCGTACCGGTGAAGGAAAGACGCTGACAGCTACTATGCCACTTTATCTCAATGCCTTGACAGGCAAGGGAGCCATTTTGGTAACGACAAATGATTACCTGGCGACTCGAGATGGAGAGGAAATGGGCAAGGTTTATCAATTTTTAGGCCTAACAGTTGGACTAGGTGCCAAAGAAGAGGATGAACAAGATAAGAAGGAGCGGGCAGAAATCTATGCAGCTGATATTACCTATACAACTAGCTCGATATTAGGATTTGACTACTTATCACACAACTTAGCCTCTTCTCCAGAAGGTAAGATTTTACGCGATTTCAATTATGTTATCGTTGATGAGGCGGATGCCGTTCTTCTTGATAGTGCACAAACACCATTGATTATTTCTGGTTCGCCACGAGTTCAGTCTAACTTATTTGATATTTGTAACCAATTTATTTTGACCTTGAAAGAAGAGGAAGAATTCTATTTTGACCCAGATAAGAAAGAAGTTTATCTGACTGAAAAGGGGAACGATTATGCAGAATCTTATTTTGATGTCAAAGAACTTTATTCTTCAGAATCTTGGGAATTAAATCGCCATATCAATTTGGCGCTGCGTGCTCATTATCTTTATCGAAAGAATTTTGACTATGTCGTTCAGGATGATGAAGTAAAATTGCTGGACAATAGGACTGGGCGTGTTCTAGAAGGGACTCGACTTCAATCAGGTATTCACCAAGCAATTGAAACCAAGGAGAATGTTAAAAAGACAAAGGAAAGTCGAGCGATGGGTTCCGTAACCTATCAGAGTCTCTTCAATATGTTTCCGAAAATTGCTGGTATGACAGGTACAGGGCATCAAGCAGAAAATGAATTGATTGAAACCTACCATGTACCAGTCGTTTCAATACCCACAAATAGACCAATTCAGCGCATTGACTATCCAGATAAAATCTATACCACCTTGCCTGAGAAACTGTACGCCACCATCGAGATGGTAAAAGAGTTGCATGCGAAAGGTCAGCCAGTATTGTTGATCTCTGGGACGGTAGAAATCACTCAAATTTACTCGAAAATGTTGCTACAAGAAGGGATCCCTCATAGCACTCTAACGGCCAATAATGTGGCCAAAGAGGCGCTTATCATTCAGGAAGCAGGCCAATATGGAACCGTGACTTGTGCCACGATTATGGCTGGTCGTGGAACGGATATTAAGCTTGGTGAAGGTGTTGCAGAACTGGGAGGCTTAGCCGTTATCGGTACAGAGCGGATGCCGAATAGCCGTATGGACTGGCAGTTACGCGGTCGAGCAGGACGTCAGGGTGAGCCAGGTTTGTCACAATTTTTTGTGTCCTTGGAAGATGAATTGCTTGTTAGCAATGGCCCCGATTGGGTGAAAAAATATTTTAAGAAACATAACCATGAAAATCGGAATAACTATGGTCAACCATTAAAGTCAGGTCGCTTTAAACGTGCACTGACACATGCTCAAACCAAGAGTGAGGATGGTGCGGTGAGTTCTCGGCGCTTTACAATTGAATATGATGAAAGCATGCGTATTCAGCGAAATAAGGTTTATGCTCTTCGAGATCGATTGATGATGGAGCAAGAAAACATGGCTGAAAAAGTAAAAGCGATTGTCAAGGAAGTAATCAAAGATTATTTAAAAGAGAGCCCTGAACGCTCTTCGAGCCAGGTTCGTCGCTATATTTTAGACAACTATACCTACTCATTGAAGAAAATGCCAGAAGGGTTTTCTGCTAAAAATGATGAGCAAGTAGAAAGACTCATTTATTCTTTATTTGAGAATGAAATGGCTAAAAAGGCAAGTTTGGTCCAAAATGAAGAAGGTATGCTGGAGTTTTATCGCTTAGCAGTTCTAAAAGCCATTGATGAGGCTTGGATTGAAGAAGTGGACACCTTGCAACAATTGAAAGGTGTTATCACGACAAGGTCTACTGCACAAAAAGGTAGCGTATCGGAGTACTATAAAGAATCCCTGCGTTCCTATAAGGAAATGACCAAGCAGATCCAGCAGAAAATTGTTCGAAATGTGATGTTGAGTACCATTGAAGTAGACAAAGAAGGACGATTCTCTATTTACTTTGTCTAATGGTAGAGTGAGGAAAGTAATGACAATTTACAATATCAACCGTGGGATCGGTTGGGCTAGTAGTGGTGTTGAGTATGCTCAAGCCTATCGTGCTAGCATTTTAAGAAATATTCAGCAAGACAGTAAATTTATCTTTACCGATATGTTTCAAGGAGAAAATCTTGCGCATTTTACAGCAAATATAGGTTTCAAGGATGAAGAAGTGGTGTGGCTATATGGCTTCTTTACAGATGTGAAGGTCAGGGCTACAACCTATACCATTGAACAATTTGAATCTAGTCTGCCATCAAATTTGGTAAAGATTTCACAAAACAATGATTCCATCCGATTTGAAGATAAAGAAAAGGAAATCGTTGTGATCGGATTTTTGAGAAAAGATCATCCAGAATATGTCCAACGTGTGGAATACTTATCAAAAGGTAAGTTGATTCGAAAAGATTATTTTAGCTACACTAAACTGTTTTCAGAATATTATGCACCGGTGGACAATCAGCCTAAGTTGTATCAACGAACATTTTTTAATGAAGATGGGAGTGTGGCCTATGAAGAAAACTGTGATGGAGACCAGTCGCTTTTTCGCTTTAAGGACACTATCCTATTTTCAAAAGAAGAGTTGATTGGGTACATGCTAGATGGTTTACAGTTGACCAGTCAAGATATCATCCTTGTGGATCGGGCGACTGGAACTGGGCAAGCTATTCTCCGTCACAAAGGGGCTGCCAAGGTCGCAGTTGTTATCCATGCGGAACATTACAATATCAACTCGATGACTGAGGATACAATTTTATGGAATAACTATTATGAGTATCAGTTTACCAATGCTGATAAGATTGATGCCTTTATCACTTCTACTCAGGCACAGAAAGATACCCTGTCTGCGCAATTTAAAAAATATACAGATAAGGATCCAGCTATTTTTGTCTTGCCAGTAGGAAGTCTAGATACCTTACGCCAATCTTCAGAAGGCAGAAAGCCATTTTCAGTTCTGACTTGTTCACGTTTGGCAGCTGAAAAACATATTGACTGGTTGGTTGAAGGCGTGGCCTTGGCCCAGAAGCAACTACCTGAGTTATCATTTGACATCTATGGTGCAGGTGGTCAGCAATCAAAATTAGCAGCCCAGATTGAGCAACTCGAAGCAACGAACTATATTCAACTCAAAGGTCACCATGATTTGACAGATGTTTACCAACAATATGAGGTATATTTGACAGCCTCAACCAGTGAGGGATTCGGTTTGACCTTGATGGAGGCAATTGGCTCTGGTTTGCCGATTATCGGGTTGGATGTTCCTTATGGGAACCAGACATTTGTTGAGGATGGGGAAAATGGATTCCTTATTCCAAGGGTAGATCCAGACGATGTCAAGATCTATGCTGAAGAATTTGCGGATAGATTGATTGCACTTTATCAATCTAACCAGTTGGAAAAATGGTATCAGGCTTCTTATTCTCGAGCGGAGGACTTTTTAACTGCTCGACTCGAAGAAGCATGGCAAACATTTATCGAGGAGGTGTAAGCGATGATTTTATTATTTGATTATTTCAATTCAGCTAGTCAGGATTTACACTTTTCCTTGAAAGAAGCTGGTCTTCAAGGCCCAACGGTTGTCATCAATGATGACGGTTTTTTGCCAGAAGGAGTAACGTCAGTCTATTCATACTATTGTCAAATGGAGACAGGCCAAGGCAAACCCCTTTATTTTAACCAGGTCAAGGTCCCTCCTTTCTGGGAGATTACTGGTACCAATGGTGAAGGGGAGATTTGGGAATATAGTCAAAAGCGTGCAAAAATCTTCTATGCAGAACCGAAACATTTACGCTATGTAAAGAACGTTGATTGGATGGATAAGAACCAAAAAGTTCGCTTCACAGACCATTACAATCAGTTTGGTTGGCTCTATGCCCGTACTTATTTTACGGCAGAACAAAAGGCAACAACGCGTAGTTATTTTTCACAAGATGGACTAGAAGTGATCGTCGAAAACTTTATGACCGGAGATGTCATCTTGAATTGGCAAGGAAAGACTCATTTTTTTGAAAACCGTGTATCATTTTTGAAACACTATTTCAACGAGATGGGATGGGATTTATCACAAATTTGGTACAACTCCCTATCGACTCCATTCTTCCTTTCTTACAATATGCCACAACCAGGCCAGGACATTCTCTTCTGGCAAGAAACCATTGGGGATGACATTCCTGGCAATATGAAAATTCTACTTGCTAGTTCGACACAACGAACTCAGAAAGTTGTGGTACAGGATAAGGCAACTTTTGAGAAGATGCGGACACTTCTACCTGCAGAACAGGCTGAAAAGTTAGTCTACCTCGGCTATATTTATCCAGAGAAACGGGCTAATCAACAACATCAAGAGATTTTCATCTTTACCAATACAGATCAAGTGGAACAGCTGGATTATTTGACGTCTGCCTTGCCGGAATTCAAATTCCACATTGCTGCTTTGACAGAAATGTCTCAACGCTTGATGGCTTTTGATAGCAAGGAAAATGTTCAGCTTTATCCAAATATTTCACAAAAAGCATTGGAACGCCTGTATGCAAGCTGTGATGTTTATTTGGATATCAATCATGGAAGTCAAGTGATGGATGTGGTACGTAAAGCCTTTGAGCAAAATATGGTTATCTTTGCTTTTGAAAATACAGTTCACAATGCTTCTTTGATTCTCAATGAGCATATTGTGTCACAGGCTGAACCACAAAAAATGGTAGAAATGTTGAACAATTTGCCAGGCCAGTTTCCTGAGAAAGTTGCTCGCCAGCGCACCCAAACAAGTAATGAAGTGGCTGAAACCTATTTAGCTATGTTAGGATAGGAGGTCAGGATGACCAAGAAAAATCAACTTCTTGAAGATGATATTCATCAACAGATTCAGGAAGCACGTTATGTTGAGCCGAAGTCTGAAAAGAAGGGGAGAAGTTTATTTTATAAAATTATCATCTTTTTGGTGACCCTTGCGGTCCTCTTCTCGCTTCTACGTCAACTGTAAGCAATTAGACAAAGCATAAACAAGTCGTAAAATATCATTTTGAATATTCAGACAATTCTGTTATATTTTCTTGAAAATTCTTGAAAAATATGAGAAAATGATAAAAAGTAGAAAGTTGAGAAGTCCAATGAGAGATGATATCAAAATCAATGACCGAGCGGCTGCTCTTGCAGACCAATTGGTCCCAGTATTAGAGAATATTTATGATCCAGAAATCGAATTGGATATTTATAATCTGGGCTTGGTCTATGAAATTGATTTGGATGAGAATGGATTTTGCAAGGTTATCATGACCTTTACCGATGCAGGCTGTTCCTGTGCCGATACCATGCCAGGTGAGTTAGTTGCAGCCTTGAAGAAAATCGAAGGCATCACTGATGCCCAAGTCGAAATTGTCTGGTCTCCTGCTTGGAAGATGACACGGATCAGCCGACTTGGACGGATTACGCTTGGTATCAGTCCGAAATAATAAGAAATGAGGCTGGGAAAAAAGTCCTGCCACACTTCTTAGAGTTCGTGTCAACATCTCAGCGCAGTGGTTGATTGGCAGATTTGTTCGTGTTTCACACTCCAAATCTAACCTAATCAACTGTGCGGGGGTGGGAAGACGAACTCTTTTTTAGACCAGTCGAGTTCTTTCCCACTCCCATTTTTTAAATGTTTCGTCGTATTGTCTGTCTAATTCTTCCAGGGTTTCATAAATAGCTTTGGGAATCATGACAACTTGAGGAGTTAGATCAAACATACCATAGCTTGGATCGATGCACTCTTCCCAATATTCCATGTGTTTTTTATCAATATAGGATTCTGAATCTTCGACTTCAATCCCTCCTTCAGCTTGAACAGAATACCAGTAAAGGTATTCGCGTCCGTCCAATACCTCACGGAAGATGGTTTCGGCATACATTTTCTCTCCTTCAAGAGTGAGAAGGGTGTCTTCCATGTGCTCGTTGAGAAAGGCCATCCATTCATCTACTTGGATGGTTTTGTCTTCCTTAACACGAAAGCGGGAGAGTTCGACGTTTAGTTTCATTCCATTTACTCCTTTAAAAACCCCGGTCATTGTGTGACAGGGGTTGAATTCTTTTTATTTTTTACCGCTTCGTTCTGGTCTCCAGAAGTCGGTAACGGCTCCTTTAGAGGCAGATGATACGGTATGGGCATATTTACCGAGAACCCCACGAGAGTAGAGTGGTGGGATAACAGTAGTTTTCTTGCGTTCTTCGATTTCTTGGTCAGAAACGTGCATGGTGATTTCTTTGGTATCTTGGTCAACCGTCACCAAATCACCCGTACGGAGGTAGGCAATTGGTCCACCATCCTGAGCTTCAGGTGCGATGTGTCCAACAACCAGTCCATAGGTACCACCAGAGAAACGACCGTCTGTTAGAAGGGCAACCTTGTCACCCTGACCTTTTCCGACAATCATAGAAGAAAGGGACAGCATTTCAGGCATACCAGGCCCACCTTTTGGTCCAACATAGCGAACAACGACTACATCGCCATCTACGATTTCGTCAGTCAAGACGGCTTCAATCGCTTCCTCTTCTGAATCAAAGACCTTGGCTGGACCTGTATGGTTGCGGACTTTCACGCCAGAAACCTTGGCAACGGCACCTTCAGGAGCAAGGTTACCTTTGAGGATGATGAGTGGGCCATCTGCACGTTTTGGATTTTCAAGTGGCATGATGACATCTTGACCTGGAGTCAAGTCTGCAAAATTCTCTAGGTTTTCAGCAACGGTTTTACCTGTACAGGTGATGCGGTCACCATGAAGGAAGCCGTTTTTGAGCAAGTATTTCATGACCGCAGGGACACCGCCGACATTGTAGAGGTCTTGGAAGACGTATTTTCCTGATGGTTTTAGGTCTGCCAAGTGAGGTACTCGTTCTTGGAAATCGTTGAAATCTTCCAGTGTTAATTCAACATTAGCAGCATGGGCGATGGCTAGAAGATGGAGCGTAGCATTGGTGGAGCCCCCCAGAGCCATTGTGACTGTAATAGCATCTTCAAAGGCTTCACGAGTCATAATGTCAGATGGTTTGATACCAAGTTCTAACATGCGTACAACAGCACGACCAGCTTCTTCAATATCTGCTTTTTTCTCGGGAGATTCAGCAGGGTGAGAAGAAGAGCCAGGAATGGACATGCCCATGACCTCAATGGCAGTAGCCATGGTATTGGCAGTGTACATACCACCGCAACCACCAGGTCCAGGGCAAGCGTTACACTCGATTTGACGAACCTCTTCAGCGGTCAAGTCACCGTTGTTCCATTTTCCGATTCCTTCAAAAACGGATACCAAGTCGATGTCTTTACCATTGAGATTACCTGGTGCGATGGTTCCACCGTAGGCAAATACGGCAGGGATATCCATGTTGGCGATGGCAATCATAGAACCAGGCATGTTTTTATCACAGCCACCGATTGCGACAAAGGCATCTACGTTGTGCCCTCCCATAGCTGCCTCAATAGAGTCAGCAATGATATCACGAGAAGTCAGTGAGAACCGCATACCAGGAGTTCCCATGGCAATCCCGTCTGCAACGGTAATGGTACCGTATTGAACAGGCCAGGCACCTGCATCCTTAACACCTTCTTTGGCTAATTTTCCAAAGTCATGAAGGTGGATGTTACAGGGTGTATTTTCGGCCCAAGTCGAAATAACCCCAACAATCGGTTTTTCAAAACTATCATCGGTCATGCCTGTGGCACGCAACATAGCACGGTTGGGCGATTTGACCATCGAATCGTAGACAGAACTACGATGACGGAGGTTTTTTAGTGTATCTTTATCAGTCATTACTCTTCTCCCTATCTTCCAAAAGTTATTTTATTTATTATACCATAGTTATGAGGGAAATGAAAAAGGATTTGTTAAATAATGTGAAATTTCTGAATTTTGCAAAAATAAAACAAACAGCCTTAGATGTTCTAAAGGCTGTTCTAGTTTGTTCTTGTTACTGAGCAGTTGCTCGTAGCTGTGCTTTCTTGTTTCCAGTGAAGAAGAGGCTAATCAAGGCAAGAACTAAGAATCCTGCACCGATAAACCAATAGGGTTGGTCCAAGGTGGTTGAACGACCAGACAGGTTGATGATACCACGGAGCAGGAAGCCTGCTGTAATGGTGGCAACACCTGAATTCCAGAGATTAAAAGTCATTCGTGATAAGTTTGGCTTTAGAGTGAGCATACCAAGGAGTAAAGCTCCACCAATCAGGGTCACGCAGAACATGTAGTGCATAAAGACAGAGACTTCACCATAACTAAGGCTTTCATAGATTCGGCTGAAGATGAA
Source organism: Streptococcus suis (assembly GCF_002964045.1). Taxonomy (GTDB): domain Bacteria; phylum Bacillota; class Bacilli; order Lactobacillales; family Streptococcaceae; genus Streptococcus; species Streptococcus suis_U. Next base: position 34,228 of record NZ_POPB01000315.1, on the reverse strand, counting down.
GAGGAAGGCTGTTGTAGCTAAGTATGTGATGAAGGTGCGTGCAGTACGCCCTGATGTTTGATTAGTAACCGATGTAGACAATGTCACTCACCGCCCTTTCTGAGATAGTATTTCCGTTTGTTGTTGGGTTGTTAATTACTTGACTGTTGAAGTAAAGCGTAGATGAACCCCCACCGTCAAGGTTATAGGCTGTTTGCACGCCATACTGTTTCATGACTTCGGCCATTTGATAGAGTGAGAGTCCTTCACTTTCTGAAGTACGTCCATCTGCGACAACGATAATGTAGTGGTTTTCATCAATGATACCGATAGCAGAGCGAGGGTTTGATGCCATGGCACGACCGACTTCTGTTGATGTATCGACAACGATCTCACCATTTTCAACCAAGGTTGGTCCGAAGGCTAAGAGGTTGACCACACCCTTGTCAATCAATTCTTGGGCAGTAATCTCATTTTCATAAATGATTTCGAATGAGCCGTCTGCGTAGATAGCCAAGTCACCGTAAGATGCGTTGTCGCGAACAGTATCACGGTAGAGAACACCATTTTTAATAACATAACCAGTTGAGTTGGCTCCGTAGTAATCACCATTAACCGCTAGGATAGCATTGTTTGCAGCAGCTGTTTCTGAGGTTTTGGCTGTTACGTTTGTACCGTAAGTGTTTTGAGCCAAGGCTGTTTTTAAATACTCTGGCGAGCTAACTTGGATATCTGCTACATAGACAGTTGTATTGTTGGTTGTGATGGTTTCCAAGTTGATTTGGATATTGTCATCCCTATAGCTGGTATCTGTCGTAGATACGTTTGTTGCGGTGGTAGCAGCTGTCGATGAAGAAGAGGTAGTTGTATCTTGGCTACTTGCTGTGGTATTGCTTGCAGCTACTGTTGAGATGGCCTCTGAGATGACGAAGGTTTTGAGCATAGAATAGGTGAATCCACTGGTTAAGAGCATTCCGAAGATTGAAGCGTAAGCAAAGGGTTTTTTAAGCAATTTCATGGGAAAATGATTTCCTTTCTTTAAAAATGATATTTTTTTGAACAAACCAAGAAGCTAGGAATAGGAAGAGACCAACTGCCAGTTTGACAATGTAGAGATTGAGTCCTAGAATTTGGTGGAAGAGATAAAGAAGCGCAGTGTCACAAAGGAAGAGGATAAGGGCTAAAGTAAAGTAGCCGGCTCCAGTACGAGTGACGCTTTCTTTATTTTTAAAGACTAACTTCTTGTTAAGGGCAAAGTTACAGCTAGCACTACAAATGCGTGCAATGCTATTCGCGACTAACAAGCGTTCGGCCGTCGGTAGTCCTGTTAGCAAAAACAATGCCAGAGCATACACACCGTAGTCTACTAGAAAGCCACCAAATGATGCTAGGGCAAACTTGAAGAGATTCTTATAAATTAGTAGTCCGTCTTTGATAGGACGAAAATGTGAACTAGCATTGTCATCGATATAGATGGTTTGAATAGGAACTTCTGTGATTTTATAGCGTTGACTGGCCTGGGTCAGCATATTCATCTCGTATTCATAACGATCTCCCTCAACTCCTAACATAAAGGGAATCAAATCGGTATGGAAACCACGTAAGCCGGTTTGTGTGTCTGTTACATTGACACCGGTTTGTAGTCTGAACAATACTCTGGTTAGTTTGTTACCGAAGCGACTGCGGAGAGGGATGTCTTTGGTAAATTGACGAACACCAAGGATGAGGCGACTTGGTAAATTCATTGCTGCGCGTGCTACCCGATCAATATCATTGACAGCGTGTTGACCATCTGCATCAGCTGTAACGATGACACCTGGCTTTCTCAAATCTTGGATAAAGCTAAAAGCTGTTCGTAGGGCTTGTCCCTTTCCTTTGTTGACATCGTGGTGGAGAACAATAGCATAAGATTTGGCGATTTCAATAATATTTCTTGATTCGCCTGTACTTCCATCATCCACAACGATAATCTGGCAATTCAGTCTATTTTTCATTACTTCTAAGAGTTGGATTAATTTTTCATCTGGCTGGTAGGCCGGTATCACTACATAATACATATCATAAACCTCGTGTGTTTTTCTTGATGAGTCTACTATACGGGACTTTCCTAAAAGCAAGCTAAAACTAGATGAGGCTTGCGATTAACTTAAGTTTGCTTTAAGAATTTCTTTGGAAAAGTTTAAGTTTACGAACAAATGTAGGAATTTTCAGAAAATTCCTTGACATTCTCTTTCCTTGTGTTATCATAGTAGATAACATTTGCAGAGAGGAGGAATATTCGTGCAAGAAATTCAACTAGACCAACCACGTTCGGGGTCTTATCTAATTTTGGATACCTTGCATCAATTAGGAGTTGACTTAGTATTTGGTTATCCAGGTGGAGCAGTCTTACCACTATATGATGCAATTTACCAATATGAAGGTATTCAACATATCTTGGCTCGTCATGAGCAAGGAGCAGTTCACGAGGCAGAAGGTTATGCTAAATCATCAGGAAAGGTGGGGGTAGCGATTGTAACTTCTGGTCCAGGAGCAACAAATGCCATCACAGGAATAGCGGACGCTATGGGAGATAGTGTTCCCCTCTTGGTCTTTACAGGTCAAGTGGCTACACGAGGTATCGGTAAGGATGCCTTTCAAGAAGCCGATGTCTTGGGAATGACCATGCCAATTACCAAGTATAATTATCAAATTAGAGATACCGCTGATATTCCTCGTGTCATTACAGAGGCTCTTCATATCGCAACAACAGGTCGTCCAGGTCCGGTTGTCATTGACGTTCCAAAAGATATTCAAGAGAGAATAGTTGATTTTTACCACGATCCAACTGTTCAACTTCCAAGTTATCAACCAACTGTTGAGCCAAATGGTTTACAGGTCAAGAAAATTTTGAAACAACTGAGTCAAGCTAAGCAACCTGTTATTCTTGCAGGTGGTGGGGTCAATTACGCAGATGCCAATCAAGAGTTGATTGCCTTTGCGGAACGTTACAGAATCCCAGTTGTTTCTACCTTGCTAGGGTTAGGTGCCATGCCGATTGAGCATGAATTAGCACTAGGTATGGGTGGTATGCATGGTTCCTATGCTGCCAATATGGCTATGAATGATGCGGATTATATCATCAATATCGGAGCTCGTTTTGATGACCGTTTGACAGGTAATCCTCTCAGCTATGCACCCAACGCAACCGTTGCCCATATTGATATCGACCCAGCTGAAATCGGTAAGGTTAAGAAAACAGCCATACCAGTCGTAGGAGATGCTAAGGCAACTCTCCAAGCCTTGCTCAAGCTGGAAACTGTGGACACAGATTACGCTGACTGGACCGCTCAGGTCTTAGAAAATAAACGCAGAGCACCATTCTGGTATGAGGAAGACCCGACAGTTATCAAGCCGCAACAAGCGATTGAGATAATTGGTCAGTTGACAAAGGGTGACGCCATCGTCGTAACGGATGTTGGTCAACACCAGATGTGGGCTGCTCAATTCTATCCATATAAGCATGCCCGCCAGTTGGTGACATCAGGTGGCATGGGAACCATGGGCTTCGGTATTCCAGCAGCTATTGGTGCCAAGTTAGCCAATCCAGACAGGGAAGTTGTCTGCTTTGTTGGGGACGGTGGTTTCCAGATGACCAACCAGGAATTAGCCATTCTCAACGGCTATGGCGTCCCGATTAAGGTGGTTCTGATTAACAACCACTCGCTCGGCATGGTCCGTCAGTGGCAGGAATCCTTCTATGATAAACGCCGTAGCCAGTCTGTCTTTGATGCAGAGCCGAATTTTCAGCTTCTAGCCGAGGCTTATGGCATTGCGCATTACAGTTTTGACAATCCAGCAACCTTGTCTGAGGATTTGAAGGTCATTTTGGAAGACAAACCCATGTTGATTGAGATTCATATTTCCAAAACAGAGCACGTTCAACCTATGGTGCCTGCTGGCAAGAGTAATGCAGAGATGTTGGGGGTGAAGTTCAATGCGTAGAATGTTAACAGCTAAATTACGAAATTCCTCTGGCGTTCTCAACCGCTTTACGGGTGTCTTATCTCGTCGGCAAATCAACATTGAATCCATCTCTGTCGGTCCGACAGAAGTGGACGGTATTTCCCGTGTTACAGTGATAGTCGATGTGGCAACCATGGACGAGGTGGAGCAAATTATCAAACAGCTCAACCGCTTGATTGATGTGGTTCGTGTCCGTGATTTGACGGATATTCCCCACTTGGAGAGGGAAGTAATTCTGGTTAAAATTGTCGCTCCACCAACCAAGCGAGCAGAAATTTTGGCGATTATCCAACCCTTCCGTGCCAGCGTTGTCGATGTAGCACCGCACTCCATTACCATCCAAATGACTGGTGACGGAGATAAGATTGACGCCCTTCTGCGTGTGATTCAGCCTTATGGTATTAAAAATATAGCCCGTACTGGAGCGACTGGTTTCAGTCGAGATTAACCAAGTCGCTCACTTGTCTTTTACTTCGTCGTTAGCTCGGCTTGGCATACCATTAGTATAGCCTTTGCCTCGCTGCCTAGAATTAAAAGAAAGATGAGCAACTAGGAATGTACATGGTAGACCATGTTGAAGAGCGTTCATTTTCTTTGAGCGCCAAAAACTACAAATAAAAAATAGAAAAGAGAAACTTATGACAGTAGCAATGCAATATGAAAAAGATGTAACAGTAGCAGCACTTGACGGCAAGCGTATCGCCGTTATCGGTTATGGTTCGCAAGGTCATGCCCATGCCCAAAATTTGCGTGATACAGGACACGATGTTATCATCGGTGTGCGTGCAGGTAAGTCATTTGATAAGGCAAAAGAAGACGGTTTTGAAACCTTTGAAGTAGCAGAAGCAGCAAAACAAGCCGATGTTATCATGATTTTGGCTCCAGACGAAATCCAAGCGGACCTTTACAATGAAGAAATTGCTCCAAACTTGGAAGCGGGGAATGCTCTTGGTTTCGCCCACGGTTTCAATGTTCATTTTGAATTTATCAAGGTACCAGCAGATGTGGATGTCTTCATGTGTGCGCCGAAAGGACCAGGTCACTTGGTTCGCCGTACCTTTGAAGAAGGTTTTGGTGTACCAGCTCTTTACGCAGTTTACCAAGATGCAACTGGCAATGCCAAACACATCGCTATGGACTGGGCAAAAGGTGTTGGCTCAGCTCGCGTAGGTCTTTTGGAAACAACTTTCAAAGAAGAAACAGAAGAAGACTTGTTTGGTGAGCAAGCAGTACTTTGTGGTGGTTTGACAGCTCTTATGCAAGCAGGTTTTGAAGTCTTGACGGAAGCAGGCTATGCACCAGAATTGGCTTACTTCGAAGTTCTTCATGAAATGAAACTCATCGTTGACCTTGTCTACGAAGGTGGCTTCAAGAAAATGCGCCAATCTATCTCAAACACTGCTGAATTCGGTGACTATGTATCAGGCCCACGCGTGATTACAGACCAAGTTAAAGAAAATATGAAGGCAGTCCTTGCAGATATCCAGTCTGGTAAATTTGCTAATGACTTCGTTAACGATTATAAAGCAGGCCGTCCACGTATGGAAGCCTACCGCAAAGAAGCAGAAGGACTCGAAATCGAAAAAGTCGGAGCAGAACTCCGCAAAGCAATGCCATTCGTCAGCCGCAACGACGACGATTCTTTCAAAATCTACAACTAAAACAGTCTGGTGGAGTGAAAGAGTCTGGGAATAGACTCTTTCAGCTGGTCGCCCAGCAATTCGGGAGCGACCATAGCCTCCTTTCCTGAAAATACAGGGTGAGATTTAAGAGGCTTTACTAGAATTGACTAGGAATAAAAAAGGAATAAAGGAGCTGGTATGACCAGCTCTTTTGACCATTTTATTTACAATACAGGCTAAAACTGAGATAATAAGTCGTGATTCAAACGATTGCAATATATTATTTTAAATATGCGTATAATTGTTAGGAAAAATTTAAAAATATTGTTAAAATATAGATAGAAAGAAATTGAAGGAAGATATGATTACAGCAAAAAATGTAGAACAGGCATATGAAGTTCTAAAAAGGGTCGTTGTCCGAACTCCTTTGGATTACAGTCGCTATTTATCCGAAAAATATGGAGCAACGATTTATATCAAACGTGAGAATGAACAGCGTGTTCGCTCTTTTAAGATTCGTGGAGCATACTATGCGATCTCACAATTGTCTGATGAAGAAAAGTCATTGGGAGTAGTATGTGCATCTGCGGGTAACCATGCCCAAGGTGTTGCCTATACCTGTCAAGAAATGCAGATTCCTGCAACAATCTTTATGCCAATTACTACGCCCCAACAAAAAATCGGGCAGGTTCGTTTCTTTGGAGGGGACTATGTAGATATTCGTTTGGTTGGCGATACGTTTGATGAATCCGCTCAAGCGGCTCAAGAATATACCAAGGAGACTGGAAAAACCTTTATTGATCCATTTGATGATGAAAATGTCCAGGCAGGACAAGGGACAGTCGCCTATGAAATCTTAGAAGAAGCTGAGGAGCAGTCCATTAGTTTTGATCAAATCCTTGTGCCAGTCGGCGGAGGTGGGCTTGTCGCTGGTGTATCTGCGTACTTGAAAGAACATGCTCCTGAAATAAAGATTGTGGGTGTTGAGGCAAATGGCGCACGATCTATGAAGGCTGCATTTGATAAGGGACGTCCTATCAAATTGGCAAGCATTGATAAGTTTGCGGACGGGATTGCTGTCCAAAAAGTAGGCGCATCGACCTATGAAGTTGCACGCAAGCATGTGGATAAGCTGATTGGTGTTGATGAAGGATGGATTTCTGGAACTATTTTGGATCTCTATTCTAAGCTTGGTATTGTTGCAGAACCTGCTGGAGCAGCAACAGTCGCTGCATTGGAAGTCATTAAAGATAAAATTCAAGGTCAGACCATTTGCTGTATCATTTCCGGAGGGAATAATGATATCAACCGCATGCCAGAGATGGAAGAAAGAGCGTTGATTTATGAAGGAATCAAACATTACTTCGTTGTGAACTTTCCTCAACGTCCGGGCGCCCTTCGAGAATTTGTAAATGATATTTTAGGTCCTAATGATGACATCACTCGTTTTGAATACATCAAACGTGCTAACAAAGGTACTGGTCCAGTCTTAATAGGTATTGCCCTGGGCAATAAGGAGGATTATGAACAGTTCCTATCACGTTTAGAGGATTTTGATCCCCAGTATATCAATCTTCATGAAAATGATTCGCTTTACAAAATGTTAGTATAAATGGGAGGTTCTTATGTCAACTGGTCCAGTCATTGTTTTAGTTAGCTTGCTGTGTATTGTATTTATTCTAGTTATTTTGATTGTTTCAGGGCTTTATGTTGTCAAGCAACAAACGGTTGCTATCGTAGAGCGATTTGGGAAGTACCAAAAAACATCTACCTCAGGTATTAACTTTAAAATCCCCTTTGGAGTAGATGTGATTGCGGCTCGTATTCAATTGCGGATGTTGCAGAGTGAAATCGTGGTAGAAACCAAAACTCAGGACAATGTATTTGTGACTATGAATGTTGCCACTCAATATCGTGTTAATGAACATAATGTGACGGATGCTTATTATAAACTTATGCATCCAGAGGCTCAGATCAAGTCCTATATTGAGGATGCTCTTCGGTCTTCAGTTCCTAAGTTAACCTTGGACGAGCTTTTTGAGAAAAAGGATGAAATTGCTCTGGAAGTCCAAAAACAAGTGGCCGAAGAAATGTCAACCTACGGCTATGTTATTGTCAAGACCTTGATTACCAAGGTGGAGCCGGATGCCGAGGTCAAGCAATCAATGAATGAAATTAACGCAGCTCAGCGGAAACGGGTTGCGGCCCAAGAATTGGCAGAAGCAGACAAGATAAAAATTGTCACAGCAGCAGAAGCAGAGGCTGAAAAAGACCGTCTACATGGTGTGGGGATTGCCCAACAAAGGAAGGCAATTGTAGATGGCTTGGCAGATTCGATCAGAGAGTTGAAAGATTCAAATGTCAGTCTGTCTGAGGAGCAAATTATGTCTATCCTGTTGACCAACCAATACTTGGATACATTAAACAATTTTGCACAAGGAGGTAATCAAACCATTTTCCTTCCTGCTAATCCGGAAGGAGTAGAAGATATCAGAACACAACTATTATCGTCTCTAAAAGTAAAATCGTAGTAAAAACCGAACAATTTGCTTGACAAAATAGGTTTATCTGTATTATACTTAATTGCACGAATAAAAAGGAAAGGGGTTTCTCATGACTAGTTACGAAAAAGTTGCCGCAGTTGTTGGCTGGGTTCGTGAAAAGAAAATTACTGGTTACCGTATCAGCAAGGAAACGAATGCTCGTGAAATGTCAGTTATCGCTCTTGCACAAGGACGCGCTAAAATTGACAACATTTCATTTGCTACTGCCTTGGGTTTGATTGATTTTTACGATAAAAACCACAAGAAATTTGAAAACTAATCTAAATAATAGTTTTATTTAGAACCTTTATTGAGAAGACCATTTGGTCTTCTTTTTTTATCGTCATTTAGTTGACTTTTATTACTTCGATGACTGAAAAGCTCCAGTGGAGGTTTTTAGCCTACCGCCTATCATTAAAAGAGTGGTAGTTTGAAACGTCGTTTCCTTATTTCCAACTTCAAACACTCCACTAGAGTATTTGAACTCGCCTTGCCTGATTTTGTAATAGTGACTTGCTTTGCAAGTATTATCTCCAACCTTGGACAGTTCATTGACTGTTCAAGCAGTCTGGGGGATACGAATAGTCCGGTGGAGTGGATTCAAACAGTCAGGGGATATGAATAGTCCAGTGGACTATTCATACCTGAGCCTGAAAAAAAGCGAAGTACATCAGCTGGTCACCTAGAAATAAGAAAGCATTGAGTTATGCCTGCGGCTCGTTACCTAGTACAAAAGTAAACTAAAAGACAATACAAAAAAACTTACCAGTTAAAAAGGCTGATAAGTTTGAATTTGAATAAAGGATTGAAAGGTTATCCAAGGAAACGTTGGAGGAATTCGCGAGTCCGTTCTTCCTGGGGATTTTCAAAGATTTGCTGTGGACTACCTTCTTCGGCAATGACACCCTTATCCATAAAGATGACACGGTCTGAAACATCACGGGCAAATTCCATTTCATGCGTAACGATAATCATAGTCAAGCCAGATTTTGCCAAATCCTGCATGGTTTTGAGCACCTCGCCGACCATTTCAGGGTCAAGAGCAGAGGTTGGCTCGTCAAAGAGAATGACTTCTGGGTCTACGGAAAGTGCACGAGCAATGGCGACCCGTTGTTTTTGTCCGCCAGACAGTTGGCTTGGTTTGGCTTGCCAGTATTGCTCAGTCATACCGACCTTGTTGAGGTTTTCTTTGGCGATTTTTTCAGCTTCTGCACGATCGCGTTTTAATACAGTCGTTTGTGCTACAATAGCATTTTCCAAGACATTAAGGTTGTTAAAGAGGTTGAAGGATTGGAAAACCATACCCAATTTTTCACGATAGGTTGTTAAATCATAGCCTTTGGCCAAGACATCTTGGCCGTGATAGAGGATTTTGCCTTCGGTTGGAGTTTCCAAAAGGTTGATTGAACGAAGGAAGGTAGATTTTCCAGAACCAGAGGATCCGATAATGGAAATGACTTCACCTTTTTCGACATTGATAGAAATATCCTTAAGGACCTGGTTTTGCCCATAGGATTTCTTTAGATTTTTAATTTCAAGTATGATGTTGTTAGTCATGAGGCACCTCGATTTGCATTTGGTTGGCACCGGTTGTGTAGGTGTCTGTGTCAAAGCGTTTTTCAACTGCACGCAAGATGCGGGTCACAGTGAAGGTCAAGATAAAGTAAATGATAGCAATGACAGTAAAGGTTTGGAAATATTGGTAGGTTTGTGTTGCCACAGTATTTCCTGAGAAGTATAATTCTACGACGGAGATAACGTTCAATACAGATGTATCCTTGATGTTAATGACAAACTCGTTACCAGTTGCTGGAAGGATGTTACGAATAACCTGTGGCAAGACAATCTTGCGCATGGTTTGGTTGTGGGTAAATCCAAGAGCTGTTGCGGCTTCAAATTGTCCCTTATCAACGGCGAAGATACCACCGCGAACAATCTCACTCATGTAAGCACCAGTATTGATGGATACGATGAAGATGGCAGCAAGGGTACGGTCAAGGTTGAGGCCAAAAGCTTGGGCAGTACCGTAGTAGATAACCATGGATTGTACAATCATTGGAGTACCACGGAAAATTTCGATATAGATGTTGATGAACCAACCGATAACTTTTTGACCGATTGCAAGAGCCTTGTTGGCTGCTTTTGGAGCGGTACGGAAGACTCCGATAAGGAGACCAATAGCAGTACCAATAATTGTTCCAAGGATGGAAATGAGCAAGGTCATACCTGTTCCTCGAAGTAATTGTTGCCAGTTGTTGACAAGAATATTCCAAACTTGAACGAAGAAATTAGGTGTTTCTCCTTCGCTAGCTTCTTCGACAGGTTGATTTTCAATCATATTATCCATGAGGGCAATTTGATCTTCTTCAGAAAATCCTGCGAGGACTTCGTTGACTTGAGTGATTCGAGTATCGTCTTTTCGCATGCCAACTGCAATAGTCACGTCTTCGGCATTGGTTTCAAATCCTTCAGTTAGCTCAACCATTTTAAAGACGGAGTTGGCAGCTTCTGCAGTACGAGCTTCTGGACGTTCAGAAACATAGGCATCAATGATACCTGATTCTAAGGCTTGACGAATCTGAGAAAAGTCTCCCATGGCTGTCTGCTTGTTGGCTCCTTGAATTTGATCAATCAAATCATAAAGGTAGACACCTTGTTGGGCGGTAATTTTTGCTCCGGAAAAGTCAGCAAGACTAGTTGCGTTTGCATACTGACTATCAGAACGAACAACCAGAGTAGGTATGGAAGTGTAGTAGCTATCTGAGAATGCAATTTCCTTTTTACGTTCTTCAGTTGGGCTCATGCCCGCAATAATCATATCGATTTTTCCAGAGGTTAAGGCAGGGACTAGACCTTCCCATTTGGTTTTGACAACCAGTAGTTCTTTGTCCAATGCTTCAGCAATTTTCTTAGCAACTTGAACGTCATAACCGTTGGCGTACTGGTTGGTTCCTTCAATAGGAACAGCACCGTTGCTGTCATCCTCCTGGGTCCAGTTGAAAGGTGCGTAAGCAGCCTCCATACCAACCCGGAGGTATTCATCTGCTTTTACGCCTGTTACCATGGAAAAGACGGCAAGAAGACTTAGCAGAAAGATACTAAGTTTATGTTTCATAATGACTCCTTATTAAATAGTATTACACCATTTTATTAAAAATTCTGACAAATTTCAATATCCTTGAACTATCATTTTGTTATTTTTTATGGTATAATAGTGAGAATTGATAAAAAGGAGCTTTTTATGTTTTTAGAATTGTTGAAAGCCATATTCTTAGGAATTATTGAGGGGGTAACGGAATGGTTGCCGGTTTCTTCAACGGGACATTTGATTCTAGTGCAAGAATTTGTAAAACTCAATCAAAGCGCAAGTTTTGTTGAAATGTTTAATATTGTCATTCAATTGGGGGCAATCCTAGCAGTTATGACTATTTATTTCAATAAGTTGAATCCCTTTCAGCCTGGTAAAACTAAGAGAGAAGTGCAATTAACTTGGCAACTCTGGGCAAAGGTTGTCATCGCTTGTATTCCTTCCATTATTATCGCTGTACCTTTGGACAGTTGGTTTGAAGCACATTTTAACTTTATGGTACCGATTGCGATTGCCTTAATTGTCTATGGTATTGCCTTTATCTGGATTGAGAATCGAAATAGAGATGTGGCACCACAGGTGACTGACCTGAACAAGATGTCTTACAAGACTGCTTTTTTGATTGGTTGCTTCCAGGTCTTAAGTATCGTTCCTGGTACGAGTCGATCTGGGGCAACTATCCTAGGAGCGATCATTTTAGGTACTAGCCGTACTGTTGCAGCTGATTTTACTTTCTTCCTTGGAATCCCAACTATGTTTGGTTACAGTGGCTTAAAGGCAGTTAAGTATTTCTTGGATGGAAATAGTTTGACCCTGGATCAGATTTTCATTTTACTAGCAGCAAGTTTAACAGCCTATCTCGTTTCTCTGGTCGTTATTCGCTTCTTGACGGACTTTGTTAAGAAAAATGATTTCACAATCTTTGGTTATTACCGGATTATTTTGGGAGCGATTTTGCTAGTCTACTCCTTTGTAACTTTTTTGTTCTAAGAGCAGGGTAACCTGCTTTTCTTTTGTCTTTCAAGCTGTCATTTAGTATAATGGAAAGAGATATGTATGTGAATTGAAAATGAATGGTAAAATTTAGAAACTGGATTCACAGTTCAGGTTCTTAGAAAACGTTTCATTGTAAGAGGTATTATATGAAAGTAAAACAAATTAGTGATTCAACTTTGAAAATCACTATTAAATTAGACGATTTAGAAGAAAGAGGGATGGAGCTTGCGGATTTTTTGATTCCTCAAGAAAAAACAGAGGAATTTTTCTATACAGTTCTAGATGAATTAGAATTACCATTGACTTTCCGTGAAAGTGGAATGCTTAGTTTTCGTGTGACTCCAAAACCAGATCGCGTTGACATTTTTGTGACCAAGTCTGATTTGGATCAAAATTTGAATTTTGATGAGTTTACAGATTTGTCGGATTTTGGAGATATTTCTAGCATGAGTCCAGATGAATTTTTCAAGAGTTTGGAGCAAACAGTTCGTGAGAAAAGTTCTGCTGATAGTGCTTCTATCCGTCATTTAGAAGAAGTTGAAGAAGCAGAAGAGGCGGAAGAAGAAGTTCAGGAACGCTATATTTACTATATTTTAGAATTTGATGATTTTGAAGAGGTCTTAACTTTTGTTCGTACGATTGACTATTCAATAGAAGAGTCAGAACTATATAAATTGGACAAGCGCTATTATATGACTGTTTTGATCAATACGGAGCATCGTTCAAAGCGTTATCCAGAATATTTATTATCTAGGATGTTGGAGTTTACAAACGATAGTAAACTAACGCGACCATATCTTCAGGAACATGGGCATGTGCTTGTGCCAATTGCCGCCATAGACGAGCTTAGAAAGGTTTCTGTGTAATGATTCCTTTCGCATTAAAATATATCATGGTCATTATTACGACCATGGTCATTTCAGCGATTGCAACTCCCTTGGTACGTTTTCTATCCTTTAAAGTCAGAGCAGTGGATAATCCCAATGCTCGTCGTATCAATAAAGTACCTATGCCATCGGCAGGTGGGCTCGCCATTTTTATTGCCTTTACCTTAGCTGCCTTATGGTTCCTGCCAGGTATTGTGACCCATGTAAATTTTCACGGGACTTATTTTGACTACATTTTGCCACTCGTGGTAGCCTCAACGATTATTGTCGTTACTGGTTTCATCGATGATGTGAAGGAATTGACTCCGGCTCCCAAAATGCTTGGTATTGTCATTGCCGCTTCCGTCATTTGGTTTTTTACGGAATTTCATTTTGATAGTTTTAAGATTCCATTTGGTGGACCCTTTATTATCTTTCCGACTTGGCTTTCCTTTTTTCTAACTGTTCTGTGGATTGTTGCCATTACAAATGCTGTTAATTTGATTGACGGCTTAGATGGTCTGGTTTCAGGGGTGTCTATTATTTCCTTGACGACCATGGGAATTGTTTCCTACTTTTTCCTACATGATAGCAATATCTTTTTGACCTTGACTATTTTTATTCTGGTAGCAGCTATTATAGGCTTTCTACCTTATAATTATAATCCAGCCATTATCTATCTAGGTGATACCGGTGCCCTGTTTATTGGCTTTATGATCGGTGTTTTATCTCTTCAAGGCTTGAAAAATTCTACGGCTGTGGCAGTGGTAACTCCAATGATTATCCTTGGAGTTCCGATTACAGATACGGTTATGGCCATTATTCGTCGGAAGTTATCTGGTCAAAAGATTTCTGAAGCGGATCGGATGCACCTCCACCACCGTTTGTTATCCTTAGGATTGACACATAGAGGAACGGTCTTGGTTATTTACGCCATTTCCTTCATATTCTCCCTGACATCTCTCCTGCTCAATGTTTCCAGTCGTGTAGGTGGAGTTCTCTTGGTGTTAACCATGGGACTTGGTGTGGAAGTCTTATGTGAATTGATTGGTATTTTTGGTGAAAATCGTACCCCATTGTTAAATGTCCTTCGCTTCATTGGTAATAGCAGTTACCGGCAAGAATCGATTGCTAGTTTAAAAGAAAAGCGGGCTATTTGTCGCCATTCAAAAAAAAGAAAATAAGAATCTTTCTAAACAAGATAAGAGCCGTCAGGCTCTTTTTTTGATATAATGAAAAAGATAATAAATAAAGGAGACCGACATGTCAGTATTAGAAATCAAAGACCTTCATGTGGAAATCGAAGGCAAAGAAATCTTAAAAGGCGTCAACTTGACCCTTAAAACAGGTGAAATTGCAGCCATCATGGGACCGAACGGAACAGGAAAATCCACCCTTTCAGCAGCCATCATGGGCAATCCAAGCTACGAAGTGACCCAAGGGGAAGTTCTCTTTGACGGTGTCAACATCTTGGAATTAGAAGTCGATGAACGTGCCCGTATGGGTCTTTTCTTGGCTATGCAATACCCGTCAGAAATTCCAGGTATTACTAATGCAGAGTTCCTCCGTGCCGCTATGAATGCTGGTAAGGAAGATGAAGACAAGATTTCTGTCCGTGACTTCATTACTAAGTTGGATGAAAAAATGGAACTCCTCAACATGAAGGAGGAAATGGCAGAGCGTTACCTCAACGAAGGTTTCTCAGGTGGTGAGAAAAAACGCAATGAGATTCTGCAATTACTCATGTTGGAACCAACTTTTGCCCTTCTTGATGAGATTGACTCAGGTTTGGACATCGATGCCCTTAAAGTCGTGTCAAAAGGAATTAATGCTATGCGTGGTGAAGGCTTTGGTGCCATGATTATCACCCACTACCAACGCTTGCTCAACTATATCACTCCTGATGTTGTCCATGTCATGATGGAAGGTCGTGTCGTGCTTTCAGGCGGACCAGAATTGGCACAACGCTTGGAAAAAGAAGGTTATGTCCAAGTTGCAGCTGAGCTTGGCATCGACTACAAAGAAGATGACATTTAAGTCTTTGGAGGAAGCTATGACCAAAGAAAAGATTCAAGAATTTTCAGCCTTGCAGGCAGAACCAACTTGGTTGACAGACCTGCGTCTTAAGGCTTTTGACAAAATAGCAGAGCTGGACTTGCCGGTTATCGAGCGGGTCAAGTTTCATCGTTGGAATTTGGGTGACGGAAGCCTAGCCACAAATGATGAAATCGGGGCTGTTCCAGATTTTACTGCTATCGGTGACAATCCTATGTTGGTACAGGTTGGCAGCCAAACGGTTCTAGAGCAGTTGCCGGTTGACCTAGTAGAAAAAGGTGTGGTCTTTACAGACTTCGCATCGGCTATGGACATCATTCCAGATGTGCTTGAAAAATACATCGGCGCTGCCGTAGCCTACGACGAGCACAAATTAGCAGCCTACAACACAGCTTATTTTAACGCAACAGCGGTCCTCTACGTACCAGATAATGTTGAAATCGACCAGCCCGTTGAGGCCCTTTTCTACCAAGACAGCACTAGTCCAGTTGCCTTTAACAAACGCGTCCTCATCATCGCTGAAAAAAATGCCAAGCTTAATTACCTAGAGCGTTTTGAAAGTTTGGGAGATGGAGCAGTTGCAACTTCAGCCAATATTGTCGTGGAAGTAATCGCCCTTGCTGGTAGCCAAATCAAGTTTGCGGCTATTGACCGCCTTGGCAAGCATTTGGATACCTACCTCAACCGTCGCGGCTATCTCGGAAACGATGCAACGATTGACTGGGCGATTGGTCTGCTCAACGAAGGAAATGTGGTTGCCGATTTGGACAGCGAATTGAAAGGAAACGGCAGCCATGCCAACCTCAAGGTTGTCGGACTGTCATCAGGTCGTCAGGTCCAAGGTGTGGATACGCGCGTGACCAACTATGGACATAATTCGGTTGGTCACATCCTGCAACATGGGGTTATCTTAGAAAGTGGAACCTTGACGTTTAATGGTATCGGACACATTGTTCGTGGTGCTAAAGGTGCGGATGCCCAGCAGGAAAGCCGTGTCCTCATGCTGTCTGACAAGGCTCGCTCAGATGCTAACCCAATTCTCCTTATCGATGAGAATGAGGTCACAGCTGGACACGCAGCCTCAATCGGTCAGGTGGCTCCAGAAGACATGTACTACCTTATGAGTCGTGGCCTAGACCGAGCAACTGCTGAGCGGCTGGTTATTCGAGGTTTCCTAGGATCTGTTATCACAGAAATTCCTGTTAAGGAAGTCCGTGACCAACTGATTGCCGTCATTGAAGAAAAACTAACAAAGAGATAAGATATGGATTTGGAACGCATTCGCAAGGATTTTTCAATCTTAGACCAAGTTGTTAACGATGAGCCGCTGGTCTATTTGGACAATGCGGCGACCACTCAAAAACCGCAGCAGGTACTAGATGTGCTGGCGGATTATTACCAGAAGGACAATGCCAATGTTCACCGTGGCGTTCACACCCTTTCGGAACGGGCAACGGCTCGCTATGAGGCGGCTCGGCAGAAGGTGGCTGATTTTATCCAGGCCAAGTCTAGCAAGGAAATCCTCTTCACCAGAGGAACGACCACCAGTCTCAACTGGGTGTCCCGGTTTGCTAAGGAAGTTCTCCAGCCAGACCAGGAAGTGATTATCTCGGTGCAAGAGCACCACTCCAATATCATCCCTTGGCAGCAAGCCTGTCAGCAAACAGGTGCCAAGCTCCGCTATGTAACCCTAAAAGATGGCGAGTTGGATGTGGACAGCCTCAAGTCCATGCTCTCCGAAAAGACCAAGTTCGTCTCTCTAGCTCACGTATCCAATGTCCTAGGTGGCGTGGTTCCTATTGGGGAAATAGCAGAGCTGGTGCATCAAGTCGGTGCCTACTTGGTGGTGGACGGAGCACAGTCAGTTCCCCACATGGCCGTCAACGTGCAAGAATTAGACGTGGATTTCTATGCCTTTTCGGGTCATAAAATGTTAGGACCGACAGGAATTGGCGTTCTCTACGGCAAGGAAGAATTGCTCAATCTCATGTCGCCAGTTGAATTCGGCGGTGAGATGATTGACTTTGTCTATGAGCAGTCAGCCACTTGGAAGGAATTGCCTTGGAAGTTTGAGGCAGGAACGCCCAATATTGCAGGTGCCATTGGTCTGGGAGCAGCCATTGATTACCTGACCGAAATTGGTATGGACGCTATCCAGGCCCACGAGGCAGAGCTGGTTGACTATGTCTTTCCAAAATTGCAGGCTATTCCAGGCTTGACCATTTATGGTAGTCAGGACCTGTCCAAGCGGACGGGAGTTATTGCCTTTAACTTGGACGACTTGCATCCACACGATGTAGCAACTGCTCTGGACTATGAAGGTGTTGCTGTGCGGGCAGGCCACCATTGTGCCCAACCGCTTCTCAGATATTTGCAGGTGCCTGCTACTGTACGAGCAAGTTTTTACATTTACAATACCAAGGCTGACTGTGATAAGTTGGTCGAGGCAATCATCAAGACAAAGGAGTTTTTCAATGGCCCTATCTAGATTAGATTCTCTTTATATGGCAGTTGTGTCTGAACACTCCAAGTCGCCTCGTCACCGCGGGAGCTTGGACGGAGTGGAAAAGTTAGAGCTCCACAACCCAACCTGTGGCGATGTGATTGAACTATCAGTCAAGATTGAAAATGATGTGATTACCGATATTGCTTTTGACGGAGTTGGGTGTACCATTTCAACCGCCTCGGCATCCATGATGACTGAAGCAGTGCTTGGCAAAGAAATCAGTCAGATTCAAGAACTAGCAGAAATCTTCTCACAAATGGTCCAAGGCCAAGAAGACCCACGCCAGAAGGAACTAGGGGACGCCTCTCTCCTTGCAGGTGTCGCCAAATTTCCTCAACGCATCAAATGTGCCACATTACCGTGGAATGCCCTGAAGAAAGCAATCGAACGAAGTGAGAGTGCTAACTGAGCATCAATATAGTCATTTAGTTTTTCTTTTATTACTTCGTTAACTCGCTTTGCCGTACTCCAGTACTGTCTGCAGCTCGTTGCCTAGTACTAAAAGTAAACTAAAAGACTATAAATAAACAAAAAATGAAAATCATACAGAAAGGATTGTTCAGTTTCTGATTGGAATTGAACAGGCCCAGCAAGCTTTGAAGAAAGCGTAACTGCTATTTTCATACTTTTTGGGCTTAGTATCTTATATTATGTCAGAAGAAAGAATTGAACCAACCCCGATTGACCTTGGGGAATACAAATTCGGTTTCCATGATGAAAACGTGGAACTGGTGGCTTCGACTGGTAAGGGCTTGAGCGAAGAAGTCATTCGTGAAATGTCCCGTATCAAAGGCGAGCCTGAATGGATGTTGGAATTCCGTTTGAAATCCTATGAAACCTTCAAGAAAATGCCGATGCAGACTTGGGGAGCAGACCTGTCTGAACTGGATTTTGATGATATTGTTTACTATCAAAAACCGTCAGATAAACCAGCACGGAGCTGGGACGATGTGCCAGACAAAATCAAAGAAACCTTTGAACGCATCGGTATTCCAGAAGCTGAGCGTGCCTACCTGGCAGGAGCTTCTGCCCAGTACGAATCAGAAGTAGTCTACCACAATATGAAAGAAGAGTACGACAAGCACGGCATTATCTTTACAGATACCGACACGGCTCTCAAGGAACATCCAGAACTCTTCAAAAAATACTTTGGAAAACTTGTTCCGCCGTCAGATAACAAACTGGCTGCCCTCAACTCAGCGGTTTGGTCAGGTGGCACCTTTATCTACGTACCAAAAGGTGTTAAGTTGGATATTCCGTTGCAAACCTACTTCCGTATCAACAACGAAGGAACAGGTCAGTTTGAACGCACCCTTATCATCGTAGATGAAGGGGCAAGTGTTCACTATGTAGAAGGCTGTACAGCACCGACCTACTCAACGGCCAGCCTCCACGCAGCTATTGTGGAAATCATTGCCCACGAAGGTGCCTACATGCGTTATACCACTATTCAAAACTGGTCAGATAACGTTTATAACCTAGTAACCAAGCGTGCCCGTGCTGAGAAAAATGCCACAGTTGAGTGGATTGACGGAAACCTTGGAGCCAAGACGACTATGAAATACCCTGCGGTATACTTGGAAGGTGAAGGTGCTCGTGGTACCATGTTGTCAATAGCTTTTGCCAATAAAGGACAAGTCCAAGATACCGGTGCTAAGATGATTCACAATGCACCACGGACATCGTCCTCAATTGTATCCAAATCCATTGCCCGTGGCGGTGGAGAAGTCAACTACCGTGGCCAAGTAACCTTTGCTAAAAAATCAGCCAAGTCAATCAGCCACATCGAGTGTGACACCATTATTATGGATGATATCTCCAAATCAGATACCATCCCATTCAATGAAATCCACAACTCACAAGTGGCCCTCGAACACGAAGCCAAAGTATCAAAAATCTCCGAAGAACAGCTCTACTACCTCATGAGTCGTGGCCTATCCGAGTCCGAAGCTACAGAGATGATTGTCATGGGCTTTGTCGAACCATTCACAAAAGAACTCCCAATGGAATACGCAGTCGAACTCAACAGACTGATTGCATATGAAATGGAGGGGTCAGTAGGATAAAAATAGTCTGGGAGACTATTTTTATCCTACTGGCGTCGCTTCCTGTAAGGAAGCGATATGTAATAAGGAGTTTCGCAGAAACTCTCTCCAACCGAGGTTGGAGATAAGGAGCGACGGAAGTCGCTCTTCTTTATAAATTGACAAATGGAATTGTTACCTTCCACGCTCGTCGATTTCTGTAAGAAAACGATATGTAATAAGGAGTCCGGTAGGAACTCTCACCAACTTACTCTCCAACCGAGGTGGGAGATAGGGAGTAGCGAATGCTACTCTACATTAAAATACCAACGCTCGTTGGAAATAGAGAGCGACGGGAGTCGCTCTTCTTTGTAATCGTATAAAAATAGTATGCCGAATGATTTTCGGCATACTATTTTTATAATTTTTCGTTGACAAAGCGGACAAATTGGTTCCACCAGGAGATGGGCCAAGCAGCTTCCTTCATATCGTTGGCTAATACCATGTCTACCGAGGCTTGATCCTCGATATAACCTTTTCCGATTAAATCTTGGTCATTCAATTGCAGTTTACCGATGTAGGTTCCAGCTGTTAACGGTGCATCAATCTCTGTCAGTTCACTCGTAAAAGTAGCAGTGACGGTTTTGTCTGTTTGGTTTCGCTTAACGACATAGAGGTCGGCAGCAGCAACTACTGGAGCACTTTCTTTTTCACCATTGAAAACCTTTATATGACTATTTTCAAACACTTCACCCTGTTTTACTAAAGGTTGAACGGAGAAATTTGCATAAACATAATTCATAAGATTATTTGTTTCGACAAAACGGTTATCAGGTGAGGTCAGACCATCTGTGGCATTCAGCACCACGGTAATAATTCTCATACCGGCTTGGTTTGTTGTCGCAACAAAACTTGATCCAGCTGAATCAGACGTTCCAGTTTTTAGTCCATCAACACCACCGCGAGCATGGGTGCCTTCGCTTAACATTTGGTTGGTGTTGTAATAGGTTATACCACCAAAATCATAGGCATTTAGAGAGGTAATATCTAGTACCTGTGGAAAGTCGAGGATTAATCGTCTGGCAATGATTGCAACGTCAAGGGCTGAAAACATGTTTACATCCTCTGGACTGGATCCTGGATAGATGTTTTCACCCAGATCGGAGTTATCAAGACCGGAGACATTGACAATTTTAACATCTTTTATTCCCCACTCTTCGACCTTTGTCTTCATACGATCGACAAATGCAGCTTCACTCCCAGCAATTTTTTCAGCTAAGGCAATCATTGCACTGTTTGAAGAATTGATGAGAGAGGCATTTAATAGGTCGCGCACAGAATACGATCTTGCATCTAAATTTACATTACTGAGTTCCGTGTTTGTTGTGAGACTGTAGGGATAGTCAGAAATGTCTACCATAGTATCAAGAGTGATCTCGCCTTTTCCTATTGCTTCATAGACTAAGTAGGCACTGAGGAGTTTGCTGATTGATGCGACACTTGCTTTTGTTTCGGAATCTTGTTCATAAAGAATTTTTCCAGAATTTACTTCGATAGCAATAGCATGCTTGGCAGCCACAGAAAAATCATCAGCCAATACAGGGCGAATCCCAAAGGTTAGTGAGAAAAATGTAAATAAAAGTAGTATAATTTTGCGCATAAAGATTCCTTCTGAATTTAATCTATCCCATTATAACACAAGAAATCTAAGAAAAATAAGGAAAAGAATTGCAAAAAAATAGAAAATAATGAAAATTTATGTTTTTACAAAATTTTCTGACAAAAAGACTTTATTTAAGAAAATTTTATGATATAATAAGTTTCATAACGACATAAGATTATGTGTCATAGAAAAAGAAAAACAGAGGTGTTTTATGAAAAAGACAACAAAACTCTTTGCTCTAGCAGGTATTACTCTTTTATCTGCATCTGTTTTGGCAGCTTGTGGCTCTAAGTCATCTTCTAGCTCACAAAAACAAGAATTATCATTCCCGTCAGAAGTGAAACAAGATGGTTCAGCTGTTGCGGACGCACAATTGAAATACGCGTTGGTGTCAGCTACAACTTCATCTGGTCTCTTGATTGACGAATTGACTGAAAATACAATCGATTCAACATTTGGTGGAATGGTTGATATTTCAATGTTCGGTTACGATGGAGATCGTAAGTTGGATGATTCAGGTCTTGCAAAAGCTGAGTTTGATGTAGAAGGCAAGAAAATCACTGTTAGCTTGACTGGTAAAGACTACAAGTGGTCTGATGGTCAGCCATTTACTATCAATGACTACATTTTCACTATCAAGTCAATGGCAAGCAAAGACTATACTGGTGTCCGTTTTGATGACAAATTCTTGAACATTGAAGGTATGCAGGAATTTGTTGACGGAAAAGCGTCAGACATCTCTGGTATTAAGAAAGTTGACGACTACACAGTAGAATTGACTGTGAAAGAAATGTCACCTTCTATGATGTATGCCGGTGGTGATGTACCTGCCTATATCCAACCAGAACATATCTATAAAGACATTCCTGTTGCAGATTGGGAAAAGAGCGAGTACTCACGTACAGCTAAACTTGTTGGTATGGGACCTTGGAAAATCAAGGAAATCGTAAACGGTGAGTCTATCACTTACGTACCAAACGAATACTTCTTCAAAGGTACAACGCCAAAAACAAGTTCATTGAAGATTGATATCGTATCTCCTGATACTATCGTTTCTGAAATGAAGGCTGGTAACTACGATATCGCAGATATGCCTGTTGATCAATTGGATTCATACAAAGATGCTTCTAACTTGAACATCGTTGGATCTTTGGATTCAGTTTACGAATATATTTCATTCAACCTTGGTAAATATGACGAAGCTGCTGGCAAGAACGTTATGGATGAGAATGCTAAGATGAATGATGTGAATCTTCGTCAAGCGATTGCCTATGCTATTGATACCAAGACAGCAGGCGAGTCATTGTACAATGGTCTTTACCACCCAGCTAACTCATTGATCATCTCATTCTTCGGTGATATCCATGATTCTGAATTGGAAGGATACACATACGATCCAGAAAAAGCTAAGAAACTCTTGGACGAAGCTGGCTATAAAGATGTAGATGGCGATGGAATCCGTGAAGGCAAAGATGGTAAAGAATTCAAGATTACCTTTGCAGCTCGTAAACGTACTGAAGCTAACGAAGCCCTTGTACAACAGTACATTGCTTGGTGGAAAGAAGTCGGCTTGAACGTTGAATTGTACACAGGTCGTACAGTTGAAATCAACTCATTCTACGATGCACTTCAAGCGAACGATCCTGCTATCGATATGTATGCTGGTGGCTGGTCTACTGGTTACGATCCAAACCCAACAGGTACTTGGGGTCCTATCGCTGCCTTCAACATGTCACGTTTCGTATCTGAAGAAAATACAAAATTGTTGGATGCTATTAGCTCTACCGATTCATTCGATGAAGAAACAAACATCAAAAACTACAAAGCATGGCAACAATACGCTCATGAGCAAGCATTTGCGATTCCAACATTTGAGTCTGAGTCAATTACTGCGCTTAACAAACGCGTGAAAAACTATGATTCAAACTATGGTTCAGCTTCAGGTAAGGGTATTGCTCTTGAAAATATCGAATTGACTGCTGACAAAGGTGTAGCTGCAGAATAATATTAGCAGATAACAATAGAATCTGAAAAAGCCAACTTGGTTGGCTTTTTTCAGATTGCTATTGGAATTTTCAGATAATTATGGTATAGTAGAACCAGTACACAAAAATGATATATATTATTTTTGAATGTTTAGTAAACGTTATCAAACTCTATATGGACTTGGTAGGTTTGTTAAAGAAGATTTAAAAAGGTCACTTTCCACATACCGAAAGGTACTTGACTCGAACGATGAATGAAGTTGGGATAGCTGACGAACAAAGGAGGAAAAAGCGTGGCTACTGAAAAACCGCTTTTAGACATTAAGGATTTACACGTTGGATTCCGCATCGGAGATGACTATTTTGATGCAGTCGATGGTGTTGATATTTCCTTACAAAAGAATGAAATTTTAGCAATTGTTGGGGAATCTGGCTGTGGTAAGTCAACGTTGGCAACAACTATTATGGGTTTGCACAATCCATTGAATACTAAAATTACAGGCAGCATCCAGTACAATGATATGGAATTGATTGGAATGGATGAAGCCAAGTATAACACAGTACGTGGTAACGATATTGGTATGATTTTCCAGGATCCCTTGGCTTCTTTAAATCCATTGATGACCATTGGTGCACAGATTGACGAGGCCTTATTCTACCATACAGACTTGGATGCCAATGCCCGTACGGAGCGTGTTTTGGAATTGTTGGCTCAAGTAGGTATTCCGAATCCTAAGCGTACCTTTAAGCAGTATCCACATGAACTTTCAGGTGGTATGCGTCAGCGTATTATTATTGCGATGGCTCTTTCTTGTAAACCACCGATTATTATTGCGGATGAGCCAACTACAGCCTTGGACGTTACCATTCAGGCACAGATTTTGGACCTTTTGAATGATATTCAGGCTGAAACAGGTTCAGGTATTATCTTGATTACCCACGATTTGGGTGTAGTAGCAGAAACGGCAGACCGTGTAGCAGTTATGTATGGTGGTCAGTTTGTCGAAGTAGCTCCCGTTGAGGAACTCTTTACCAATCCAAAACATCCATATACTCGTTCACTCTTGAAGTCAAATCCACAATCTGGTAGTGAAGGTGGCGAATTGCACGTAATTGATGGAATTGTACCGCCAATTACGAAGATGTTGCGTAAGGGTTGTCGTTTTGCACCACGTATTCCGTGGATTGATGCAGCAGCTCATGAAGAAAATCCAGTGATGCATGAGATTGGTCCTGACCATTTTGTGCGTTGTACATGTCATGAGACATTCTATTTTGAAGGGGAGGCCTAATAGTGGGATTTATTGAAGTAAAAGATTTAAAAGTCCATTATCCAATTCGTAGTGGCTTCTTTAACCGTGTCACAGACCATGTCTACGCTGTAGATGGTGTAAATATTGAAATTGAAGAAGGTAAGACCTATGGCTTGGTTGGTGAATCAGGTTCAGGTAAATCAACAATCGGTAAGGCAATTATTGGTTTGGAACGTGCTACTTCGGGACAAATCATCTATGAAGGGCAAAATGTAACCAATAAATCACGTGGTAAAAAAGGAAACTTTAACCGCGATGTGCAGATGATTTTCCAAGATTCACTTTCTAGTTTCAACCCTAAAAAGCGTATTTTAGACATTATTGCAGAGCCTATTCGTAACTTTGACCGTCTGTCTCCAGATGAGGAAAAGAAAAAGGTTCTTCAATTATTGGATACGATTGGTCTAAATGAAGAAGCTTTAATTAAATATCCGCATGAGTTTTCTGGTGGTCAGCGTCAGCGTATAGGCGTGGCACGTGCCTTGGCAAGTAATCCTCGTTTGATTATTGCCGATGAGCCTGTTTCTGCCTTAGACTTGTCTGTTCAAGCGCAGGTCTTGAACTACATGAAACGTATCCAGGATGAGTTCAAACTCAGTTATCTATTTATTTCCCATGACCTTGGTGTGGTACAACACATGTGTGATGAGTTGTTCATCATGTATCGTGGTCGTTTTGTAGAAACGGGAAATAAAAACGATATTTATAATAATCCCCAGCATATCTACACCAAACGTCTCCTATCAGCTATTCCGTCCATTGATCCAGTGAATCGCTTGAAAAATAAAGAGAAGCGTTTGGCTGCAGAAAAGGAGTACCAAGAAAAACAAGGTCAGTACTATGATGAAAACGGTCGTGTGTACGATTTGAAAGCTTTTTCAGCAACTCATCAAGTAGCCCTTCCAGAAGGAGGTAAGAACTAAGATGTGGAAAACAGTATTACGACGTTTACTCATGATGATTCCTCAGATTATCATTCTGAGTGTCATTGCATTCTTTGTTGCAAAAATGATGCCTGGTGATCCATTTACCGGTATGATTGACCCAAATATTGACCCTGCAATTATTGAACAAAAACGGATTGCAGCTGGATACTACGATCCAATACCTATTCAATATTTCCGCTGGGTGGGAAATCTCCTGCAGGGTGATTTTGGACAAAGTTTCCTCTTTAAACAACCAGTTATCGATGTGATTATGCAGCGTTTGAATAACACAATTTGGTTATCATTGCTTACCATGATTTTGACCTATGCTATTGCCCTTCCTTTAGGTATGATTGCGGGTCGTTATCAAAATTCACTTGCTGATAAAATCATTGGTGTTTATAATTTCTTGACTTTCTCAACTCCAACTTTTGTATTTGCAATTTTGATGCTCTGGTTATTTGGTTTTAGTTTAGGATGGTTCCCAACACGTGGCTCTATCGGTGGTGGGGTAGAAGGATTTGCAGCTATATTAAGTCGTCTCCATCATATGATTTTGCCGGCGATTACGATGGCGATTTTGTCAACAACAGTTACTATCCAATATCTTCGTACAGGTATTATTGATGCCAAGAGCCAGGACTATGTCCGTACAGCTCGTGCTAAAGGTGTGCCGGAACGCGTGGTATACAACCGTCACATTTTCCGTAACTCTATTTTG
The DNA here is from genome assembly GCF_002964045.1 of Streptococcus suis. Lineage (GTDB taxonomy): Bacteria > Bacillota > Bacilli > Lactobacillales > Streptococcaceae > Streptococcus > Streptococcus suis_U. Next base: position 7,936 of record NZ_POPB01000315.1, on the reverse strand, counting down.
CCTATTGCATCATTCTTGGGTTACGAATTGACAGGTTTGATTGGTGGATCTATTTTTATCGAAAATATCTTTACCTATCCTGGTATTGGTCAATTGTTCTTCAACTCTATCTCAAGCCGTGATTACAGTGTCATCTTGGCCCTCTTGTTAATCTTTGGTATGGGAACTTTGTTGGGAACTTTGATTTCAGATATTATCATGAGTATTGTAGATCCACGTATCCGTGTGAAATAGAAGGAGGAGTAAGGTGAGTAAAGAAAATAAAAAACAAGTACAATCAGCTTCAACTCCTCCAGGTGGTTTTCGTGTCATTGCACGAGAATTTATGAAGGATAAGCTGGCTTTGACTTCATTGATTATCTTGGTAACAGTTCTTTTAGGTGTTTTCATTGGAGCATTGATTTTAGATCAAGAACAAGTGATGAAAGTCAATCTTTTAGGGCGTTATTTGGAACCAGGAGTTGATGGTTATATCTTAGGAACCGATGAAGGTGGTAAAGATATCTTTGGCCAGTTGATTATCGGTGCCCGTAATTCGATTATTATTGGTTTTACCATTACTATTATTACTAGTATTGTTGGTATCTCAGTTGGTCTAATCTCAGGTTATTATGGTGGTCGTTTAGACGGTTTCTTGATGCGAATTGTAGATTTCATTATGATTTTGCCAGTAACCATGCTTATTATTGTTTTTGTAACAGTAATTAAAAACTACACCATCTATCACTTTATTTTGATTATGAGTGCCTTTTATTGGACAGCCAAGGCCCGTCTCTTCCGTACAAGAACCTTGTCAGAGGCAAGCTTGGATTATGTCAATGCATCCAAAACACTTGGAACAAGCGACTTTATGATTATGTTCCGTGAGATTTTGCCAAACTTGAGTTCTTTGATTATTGTCAACTTGACCCTCAATTTTGCCGGTAACATCGGTATCGAAACTTCGTTGACTTATTTAGGATTCGGTCTTCCATCAACAGTTCCAAGTTTGGGTACTTTGATTTCAAATGCTCGTAACGCAGACATTTTGGAAAACAAGACTTGGATTTGGTTGCCAGCGGCTATCTTTATCCTTGTTATGATGCTTTGTATCAACTACGTTGGTCAGGCTTTCCAACGTGCTGCAGATGCAAAACAACGTTTAGGGTAAACAAAAATTTTGAGTTCCTTCGGGAACTCTTTTTCTGTCCCTTTCAGCTGTCACAAGCTTGTTTTTTACAGAATCTGGAAAATGTGGTAAAATGGAGTGATAAAACTATTTGAGGTAAGGAATTATGACTGTAAAAATCAATACAAAAGACGGCCAGATTGAATTGACTGATGAAGTGATTGCCACAGTTGTCGGTGGTGCTACGACTGAGATTTTCGGTGTTGTCGGTATGGCTAGTAAGTCTGCGATTAAGGATAATTTTCAGGCACTTTTGCGCAAAGAAAATTATTCTAAGGGTGTTGTCATTAAGACCTTGGAAGATGGTCGCATTGCAGTCGACGTTTACACTGTTATGAGTTACGGTGTGAAAATCAGTGAAGTATCTCGCAATATCCAAGAACGAGTGAAGTTCAACTTGGAAAATCAATTGGGTATCTCTGTTGATGCCGTTAATGTTTTTATCCAAAATATTAAAGTCGTAGGAGAATAATTGTGTCTAAAATTACAACAAGTTTATTTCAAGAAATGGTGCAGGCAGCATCTACTCGTCTGAATAAACAAGCTGAATATGTAAACTCTTTGAACGTCTTCCCGGTACCAGATGGCGATACTGGAACTAACATGGGCATGACCATTACAAATGGTGCCAAAGAAGTGGCAGATAAGCCAGCAAATACAGTTGGTGAAGCTGCTCAAATCTTGTCAAAAGGTTTGCTTATGGGTGCTCGTGGAAACTCTGGCGTTATTACCTCACAATTGTTCCGAGGTTTTGGTCAATCTGTCAAAGGCAAGGTTGAATTGGATGGTAAAGACTTGGCACAAGCCTTCCAACATGGTGTGGAAGTGGCTTATAAGGCCGTTATGAAGCCAGTTGAAGGAACCATCTTGACGGTTTCTCGTGGGGCAGCCACTGCCGCTTTGAAAAAAGCAGAAGAAACTGATGATGCTGTGGAAGTAATGCGTGCGACACTTGAAGGTGCCAATCGTGCCCTCAAGAAAACACCTGAGATGCTTCCAGTCTTGAAAGAGGTTGGGGTTGTTGATTCGGGTGGCCAGGGTCTGGTCTACATCTACGAAGGCTTCTTGTCAGCTTTGACAGGTGAGTACATTGCGTCAGAGGATTTTGAAGCAACTCCAGCTGTTATGTCTGAGATGATCAATGCTGAGCACCACAAGTCAGTTGCAGGTCATGTAGCGACTGAGGATATTACCTATGGTTACTGTACAGAAATCATGGTAGCTCTTCGTCAAGGCCCTACTTATGTGAAGGACTTTGATTATGAAGAATTCCGCAACTATCTGAATGACCTTGGGGATTCTCTCCTAGTTGTCAACGATGATGAAATCGTTAAAGTCCATGTCCATACAGAAGATCCAGGTTTGGTCATGCAGGCAGGTCTTCAATATGGTAGCTTGGTCAAGGTAAAAGTGGACAACATGCGTGAGCAACATGAAGCGCAGGTTGAGAAAGAAGAAGCTTTCCAAAAACCAGCTGAGCAAAAAGAATACGGCATTATTGCTGTTGCGGCAGGCGAGGGATTGACAGAAATCTTCAAATCACAAGGCGTTGACTATGTGATCTCAGGTGGTCAGACCATGAACCCATCAACAGAAGATTTTGTCAATGCTATTGAATTGGTCAATGCCCGCAATGTCATTTTGTTGCCAAATAACAAGAACATCTTGATGGCGGCTCAGACTGCAGCAGAAGTTGCGGAAGTTGCAGTTAAGGTTGTGGAAACCAAGACTCTACCACAAGGTTTCACTAGCTTGCTTGCCTTTGATCCAAGTCGTGATTTGGAAAGTAACTTTGAGGCTATGACGGCATCTCTTGCAGAGGTGAAAAGCGGTAGCGTGACAACTGCAGTCCGTGACACAACCATCGATGGTCTTGAAATCCATGAAAATGACAACCTTGGTATGGTTGATGGCAAGATTGTGGTTTCTAATCCAGATATGATGGAGACGCTTGTTGCTACATTTGAGAAAATGCTCGATGAAGACAGCGAAATCGTGACGATTTATATCGGTGAAGATGGTGATGAAGAATTGGCTCAAACTCTTGCTGAACAGCTAGAAGAACAATTTGAAGATGTCGAGGTCGAAATTCATCAAGGAAATCAACCAGTCTACCCATATCTTTTCAGCGTAGAATAAACAAAATCGCAGGCTCTGGCTTGCGATTTTTTCTATCGATTTGTCTACAAATTCCAGTAGACCTATGACAAAGCTAGATGGCTATGGTATAATGATAGACATGTATAGTCATAATGAAAATGAATTGATTGCCATTGGTAAGCGAATAGGCAAGGCTTGTAAAGTTAACCAGGTACTAGTCTTATCAGGTGATTTAGGAGCTGGCAAAACGACCCTGACCAAAGGATTGGCTAAAGGCTTAGAAATTGACCAGATGATAAAAAGTCCAACCTATACGATTGTACGAGAGTATGAGGGGCGCATGCCACTCTATCATTTGGATGTTTATCGGATTGGTGATGACCCAGATTCCATTGATCTGGATGATTTTCTCTATGGTGGTGGTGTGACGGTTATCGAATGGGGCGAATTGTTGGATGCTAGTCTTTTGGATGACTATTTGCTCATTCGGATTGAAAAAGAGGGTGACGGTCGTCGTCTGACATTTGAAGCTCATGGCCTGACTAGTCTAGTCTTAGCAGAGGAAATTCAAAATGTCTAAAAAGGAAATATATTTCAGCGAGGCTGAACCAGCCGATGCGGTAGCCTTTATTGATTTTATGAATCAAGTGGCTAGAGAAACGGACTATCTGGTTATGGATGAGACAGGATTTCGCTTTAGTCCCGAAGAAATGGAAAGGATTTTTGAAGCGAGTATTGAAAATCCTGGTGAACTGTGCCTGCTGGCCAAAGTTGGTTCAGAAGTGATTGGTGCCATCTCTGTTAAGTCCTCTAAGCAGTTTCGGATTAGTCATATTGGAAATATTTTCATTGCGGTTAAAAAAGCTTATTGGGGGCATGGAATTGGCACTATTTTGCTAGATGAAGTGATTCATTGGGCAGAAGAAATGGATGTCTTGAAACGATTGGAATTGACGGTTCAGGTCCGCAATCAAGCAGCAGTCCATTTATACCAGAAACTTGGTTTTAGAATTGAAGGTACTCAAGTAAGAGGAGCTAGAACAGATGAAGGAGAATGGCTTGACCTTTACTATATGGGCAGGCTGATCGGTGAAGTATGACAATTGGAAAAAAAATAGTTTTAATGGCTTTGGCAATTGTAGGATTGACGCTTGGAGCTGGCTTGATCTATGGTGCGAGTTTATTGAATTTCTCTACGGATATTATTTCAAAAACCTTTAAACAGCTTGATGGTGAAGACGAAGTGAAACCAATCGATGCAACAGAACCATTGACCATACTTTTGATGGGTGTGGATATGGACCAGGCAACTCGTGGAGGTGATTGGAAAGAAGGACGTAGTGATTCAATGATCTTGGTCACGGTAAATCCGCAGACAAAAGAAACCACTATGATGAGCTTGACGCGAGACATTATGGTTGAAATTGCGGAGGCGAACGGGGAATCCAGTGGAACAATTGAGAAATTAAATCATTCCTATAGCTATGGACAAGCTCCAATGGCAATCGCAACCATTGAGAAAATGATGGATGTCAATATTGACCGCTATATCGAAATTAATATGGATGGTCTAGTAGAGCTTGTCGATGCAGTTGGTGGGATTGAGGTCAATAACACACTGGGCTTCCCTATCTCCATCTCAGAGTATGAGCCAGCCTATACAGCTATTGTACCAACAGGTAAACAATTGGTGAATGGTGATCAGGCTCTTGTATATGCTCGGATGCGTTACGATGATCCTGAAGGAGACATCGGTCGTCAACGGCGTCAACGTGAAGTTATTACAGCCATTGTTAAAAAGCTCTTGCAATTGGATGGAATGTCTCAATATAAGAAAATTTTGAAGGCCATTTCCAATAATATGAGAACCAATATTGAAATAACGACAGCAACAATTCCAAGTTTGCTGGGTTATCGTGATTCAATCGGAAATTTGCAGTCCTACCAGTTGAGAGGTATGGATGAGTTAGTTAATGAGGTCTACTATCAATTACCACCAAGTCAGCATTTATTGGATATGCAAAACATTTTGAAAAAATCTATTGGCCTAGAAGAATCGACAGACTTGGTAACAAACGTTAAAGTGTACGAAGCGCAAATGGGAATTCCAACTCCGATTAACATTTATAATGCCTTTACCGATTTATTAGAAGTAGAAGCAAGTCCAGGTGTAGAAGCGTTTGACATAGAAGCGATTACTGGAACAGCTGCTAGTGATCCTAGTGGTGTAAGTAGTACAATAAATACTAAATCTAATGATAATCAGGGAATTTCTACAGATACAATTGTCGGAACTAGTACACAAACAGAAACAAGTAATCAGTAAATGTGCTGTTGGCTAGTTCTCGACATTCTTGAGTAAGGATTTTAACTGATATAAAACCATTCCCGCTTTTGGAGCTCATGGAGTAAATGAGGAAAGTTTTTGGCCCTTTATCTAGAGTAGTGAGTGACAATTAACGTTCTAGATGGTGGGAACAGTCTACCGTACCTTACATAGTTCGTGTTAGCATCTCAGCATAGACGGTATTGGTTAGCTACTGATCAGTTTCTGTTGTTATAGATAAGTTGCCTTTGTTCAAACCATCGTTTGCTGGTTTGTTATAATTTTTTAGTCAACCTTCTCTCGAAAAAATCATTAAATATTTTGAACAGTTCCCTTTCTAGTAGACAATGAAAAAATGAAAGATATTAAGTACCTGATTCCTGAACTATAGAGGAGTCAGGTTTTTTATTTGGCTGGATGGATCTTGGTCTTATCTAAGAATCTGTCTAGTCTCGGCGACGGTTTTATTGTTGGATGGAGTTATACTTTTTTAGAAATCCTACCTCTATTCTAAACTATGATTTTGTTATTCCAGTTGCTTGATATTGAGCTGGGATTCTTCAGCCTCAGTGAGATGCGGATTGTTTTCCATTCCCTCTCCGCACCGATTTATTAGTCTTTGTGAGTCATTTCCTTCCAATCATCCGTATATGAGAATATGCTTGTCGGTAATCGTTCGACAGCTATTTGATAGTCTTTCTCATGAGCAAGGGAGTGGTTGACAATCTTAACATGTTTTTCAAATGTTGTCTTACATCCTTTTTTCATGCGACTCATTCCTCTACTAGTAGTTTTCAATATCTTTATCAATAGTACAACTATTTATCCATGCTCTGAAAACATAATGACTAGAAATTCCATATTTTTCTGTCACACCTTGAGACTTCCCGATCAATTAAGATGGTCGGTGCTCTTAACTAACAACTAAGTGATTTCACTTTTTCCGAGTGATTGAAAACAATTTCTAGATTCTCAGAGACAAACTTTGGAATTCTTTTGGACATAGTAAAACTCCCTTCATAGTTTTCACTGAAATTTTTGTTTTTCACTGAAAACTATGAAGGGATTACAATACTTATGATATGATTGTTTTTATCATCTTTTTATATACGGCCACCTCTCGAAGTTAGCCAGAAAAAATCTAACTATGAGACGATTCAAAATGCGATAACAAAATGATTGATTTAATAATTTTGATAGAAAGAGCAAACTAAATTTTTAATTATCAAATTCGTAGAGGGCAGTAGACAAGTACCGTTCACCGTTATCTGCTAAAATAGCCAATACTTTTTTACCGGCTCCCAATTCCTTCGCAACTTCAATAGCTGCGTGAATTGCTGCTCCAGATGAAATACCCACAAGGAAACCTTCCTGTTCACCAATTGCTCGACCTGTTGCTAAAGCATCATCTGATTTAACACGAATAATGCCATCATAGGCTGCTGTATCCAGCGTATCAGGAATGAAACCAGCTGAAATTCCTTGAATCTTGTGTGGACCAGGTGCTTCACCAGATAGGACTGCCGATTCATCAGCTTCTACGGCATAGATGGCGATGTTTGGGTTTGCAGCTTTTAATACATGCGAAACACCTGAAACAGTTCCACCAGTACCAACACCAGATACAAAGGCATCCAGACCAGTTGCCCCAAAATCTTCCAAAATTTCCTGTCCTGTTGTATCTTCGTGAACTTTTGGATTGGATGGATTAGCAAACTGGAATGGTACCCAGCCATTTTTTTCTTCCGCAATCTCTTTTGCCTTGGCAATAGCCCCCTTCATTCCCTCGCTACCAGGAGTTAAGACAAGCTCAGCTCCATAGGCTTGGATGATTTTACGACGCTCAATGCTCATGGTTTCAGGCATAACGATAATCACTTTATAGCCTTTTGCTGCCCCGACCCAAGCAAGACCGATACCAGTATTTCCGCTGGTTGGCTCGACAATGGTATCTCCAGGTTTGATTGTACCAGCCTTTTCAGCATCTTCAATCATAGCCAAGGCGATACGGTCTTTGACAGAAGAACCTGGGTTGAAAGCTTCCAATTTGACATAGACCTCAGCAGCTCCTTTAGGAACAATATTGTTCAGTTTGATAATCGGAGTTTTTCCAACTAGTTGCGTAATATTCTGATAAATAGCCATAAGGCACCTCCAAATAATGTTACTATTAGTATAAGTTAGAAAATGAAAAAAGTATAATATAAAAAAACTATCATAACGATAGTCTCAGATTGCAGACAAACATCGTTTTGGTGTTTGTCTTTTTTACTGTTTTTAGGGAAAAATAGCTGTTTTGGTGCTTAAACCACCTCATCTGGACAAAATAAAAAGGCCTTCTT
>NZ_POPB01000314.1 GCF_002964045.1 Streptococcus suis | reverse complement strand
TGTCAAAAAGCCCTACGACTTAACAAGACACCTCTACTTTATCATAAAGAAAAAGTAGTGAGTACTTTCTCCCGTCGGAGATTTCCTCACTACTAATCTTAGTATGTTTTTGTATCGAATAAAAAACAGAGTCACTTTATGCAACTTTTGCTTAAAAAAATATATCTTCAAGTCTAATATCCGGGAACAATGGCAAAAGTAAATTTTTAAAAATAAGTTTTTCACTATCTTTAAAAGGAACATGACCTTTTTCTTTGTTACAATAGCTTTGCTTACTAATTCCAAGAACTTTTCCCATTTGTTCTTGATTTTTACCAAGCATATTCCTATAACCTCTAACTTTATCTGGGTTAAACATTGAACTCCTCCTTTCGTCACTTTATGCAACAATTATAAGACACTTGGAAAATATTGTCAAGAACAAAGTGCAACTTTTTACAACTTTTGATGGATTTTTTTAACCTTTCCTGTTACAATATAATTGAAAGGATATATTTTTGTAATGAAGAAAATCGATAAAAAAGCTATTGGAATGCGTATCAGCTCTATTCGAAAAGCTAGAGGAGATACGTTGGAGCAATTCGGTTCTACACTAAATGCTGACAAGAGTCTAGTTTCCCGTTGGGAAAAAGGCCAATCCATACCAAATCCAGAAAGGCTCAAAGAAATTGCAAAATCTGCAAATCTAACTGTAAATGAACTACTCTATGGTGACTATGATACTTATTTACACTTAAAAATAATGGAGCTTGCTCCAAAGAGTATGGAAAACTACGATGAGTACAATTCCTTACACGATAATATAACAGATAAAGCATTAGAGATTGCTAAAAATACCATTTCTAAAGTTGATTATCAAATTTCAGACGAAACGATCAAAAAATTTATTAAATTAGCTATCGAACAATCAATAGATTTACAAGGAAATATACTGAAAAATGACTTATCTAACTTTGACTATTCTCTTTTCGGAGGTGTTAGAAACAGGGAATATTTTTATTTTGGGTATAAACTGACCTACAAAGAAAAAAAACTATATACCGCATTATTGGCTATACTTAACGAGCCAACAAAAACTTTGTATCTTGACGATATAAGTACATCAAGATTTTTCAATTTCTTTGGAAATGATATTCCTAATTCGTCTTTACAAAGTATTGATTATCTTACACCATCCGAGGTTATCCCTTTTAGTACATATATTCGTCAACGTTCTAAGATTGAACCTAAAATATTAGAACAAATATTAAAAATGGGATTCCTCTTAGAAAACATAGATATTTCTGGTTATACCGTAAATATCTTAGAAAATCAGCTAATAAAACATAAAACCATTAAAATTGATAAAAACTAATCAAGTCTTTTCATGTATAAATACCTAACAAAACCACGCGCCTTGCCTGCTGATGGAAAGAAAGGTACAAATACATGAAAATCAAAGATAAAATCAAAAAGAACGGTCAAAAAGTTTACTATGCTAGCGTTTATCTTGGAGTGGACAAACTGACGGGCAAGAAAGCCCGTACAACTGTTACAGCAACCACCCAAAAAGGTGTTAGACTAAAAGCTCGTGATGCTATCAATGCTTTTGTTGCTAATGGCTATACAGTTAAAGACAAGCCGACAATTACAACATATAAACAGCTTGTTGATCTGTGGTGGGATAGCTACAAGAATACTATCAAGCCAAATTCTAGGCAATCCATGGAAGGTACTATCAGAAAACATATATTACCTGCCTTTGGTGATTACAAGCTGGATAGACTGACAACACCTATCATTCAGCAACAAATCAATAAATGGGCCAATGCTGCCAATAGTGGTGTTAGTGGGGCGTTTGCTAATTACAATTTATTGAATAATGTCAACCGTCGCATTCTTCAGTATGGTGTGACGATGCAACTGCTGCAACATAACCCCGCCCGTGATGTTATCGTGCCACGTAAACAGCAGAATAAGGAGCAAAAAGTCAAGTTCTTCAGCAATCAGGAACTGAAACAATTTCTTGAGTACCTGGATAGCTTGGATCAGTCAAATTATGGCGTTTTCTTTGACTACGTTCTTTACAAGATTTTACTGGCCACTGGTTGCCGTATCGGTGAGGCTCTGGCTCTGGAGTGGTCTGATATTGACTTAGAAGCTGGCACAATCAGCGTAACAAAAACGCTCAATCGTTACCAAGAAACAAATACCCCAAAATCAAAATCAGGGCTTCGGGATATTGAAATAGACAAGGCTACTGTGTTGTTGCTCAAGCAATACAAAAAGCGTCAGCAGGCTCATGCTTGGACTCTGGGGCGGTCTGTGGATGTTGTATTCACTCCATTTACTACCAAATACGCTTATGCTACTCTATTACGCAAACGGCTACAAAAACACTTCAAGGCTGCTGGCGTGCCTGATATTGGTTTCCACGGCTTCCGCCATACTCACGCAACTATTATGTTATATGCTGGCTTGGAAGTGAAAGACTTACAATATCGGCTGGGTCATTCAAATATCTCCATGACCTTAAATACATACGTTCACGCCACCAAGGAGAACGCAAAAAAAGCCGTCTCAATCTTTGAAACAGCTATCAGCAATTTATAAAAAATAAGGGTGTCGCTATTAGCGACTACCCTCTTACTATACCAAAAATAAGATAGGGGTAGTAAAAAGGGTAGTAAAATCAAAAAAGCACTCTAGGAAAGGGACCTAAAGTGCTTTATATCAAGGCTTTACAGCCTATCAAAATCAAATGATTTTATTTTTTCAAGTTGTAGAATGAGTTCAAGCCTTTGTAGACTGCAACTTCACCAAGTTGATCTTCGATACGAAGCAATTGGTTGTATTTAGCGATACGGTCTGTACGTGACAATGAACCTGTCTTGATTTGGCCAGCGTTAGTTGCAACTGCGATGTCAGCGATTGTTGAATCTTCAGTTTCACCTGAACGGTGTGATACAACGGCAGTGTAACCAGCTTCTTTAGCCATTTCGATAGCTTCAAATGTTTCAGTAAGAGTACCGATTTGGTTAACTTTGATAAGGATTGAGTTAGCAGCACCTTCTTTGATACCACGTGCAAGGTAGTCAGTGTTTGTTACGAAGAAGTCGTCACCAACCAATTGAACGCGTTTGCCAAGACGCTCAGTAAGAGCTTTCCAGCCATCCCAGTCGTTTTCATCCATACCATCTTCGATAGTGATGATTGGGTATTTGTTAACCAATTCTTCAAGGTAGTCGATTTGTTCTGCAGATGTACGAACAGCAGCGCCTTCGCCTTCGAATTTAGTGTAGTCGTAAACTTTACGCTCTTTGTCGTAGAACTCAGATGACGCACAGTCGAAACCGATCATGATGCCGTTTTCGCCAGCTTCGTAACCAGCAGCTTCGATAGCTTCGATGATTGTTTCTACACCGTCTTCAGTTCCTTCGAACTTAGGAGCAAAACCACCTTCGTCACCAACAGCTGTTACCAAACCACGAGCTTTCAAGATTTTCTTCAAAGCGTGGAATACTTCAGCACCCCAACGAAGACCTTCTTTGAATGAAGGAGCGCCAACTGGCAAGATCATGAATTCTTGGAAAGCGATTGGAGCGTCTGAGTGAGAACCACCGTTGATGATGTTCATCATTGGAGTTGGCAATACTTTAGTGTTGAATCCGCCAAGGTAAGTGTAAAGTGGCACTTCAAGGTAGTCAGCAGCTGCACGTGCAACAGCGATAGAAACACCAAGGATTGCGTTTGCACCCAATTTACCTTTGTTAGGAGTACCGTCAAGAGCGATCATAGCGCGGTCGATAGCTTGTTGATCACGAACGTCAAAACCGATGATAGCGTCAGCAATCACGTTGTTCACGTTGTCAACAGCTTTTTGAGTACCAAGACCAAGGTAACGAGATTTGTCACCGTCGCGAAGCTCAACTGCTTCGTGCTCACCAGTAGAAGCTCCTGAAGGAACCATACCACGTCCGAAAGCACCTGATTCAGTATAAACTTCAACTTCAAGTGTAGGGTTACCGCGTGAGTCAAGGACTTCGCGAGCGTAAACATCAGTAATAATTGACATTATATTACTCTCCTTTGAGTTTAAAATTGTTACATTGCTATCATACCCTAAAATAAGGGATTTTTCAAGAAAAAACAGGCTATTTTACAGAAAGAAATAATGTAAACGCCTTCTCTTGCATTTTGAGTGGCTTATGCTATACTAAAACTATGACAGATTTACATACTACTATCCTACAAAAAGCTTCTGGCGAATCTCGCCTAAACCCTGATGAGCAACGTCAATACATGGGGACCTACCGCGAACGCGTTGTCTTAGTTATCACATTCGACGAATTAGCAAAAGAAGCTATTATGAATCAATTTGAAAACATCTGCCAAAAACTGGTAAATTCCTATTCCCCACTCTACCTCAAGCTCTCACCATTATTATCGGACAAGCAACAAATTTCCTTGATGAAAGTTGCTCAAACCATTGGTATTACTACTGCTATCATCGATGAAAAAGTAGCCAACTGCCCTTATGCATTAGTCTTTCATACAGATCATGCAGTCGATCAAGAAGAGATTAGCCTAGAAGCTACCTTCCCAAACCTTATCTCAAAGCTAGAAGAAAAAAAGGAAGATGCAAAACCTTCCTTTTGGAAAAAATTATTTGGTTAGTCTTTATTATCAATAAAGTAGGACACATACTAAAACGAGAATAATACCGGTTAGACTAAGAATTCCTAGCAATCTGCCTCTTTCATTTTTTTCATTGAAAAAGAACATTACTCCATTTGCCTTTATTAGATTTATTTCTGTTCCGCTTTCATTTTTGGAAAGTCTCATAAAGGATATTAGCTTTAGAATACAAATTATAATTAATAGGACAACGGCCACATGTTTCACAAATTCCATTTTTGTTGACCTCCTAACTGAAGAATTCTAGCCACCTGTTCCGATGTGCGGATCAGGTTTTTTTCTGCATTTTTGAGCGTGTTTTCCAAACTATCCACTTCAGAGATAATAGGAAATACGGCGCAGATATTTTCAAAAGGAAAATCGGGAAGATCATCTTTTAAACTACCACAAATGGCGATAATTGGAATACCCGTAGGTGTTCGTCTTGCCACACCGACAGGAGTTTTTCCTGCCAAACTCTGGGCGTCCATCCGACCTTCTCCGACCACAACAAGATCCGCCTGAGCAACACGTTGATCAAAGTCCAACTGGTCCAATACAAAGTCGATGCCTTTTTGAATACGTGCACCAGCAAATTGAACCAAGCCTGCTGCCATACCTCCACCAGCACCTGCTCCATTTACATCAAGTATTTCGGAATTGACAATGTTATAAAACCTAGCCATCTCCTCGTCTACACGTTTAAACTCAGTGGAGGCAAGGCCTTTCTGACCTGCAAAAACATAAGTAGCTCCCTGAGGGCCACATAAGGGATTGTCCACATCTGTTACCAAATCAATGCTGACCTGTGATAAGTTTATCAACATTTCCTCAGTCGAAAAGCTCTTTATTTTACCTAAATGTGCACCTATTGGCTCGACCTCTTCTCCCTCCTGATCGTAAAACTTAACTCCTAGTCCAGAAGCCATTCCAATCCCACCATCATGACTAGCAGAGCCACCTATACCAATGAAAATTCGCTTGGCTCCTTTTTGAACAAGTTCTACAATTAGCTCTCCCATTCCCTGTGTTTTGATAAAAAGTGGATTTCTTTTGCCAATTGGAATACTTGCAAGCCCAACAATTTCAGCCATTTCAAAAACTGCAAGATCGTCCTTCATCGCATAGCGAATGTTGATCTTGTCTCCAAATGGACCCGTTACATATGTTTCTTTGACATCGAGAGAGAAGGCTTGAATCAAACTGTCAACAGTACCTTCGCCACCATCACCCAAGGGAAGCAAATCATAACTCGCTTGTGGATATACTTTCGAAAATCCCTGCTTAATCGCTTGAGCGACATCTGTTGCTGAAAGAGATTCTTTAAAGGAATCTGGAGCAATTAGAATACGCATAGAAATCCCACCTTTCTAAATAAATTGTAGCACTCCTTCTTGAGTCTTTCAAGTTGAGTCATTGATTTCCTTAAAATATGATATAATAAATCAAAGGAGGTGCCTATGTATCAAACCATATTATTCGACCTTGATGGTACTCTAACAGATTCTGGTCAAGGTATCCTAAACTCGGTCGCCTATGCTCTGGAACAAATAGGTATTGTGGAACCTGATGTGGCTAATTTACAACACTTTATTGGTCCACCTCTCTACGAATCTTTTCCCCGATTTTATCAGCTAAATCAAGAAGAGACTCAAACTGCTATTGATGACTTTCGCATCTATTTTAAAGAAAAAGGAATGTTTGAAAACCAACTCTATCCTGGAATAATCCCTCTGCTTGAAGAGTTGAAAGCAGCTGGAAAAACACTTGTTATTGCTACATCTAAACCTGAGATTTTCGCAAAGCAAATTCTCGAACATTTCGGCATTGCCCATTATTTTGCGATCATAGCTGGAGCAAGTCTGGACAATAGTCGAATTAGTAAGTCAGATGTTATCTACTATGCCTTAAAACAAACAGACTACAAGCCTCAAACCACCATTATGGTCGGGGATCGTAAACATGATATTGAGGGCGCTGTTGCCAACCAACTAGATTCTATCGGAGTCCTCTATGGCTACGGAAATAGACAGGAATTGGAAGAAGCTGGTGCTACAACAATCGTCGAAACCATTACTGATTTACAAAAAATATTGCTTAATAAGGACTAGAAAAAGCCAGCATCTAGCTGACTTCTCATTATTTTCTATCTAAAATCTCTATTAATTTATAGAGATTTTTTTCATTGATTTGGAATGGAGCTTGTTCTCGTACGATTGGTTTGGCACAAAAAGCCACACCTATTCCAGCTGTCTGAATCATTGGAAGGTCATTGGCACCATCCCCCATAGCAATCGTTTGTGATAAGTCCAAGCCATTTTCAGCCGCCCAAGCTTCTAAACAGGCTTTTTTGGTTTCTTTTGTGACAATTTCCCCCAAAACTTGACCTGTCAATTTTTCATCCACAACTTCCAAACGATTGGCACGGACATAGTCCAATTCTAACTCTGCAGCTAGTCGATCAACTGTTTCATGAAAACCACCTGAAACGACTGCGACCTTATAACCACGCGCTTTTAATTCTTTAACAAGTTCAACTGCACCTGGAGTAAAGTGGATTTTTTCCATAATTTTATCAAAGACTGAAATCGGAAGCCCTTTCAACAGGGATACTCGTTCACGTAGTGCCTCTTCAAAATCCAATTCTCCGCGCATAGCACGTTCTGTAATGGCTGCAACTTGCTCCCCTACTCCTGCTTCTTCACCAAGTAGATCAATTCCCTCTTCTAAAATCAAAGTTGAATCAACATCCATAACTAGTAATCCAGTTGTCATTTTAAAATTCCTTTCTATATAAAAATAAAAAGCCAAGCAGCTTTTTATTTAGTAACGAATTGCTTCACGTGTTTTTTCGTATGAACGAACAAATCGTTCAGTTACACCTGGCTCAACTGTCTCCAATGCAAATGAAATCTCTTCAAATGCTGCTTGATAGTCAAACTCTTTTTCAAAAATTTCTAATGAGCGATTAAAGGCCTGTTGAATAGCTTCATCAGTTGACCGATAACGATTAGAGTATTGTAGGAGCTGTTCTGTTAATGTTGCATTTTGAACGATTAAATAAGCCAATTCTTCCAGCTGATTCATATCATAAGTTGCATTTTCCAATAAACGATTCACAACTTCAATGTTAATTCGTTTATAATCCAATTCTGAAATCAATGCTTCAACATGGTCACTTGTTCTAAAGAAGTTGGTCAAAAACTCACCTGGTATACCAGGGATATTCCGTTTTTCCATGTAACGCTTCAGTGTATGCAATTTATTGATATATAATGTTGCTTTCTTACGAGCAGTGCTTTCAGATTGCTCTTGTGATTTAAGATAGTCAGCCAAAACAAGTTGTTCTTCTTCAATTTCTTTCAAGCTAGATAGTGAGTGTTCTAAACGCTCTTCTAAAATTGTATAAGCAACTTGTGGATTTTCAATGTCTTCTACACTTTCAGTTACAACAAGTTCAATTGTTTCTAAACGTTTTTTCAATTGACTAATACGAGTCAATTTGCTGTCCGCTAACATATAATTAGCATTTAAACGCTGACTCTCTTCGTCTAACAAATTTGTATTTTTAACAACATGTTCCAAAAATTTAGGAAGATTTTTACTAATTTTAACCGCTTCTTTATTTGCTTCAATTTCACGGTTAAAGACTTTGTACAAATGATCGATTTTAGCTTGAATTCCATCATTTTCAATCTCAGCCGCATCTAAATCAAATGAAACAATCAAAGCAGTATTTTCGCGAATAGAAACTCGGATATTTTGGAACTGAGATTCAATATTAGCTTCAGTGAAGAGATAATTCTGTTCAACCAACTTGCGATAACCAGACTCTAAATCTTCCAGCTGTTCTGGGAAGTCATTTGTAACCTTTTCAATCAAACTTGGTATTCTATCCATAATTTGATTTAAGGCAATCATATGTTCCTCAGTCTTGTTCAAGATTTCAGCTGCTTCAATTGGGTCACCTGAAGAATTGAGCATGACAAATTCTGAAAACTCAACTTCGATATTCTTCAACTGTTTCTCAAGCTCTGGAAGGGTATCGCCATAAATTTCAGCTTTCTCACGAACTTCTGCTTGTAAACTATCAAACAAATCTAAGGCATGCTTGACACGACCAGAATTTTTTACTTCTTGATCTCTCAATTCCATCAAAGCATGACGAATGGAATCGATATCTTCTTCGATTAGGTCAATTTGACTTTCTATGCTATCAATCGCATTTTTGGCACTGATAAAACGAAAAGCGTTGTTGTAGCCTTCAGCCTCAAAGATGTGATTCTCGATATCTGCAAATGAATTGAGTGATAGGTCAACCCATTTCTGATTCCATTCTCGGAATGAAACCTGACTTTGTCCAATCAAATGAAGAGCTTTTACAGCTTCAACTTCTTCATTTACTGGGAGGTTAAATAGCTCTTCCTTGCGTTCTTCAAGCGCAACCAATAGGTTGTCATTTCGTTTACGAACAATCAAGCAAGCTACATAGGCAATGATTAAAATAATAACAATCGAAACGATTAAGATGATTGTTCCTGTAGGCATGTAAATCTCCTTAATTCATAGTATTTACTAGAAATATATCGCTTAATTATACCATATTCCTCTAGTTCATGCACTTGTTTTTTCAGTTTTTAGATATCCAATGTAGAATAAACAGCGTTTTCTTCAATAAATTCGCGACGAGGCTCTACTTTATCCCCCATTAACATGTCGAAAATTTTATCTGCTTCTGCTGCATCATCAACTGAAACTTGTGCCATCAGACGGTTCTCTGGATTCATTGTTGTTTCCCACAACTGATGATCATCCATTTCTCCCAACCCCTTATAACGTTGGATAGTTGGCTTGGAACGGCCTGTACTATGTCTTTCTAAGGCTTCCTGTAATTCCTGCTCTTGATTGGCTCCCGGTTGAATATATTCTTTGATTTCGCTACCAACTTTAACACCATAAATCGGTGGTTGGGCGATATACACATAACCTGCTTCGACAATCGGTCTCATGTAACGATAAAAAAGTGTCAACAGCAAGGTACGAATATGGGCCCCGTCAACATCGGCATCGGTCATAATAACCAGTTTTTGATAACGGGCCTTGGACACATCAAAATCTGAACCGAAGCCAGTCCCCATTGCTGTAAATAAGCTACGGATTTCCTCATTTGCCAAAATCTTATCCATGCTGGCCTTTTCTACGTTCAAAATCTTACCACGAATTGGCAGGATAGCTTGGAATTCACGATCACGACCAGATTTTGCTGAACCACCCGCAGAATCCCCCTCCACAATGAAGAGCTCTGTCTTGGTAGCATCGTTTGACGAACAATCTGCCAATTTACCTGGAAGATTGGAAATTTCAAGTCCAGATTTTTTCCGGGTTACTTCACGCGCCCGTTTGGCTGCAATACGTGCCTTACTTGCCAAAATCCCCTTTTCAACAATTCTTCTTGCAATCTGAGGATTTTCCAAAAGAAATTCTCCAAAAGCATCTGAAAAGAGTCTATTGGTAATTTTTACAACTTCACTGTTACCCAACTTAGTCTTGGTTTGCCCTTCAAACTGAGGTCCAGGATGTTTGACAGAAATAACAGCTGTCAAACCTTCACGCACATCCTCACCAGTAAGGTTATCCTCATTCTCTTTCAGAATTTTATTCTTTTTAGCGTAGTCATTGATAACACGGGTCAATGCGGTACGGAACCCCTGTTCATGAGTACCACCTTCATGAGTGTGAATATTATTTGCAAAGCTGACCACATTTTCATGGTAACTCGTTGTATATTGCATAGCAACTTCAACGGTAATGTCATCCATTTCACCGTCGGTATAAATCGGTGTTTCAAAAATGACATCCTTGTTTTCATTGAGGTATTCCACGTAAGAAGCAATACCACCTTCATAGTGATACTCTTTGGTTTGTTCCATTCCCTCACGCTTATCCGTGATTGAAAGATTTAACCCACGGTTTAGGAAAGCCAACTCTTGGATACGCTTGTTTAATTTTGCAAAATCAAACTCTGTCGTTTCAGTGAAAATTTCTGGATCCGGCGTAAAATGAACAGTCGTACCATTGCGATCTGTTTCACCCACGACTTTCAAATCCGCAACCACTTCTCCACGACGGTATTCTTGGAAATAAACCTGACCATTTTTATAAACATGGACGTCTAATTGAGTAGACAGAGCGTTTACAACTGACGAACCTACGCCATGAAGTCCACCTGATACCTTATAACCACCACCGCCAAATTTTCCTCCGGCATGGAGAACTGTAAAGACTGTTTCAACAGCTGGACGACCCGTTTTTTCTTGAATATCTACTGGGATTCCCCGTCCATTGTCCACAACTGTGATGGAATTATCTGGTTCAATAAAAACTTCAATCTTGCTGGCAAAACCTGCCAACGCTTCATCAATAGAGTTATCAACAATTTCCCAAACTAGGTGGTGAAGCCCCTCTTTAGATGTCGAACCGATATACATACCTGGACGCATACGAACAGCTTCAAGACCTTCCAAAACCTGAATCTGACTGGCGTCATATTCCTGTGCTTTTTCTTGTAAATCTTTAATTTCTTCTGACATTCTATATCCTTTATTTCTAAGCTACGCACTAAACATTTCACAACACTTTATCAAAAAATTGATAAGTCGTTGAAGAAAAAAGAGCCTAAAAACTCTACAATCGTACCCAATATTATACCATATTTTTCACAAAAATCCCACCAAAAAAGGAGCCGAATTTATATGCTTCAACTCCAAGTTTCTCATTCAATTATCCTTTGTAGACCATGGCTTGGGCAAGACTTTTTCCATTACCGCCAAGTAAATCTACAAGTTTATAGGCAAAGTCAAAGCTAGTACCGGCACCTCGACTTGTAATAATCTGACCATCAACCACCACAGAATCTGTCAAATGAATGCCAGATTGAATCTCTTCTTCCTTTCCAGGATAACAAGTAAATGTGCGATTTTTCAACAATCCTGCTCTTTCCAGAACAATCGGTGCTGCACAAATCGCAGCAACAAATTTACCTGCCTCTACTGCATGTTGAAGCTCAGAAATTAAGCCATCATGGTCTCGAAGATTGACAGATCCCGGCATTCCACCTGGCAAGACAATCAAATCATAGTCTGAAAGATTTCCATCAAATACAGCATCTGATTCAACCGTGATGCCATGTGAGCCCTTTACTTGTATGTCTGTAAGTCCAATCATATCACATTGGAAACCCGCTCTTCTGAAAATATCAACTGGAGCCAGTGCTTCTATTTCTTCAAATCCTTCAGCAAACAAAACCGCAACTTTTACCATACCTACCTACTTTCTATTTATCGTTGTAATGTGATTTTTCTGTACTTACGTGAACGATGATTGTCTTTTTCATCCGCTAATGTTGACTGATATCCCATTGATAAAACTAGTCCAATTCCAATAAGATTGGAAACCATAGATGATCCACCTTGTGAAATAAATGGCAAAGGAATACCTGTTAAGGGGAGAATACCTATCGCAGCCCCTATATTTTCAAACACATGGAACAAAAGCATCATGATGTAACCTGTTGATATATATGTATAGTATCGATTATTAGATTTCATTGTAACACGCAACATTCTGTAGATAAGAAGTAAATAAAGTCCAATAAGAATTGTACCACCAATGAACCCAAAATCCTCTCCGATAACTGTGAATATCATATCACTTTCACGAACGGGTATTAAGAGATTAGTTTGATTAAAACCTAAGCCTTTCAAGCCTCCACTTCCAATCGCAATCAAACTCTGAGCTTGCTGGTATGTCGTGGATTGAGCATTTTTAAATGGGTCTAACCAGGCAGAAATACGATTAATCTGATAAGTATCCATCCCTAGATTGTGTAAGAAGGTTGTTCCACCAGGAGAAATAAATATCAACATAAATCCACCAACTAAAACCAGTGTAGTGATAGCTGTTGGTAAAAGTATTTTCCAAGAAACCCCTGATAATAGTAACATACCACTGAAAATGGCCATAAATACGAGAGAAGTTCCCAAGTCGCTTTGTAGTCCTAACAATACTAAAACAGGTATTGTAAATAGAATCATATAGCCAATTAGCATGAAATCTTCTCGAAGGGTCCGAACTGGATAATGTTTATGAAATGTAACTATGACACGCGCAATCATAATGATATAGGATATTTTCATAAACTCTGAGGGTTGAAACAAGGTCATTCCAGCAATAGTCACCCAGTTTTTTGCACCTGTTGAAGCTACCAACAAAGGACTGTAAAAAAATAGCGGTAAAACCATCAATCCTAATCCTAGAATATACAGAAATGGAGTCACTTGCCAAAGAAATTTAGTTGAAAAAAACATAACTAAAAATGCTGCAACAGTACCTATCCCTATCCAAGCAATTTGCTGCCCAACCATCTGAAAGACATTATCTGGATAATCCTGACTTACTGCAATATACAGCGCTATAATACCAGTAATTAATAAAAAAAAGACTGGCAAGATGAGTGAATAGTCTATTCGACTATCGATCGTTCCCCTATTGTTCATTGAGCACCTCTTACTTTCATTTGAATATTCGCTCTCAACATTATAGCAAAAAAAATGAAAAGGCTCTAGCAGGAACAAAAATTATCAGGTTTGAACATTGAAAATATGAATCAAGTGGCAATCATTTTGGCAATCACGCACCAAAAAATCCCTCTCCAATTTCTAGAGGCAAAGAAAAAAATGGCCCACTGGACCATAACTCGCTCTTTTGTTTTCAAGCTCGTGAAAAAACAGTCCGTTATGGACTGTCGTTTGCCTTTTCTAGTTTTAAGAGGCAAAGAAAAAACAGTCCATTAAGGACTGTTCAGATTGAAGACAAACATCTCGCTTGATGTTTGTCTTTTTCTGTTTATTGGTCTGATAGTCCGTCTTTTTGCCAGAATAGTGGCTATTTGGACAAAATAAAAAGGCTTCCC
>NZ_POPB01000313.1 GCF_002964045.1 Streptococcus suis | reverse complement strand
TCCATCTACATCCACTTCAATTTCTACCGAGCAGGCATTGATTTCTTCCGACACTTCCATATCACCCAGTCGACCGTTTGCCCGCTCGTAACGACCAAAAATGGTCGCCATGTCCATAAGCGTCTGAGGCTTATCTGTCCGACCTAATTCTGTCCGCATCGCCAGGTACTTGTCATAAGTCGCCTGCAATTGCTTGTGGAATTTTGAAGCTGAAAAGTCAATCGTTCTGAGTTCTGTTTCAAACGTCGTATGACGGCAGTGATCACTCCAATAGGTATCCAAGACCTTGAGCTCCGTCTCAGTTGGCACTCGACCGAT
>NZ_POPB01000312.1 GCF_002964045.1 Streptococcus suis | reverse complement strand
GCTCCGAATGACAAGTTGTTTTCAGAGCGTGAGTTAACACAGGTTTATGGTGTTAGTCGTATTACAGTTCGTTTGGCTTTGCAAGAATTGGAAAAACGTGGCTTAGTCTATAAGAAGCACGGTAAGGGAACCTATGTATCTGAGATTTCAGATACTGCAGTGGATTTGTCTCAGGCCTATAGTTTTACTGAGCAAATGAAAAAAATTGGGAAAGTACCGAGGACCTCGATTTTATCCTTTGAATTGGTTAAGGCGTCGGACTATATTGCGCAGCATCTACAACTTAGTCAGGGTGAGGAAGTGTTTGAAGTTGAACGTTTGAGACTTGCAGAT
>NZ_POPB01000311.1 GCF_002964045.1 Streptococcus suis | reverse complement strand
GTCAAAAAGCCCTACGACTTAACAAGACACCTCTACTTTATCATAAAGAAAAAGTAGTGAGTACTTTCTCCCGTCGGAGATTTCCTCACTACTAATCTTAGTATGTTTTTGTTGTTTCAATTCTGAAATCTCTTTCATTTTGTGATAAAATAGACTTACTTTAATCTAGTCTTTTGGTTTACTTTTATTACTAGCTTCAAAGGTTCGGGGAACCTTTGAAGGTCGGAGATGAGACAAACGAAGTTTGTGTCAAAACAGTCATAGTAGTGACTGTTGAAGGTTGGAAATGAAACAAACAGAGTTTGTGTCAACAACTGTTCGGGGAACCTTTGAAGGTCAGAGATGAGACAAACGAAGTTTGTGTCAAAACAGTCATAGTAGTGACTGTTGAAGGTTGGAAATGAAACAAACAGAGTTTGTGTCAACAACTGTTCGGGGAACCTTTGAAGGTTGGAGATGAAACAAACAGAGTTTGTGTCAACAACTGTTCGGGGAACCTTTGAAGGTTGGAGATGAAACAAACGAAGTTTGTGTCAAAACAGTCCGAGTAGTGACTGTTGAAGGTTGGAAATGAAACAAACAGAGTTTGTGTCAACAACTGTTCGGGGAACCTTTGAAGGTCGGAGATGAGACAAACGAAGTTTGTGTCAACAGCCGCAGGCATAACTGAAGTACGGCAAAACGAGTTCAAATAATGATGAAATTATTTGAAGTTGGAAATAGGGAAACGAAGTTTCCACTTGCGTCGACGTAATAAAAGATAAACCAAATGACGATACTGAAAAGGAGAACACATGACAATCAATTTTAGAGCAGAGTTTGACAAACGCAAAGATGAGTTTCTAGCGGACCTCTTTGACCTCTTACGCATCAATTCCGAGCGTGACGACAGCCAGGCAGATGCCCAGCATCCATTTGGACCAGGCCCAGTGCGTGCCTTGGACAAGTTCCTGGAAATCGCTCAGCGTGATGGTTACCCAACCAAGAACGTTGACAACTACGCAGGTCACTTTGAGTTTGGCGAGGGCGACGAAGTCCTCGGTATCTTCGGTCACTTGGACGTGGTGCCAGCAGGAAGTGGCTGGAACACTGACCCATACGAGCCGCAAATCATCGACGGCAAGCTCTTTGCCCGCGGATCCTCTGACGACAAAGGACCGACCATGGCTTGCTACTACGGCTTGAAAATCATCAAGGAGTTGGGCCTTCCGACCTCTAAAAAAGTCCGCTTCATCGTCGGTACCGACGAAGAGTCGGGCTGGGCGGACATGGATTACTACTTCGAACACGTCGGCCTTCCCCTGCCAGATTTCGGATTTTCTCCAGATGCCGAGTTCCCGATTATCAACGGCGAAAAGGGCAATATCACAGCTTATCTTCATTTTGCGGGGGAAAATAGCGGAGCTGCTAAACTGCATTCCTTCGCAGGCGGTTTGCGTGAGAACATGGTGCCTGAGTCTGCGACAGCTATCATCTCTGGCGACCTAGCAGATCTGGATAGCAAGTTGGCAGATTTCACAGCAGCCTATGGCCTAAAAGCTGACGCGGAAACCCTTGAAAACGGTCAAGTTCAAGTCACCGTCATCGGAAAATCAGCCCACGGTTCAACCCCAGAAGAAGGTGTCAACGGAGCTACCTACTTGGCAAAATTCCTCAGCCAATTTGCCTTTGACGGAGCAGCTAAAGCCTATCTTGACTTAGCAGGACAAGTCCTTCTGGAAGACCATGACGCTAAGAAACTCGGCGTAGCCATCTACGATGAGCAGATGGGTGCCCTTTCTATGAACGCAGGTGTCTTTAAGTTTGAAGAAACTTCATCTGACAACACCATTGCCCTCAACTTCCGTTATCCAAAAAATACCAACCCAGAAACCATTAAGGCTGGTTTGGAAAAACTTGGCGTGGAAGCTGTCAGCTTATCTGAACATGGTCATACCCCACATTATTGCCCAATCGATGACCCAATGGTCGCAACCCTTCTGTCTGTTTATGAAAAACATACAGGTTTGAAAGGCCACGAACAAGTAATCGGTGGTGGTACATTCGGCCGCTTGCTCAAACGTGGTGTAGCTTACGGAGCGATGTTCCCAGGCGATGTCAATACCATGCACCAAGCCAACGAATTTATCGAAGTTGAGCAACTCTACCGTGCCGCTGCCATTTACGCAGAAGCTATCTATGAATTGATCAAATAATACTAACCCATATTTACAGTACAGCACTTTTATCTAAGGCTATTTTTTCAGCTATTCATCGTCCGTTTTTTTGGAGTGAGAAAGAACTCAATTGGTCTCAAAACGAGTTCGTCAACAAATTTTCGTTTCAAGTTGTTGACCTGAAACAGTCTATCCACAGACTTTGAATTATGTGATCTGACTACCGTCAGCTTGTATTTCCTACTTCAAAAGGTCTCCCAGACCTTTTGAACTCCCACCCCCGCATAGCTCCAAAGGTTCGGGGAACCTTTGGAGGTTGGAGATAGAGCGAACAAAGTTCGCATCAATCGTTAAGTCAGAGTAGTGACTGTTGGAGGTTGGAAATGAAGAGAACTTGTTCGCAACAGACGTAGAGGTCGGATTTGGAGTGTAAAACACGAATTGCAGAGATTTGCTTCACAAATCTTATCTCCAACCTTTTTACCTCGCTTTTTCATTTTTAGGCTCAGGCTGAAACAGTTTCCCAAACTGTTTCACTCCACTGGACTGTTTAGACACAAACTTCGTTTGTTTTATTTCCTACCTCTAACAATCTCCCAGATTGTTAGAGCAATCAACCACTGCGCTGAGATGTTGACCCAAACTCTGAGAAGTGGCGCTAGGCTTGAGCCCAGTCTCAAAAAACTGCCTTGATTAGCGAAAAACTATCTCTTATATCAAAGCACTTTACTTGTGAATACAGGTTCTGATCAAGACGGGTTTGCCCGTCTTTTTTAGGAGGAATTATGGAACTGAAAGAACTCACACTTGCAGATATAGAAATGGTCAAACAGCTCTTTTTATCTGTATTTAGTCAGGAACCATGGAATGACGATTGGTCTGACGAGGAGCAATTAGACCGTTACATAGGCGATTTACTAGGACACTCAAGAGCACTCTGTTTTGGCTTGTTTGACCAGGAAAAATTGATAGGTCTGTCACTTGGTTACATTCGCTACTGGTATGAGGGGACTGAATACCGTATTGAAGAGCTCTGTATTGCTCGCGATTACCAAGGACGAGGAATTGGACAAGACTTTCTAAAAAGAATTGAGGAGCAGCTAGTTGAGAGAAAGATTGTTCATATTCTCTTGCAAACAGAACGTAATTTACCAGCCTTTTCCTTCTATGAAAAATGTGGTTTCCGTGCCTTAGAAGAAGATGTGACCATGGTCAAGAAAGTAGGTCGTAATGGAGCTAGTTGAAATAGAGAAAGCTATCATGAAGGACGCTGCAAATCAAGCGTTTACGAAAAAAGGAATAAAACCGCTTTTCCAAGCACCGTCTACCGCAAAAATACTCATTATTGGACAGGCGCCGGGATTAAAAACACAAGAAAAAGGTCGCCTCTTTGATGATGCTAGTGGAGAGAATCTGCGTAAATGGTTAGGTGTAAATCGTCAAACTTTTTATGAATCTGCTCAGTTTGCCATTCTTCCTATGGATTTTTATTATCCAGGAAAGGGGAAAACAGGCGATAATCCACCTCGTAAGGATTTTGCACCCAAATGGCACCAGCTGATTCTGGACCAACTTCCAGAGCTTGAATTGACCTTGTTGATTGGGCAATATGCTCAGGATTATTATTTGGAAAAATCCCAAAGGAACCTGACTGAGAGAGTAGAGCATGCAGATGATTACCTTCCCACATATTTTCCTTTGCCACATCCCTCTCCAAGAAACAATATCTGGCAAGCAAAGAATCCTTGGTTTCGAGAAGAAATCATTCCGCAACTTCAAAAAATAATTGTAGAAATACTTGAAAAATAGAGTAAAAATGATACAATAATATAAAAATAGCGTTTTCTTCGTTCAGAGGAGGTGCCGTATGAAAAAGTATCTGTTCTATTTATTGGGTCTCTTGCTTTTACTGTTCAGTCTAGGTCTGCCTAGCCTGGCACAAGCTGAGGGAATTCCAGACCGTCCTATTGATACGACGGTGGTTGATGAAACCCAACTTCTTTCCAGTGAAACCATCGCCAGCCTTGACCAGCTCAATCAGACTTGGGCAGCTAGCGAGCAACAACTGCAGGTTGGGGTCTATGTGACCGAAAGTCTTTCAGGGGATATTGAAAGTCTGGCAAATGAAACCTTCCGTGCATGGCAGGTTGGTTTTGCAGGGACAGACAATGGTATCCTCTTGGTGATTGCCATAGCCGACAGGGAATTTCGAATAGAAACTTCAGACAATGCTGCCACGGTGTTGACGGATGTGGAAGCTAAGGACATTCTGGAAAATGCAAGAGAATTTTTCCGCCAAGAAGACTATGACGGAGGAGTAACCTATATTGTCCAATCCATAGGAGATCGTTTCTACGGGACTAGTCTGGGTCAGGAACAACTGGCAGCTATGGAAGAAAGGACCAGTGCAGAAAGTGATAGTTTTGTATTATTTTTAATTCTGATACTAATCTTCATGATTTTTGGAATGATTGATAAGGCTAGCCGTGGTCGAGGCGGTGGTCCTGGCAATCTGCTTTGGATGCTGGTAGATGACCGCCATCATTACCATGACAACCATTCCTCTCATTCTTCCTCTTCTTCATCATTCGGAGGAGGTGGCTGGTCTGGAGGCGGTGGTGGAGGCGGTGGAGCCTCGTCTGGTTGGTAAGAAAGGAACATTTATATGAAAAAGAAATGGTTAGCCATACTAATCCCGATCCTCGCTCTGCTATTTTTGGGAATGGGGGCAGTCGGTCAATACAATGGGCTGGTCGATAGCCATGCGGAAGTGGAAAATGCCCAGGCCAATGTGGATACCCAGCTCCAACGCAGATATGACCTGATTCCCAATGTGGTTGCGGCGGTCAAGGGGGCTATGGAACACGAAGAAGAAATATTTACTGCTATCGCAGATGCGCGTGCGAAAATCGGTTCTAGTCAAGCAGGAACTAGTGACTACAATCAGGCTCAAAGTCAGCTGGATTCGGCTGTTTCTCGCTTGTTGATGGTGGCGGAAAATTATCCGCAGCTGACAGCCAATCAACAGGTATCTGATTTGATTACCGAGCTGGAAGGGACTGAAAATCGGATATTGGTTGCCCGCAAGGATTACAATGCGGTGGCAACAGCCTACAATAAAAAAATCAAGAGGTTCCCGACTTCCATCTATGCCAGTCTGTTTGGCTATGAAAAAGTCGAGCTTTTCCAAGCCAGCACCGACGCGGCAACAACCGTACCAAGTGTGGATTTACAAGATGAAGAATAAAGAACTCGGCTAACTGAGCCGAGTTCTTTATTTTATGGATTGATCCAAACTCCAGAAACGTAGTCTTCTGACAGAGTGGTCTGGCTGATAATTTTTTGACTCTTCATATCATAGATAAGGAGTTGATTTGCCAAAATAATCATTAAGCGCTTGTCATCGATTTGACGGATATGGTCAATGTAGTGAGGACGGGGATTTAAGTCCTTCAAAGTCTGGTAGGATTGCTCGCCAGTTTGGGTATTGTAAATAGTAAAGGAAAGTGGGCTAAACATACCATTTTGATGTTCGATGAGGAGAAGCTTCTGGTCTTTGAGAGCATGGAGTGTGCTCGGTGAAGGATGAGTTAATGATATGGTTGAGAAGGATTTCGTTTTTGTATCGAAGGTCAGTAGCTCGGAAGATTGTTGGATATCTTTGTATTCTAAGACTTTCTTGCCAAAAATAGGTAGATAGATGGTTCCATTGACCAAGAGTCCATCACCAGTTGCTATTGTATTGTCGTATTCGAAAACTTCTTGTTTTGAAAAATCTTTCTTATCAAATATCACTAGGACATTTTCTTCCGATCCATTTTGAGAAAAATCTTTCACAAAACCAGTTAAATAGACTGAAGTTTGGTCTGCCATGACCGGAGCATTTGGGATGAAGTCATCGTTTAATACCTGGGTCTGACCTGTCTCAAATTGCTTATCAAATTGGGCTAAAGTATGAAAGGGGCCCGCCGTATAAAAGTCTTGTCCATCTGTACCGCTGATATAGCTACTATACCGACTTGGCTTTCGCAAGACAGTGCCAGTATTGAAATCAATGGATATCAGATTATCGTTAATGAATTTTTGCTGGTCATTGGCAAAAACCAAATACCGATTGTCTATGACATAATTTTCACCAGAGCCAAAATAGCTTTCCGAACTCATCTTCTGTGTATGAATGAGCTCTGGTTCTTGTCCATTTAGCTGAAAGGCTTCGACCTTCCCAGGATAAACCAAGTAGAAATCGGCTTCCGACGTTAACGTGATTGCATTGTGCTGGTAGGCATATAGTTTCCAGCCGATAAATGGAAAGACAAGGCAGGATAGAAGAACGATACAAATAATAAGTTTTTTCATGGAAATGCCTCCTTTCACTGTTTAGTATATCCTAAATGGCAGACATAATCAATTGTTTATGTGTTAATATAACAAAAATCATGTAAGTTCCCTTACATGATAGTGGATATTATTTTCCAAGACAGAATTGGCTAAAGAGTTGGGTGATGAGTTCATCTGGAGCTGCATCGCCTGTGATTTCTCCCAAAATCTGCCAACAGCGTGTCAGGTCAACCTGTAACAAGTCGACAGGCATGCCCATTTCCAGTCCATCGTTGACAGCTTGTAGGCTTTGGACGGCTTGCTCAATCAGGGAAATATGGCGAGAATTGGAGAGGTAGGTGGCATCTTGCTCTACCAGACCGGCATTTTCAAAGAAGAGCTGGTTGATTTTCTCTTCAATCTGGTCGATGTTCTGGTTTTTCAAGACGGAAATGCGGATGACATCCTCGGGCAGTTGGTCTGCTTCAATCTGTTCTTCCAGGTCGGTCTTGTTGAGTAGGACGATGCGGTTGGTCATATCGGAAATGGCTAGGAGATTGCGGTCTTGCTCGGTCAGGGGCTCGGATGCGTTGAGGACTAGCAGGATCAGGTCGGCCTCCTCAAGTGCTTTTTTAGACCGTTCCACACCGATTTTTTCAACGATGTCATCTGTTTCACGAATACCTGCTGTATCAATCAGCTTGAGGGGGACGCCTTTGATGTTGACGTATTCTTCGATAACGTCACGGGTTGTTCCAGCGATGTCTGTAACGATGGCTTTTTCCTCGCGGAGGAGGTTATTGAGTAGGCTGGATTTTCCCACATTTGGACGACCGATAATGGCAGTTGCGATGCCTTCACGCAGGATTTTTCCACGGCGAGCAGTGCGGAGGAGATTTTCCAAAAGCGCTTGGAACTGGAGTGTCTTCTCACGGACCAGCTCTGTCGTCGCCTCCTCAACGTCGTCGTACTCAGGGTAGTCGATGTTAACCTCGACCTGTGCCAGCGTGTTGAGAATTTCCTGGCGCGTGTCGTTGATGAGCTGGGAGAGGGAGCCGTCAAGCTGTCGGACGGCATTGTGCATGGCCTTGTCGGTCTTGGCACGGATAACATCCATGACGGCCTCGGCCTGGGTCAAATCCACACGACCGTTGAGAAAGGCCCGCTTGGTAAACTCGCCTGGCTCAGCCATCCGAGCCCCCTGGCGGATGAGGAGCTGGAGGATTTCATTGGTGACGGCGATGCCACCGTGGGTATTGATTTCGATGACATCCTCACGAGTAAAGGTGCGGGGAGAACGCATAGCGCCAACCATGACCTCGTCCAAGACCTGGTCAGTATCAGGGTCGATGATGTGGCCGTAGTTGAGGGTGTGGCTGGCAACGGAGCCTAGGTCCTTTCCCTTGAAAACCTTGCTGGCAATGGCAAAAGCATCCGTCCCAGACAGGCGGACAATCCCGATAGCCCCCTCACCGAGAGGAGTGGAAATAGCAGTAATAGTATCGAATTCTTTGGTGATCATAGAAATGGTCTTTCTGTAATTTAGTAATAGTACTATTATAGCACTTTGTTTTAAAACCGATGAAAAAATAGAGGCTAAAAAATCAGTAAACGCTTTCTATACATATCAGAAAATGGTAAAATAATACTATAAAACAGGAGGCATGAGAATGAATTTAGCGCATATTGAAAAGAGAGAAAGAGAAAGTCGATTTCAATATCTAGAGGACCACCTGTTCAACGTTGCCAAAGAGGCCAAAGCATCTGCGGAAACGATTGGCCAAGGGGATATTTTGTTCTTACTAGGACTTTATCATGATTTGGGCAAGAGTGATAGGCTTTTTCAGAAAAAAATGAAAGAGGAGCCAAGTCTACACGTAGATCATTCGTATGCGGGAGCTCGTTACCTATTTCAAGAGATTGAGCAAGTCTTTCGGCGTTCAGGAAAAACCTCAAATGATGCCCAGCTTTTTCGTGAAATAATAGCCTACATTATATCTGCCCACCACGGCGTTTATGATGTCCCTCTACCTGAGGATATGGAAGGAGCAGGTAGATATCGGTATAGTAAGTTGTTTTATCGAATCGGTCAGCCACGAGCAGACTATCATTATGAAGAAGATATAAGGGCCTATGCTAAGTTATTGGAAGAACAACTACCTAGCTTTGGCTATCAAAATGTAGATGATTTAGTGACAAAATCATTTGGAAATTTTCAAACCGCTTGGGCGAAATTATGTATCAACGATGATAGCGAATCGGCTTTTTATAGTTCTTGTTTTATTCGGCTCTACTTGTCTTATTTGAAGAATGCGGATATTTTGGATACGATTAATGCCTATAACCTTGTTATCGAGCCAAAAACTATTGAGGAAAATAGTGAACTCGTTCAGAAGTATTTTCAATCAGTGGAAGACGTTTATGCAGGTTTTAGAAATCCAACCACTGAACTAAACCGTATTCGAACGGCCTTGGGAGAGCGGGTTAAACAACGTGGAGCTACTGATTCTTCAGGTATTTATCGCCTCAATCTTCCGACGGGTGCGGGAAAAACCAACCTGTCCCTTCGTTACGCAGTTCATCAACTGACACAGAAAGGTAAAGAACGTTTCTTCTATATGACGCCTTTTTTGTCCGTTTTAGAACAAAATGCAGCAGCGATTCAGGAAATTATTGGCAAGGAGGGTGTCTTAGAGCACCATTCTAACCTAGTCAGAGAACAACAAGATGCCACACCTCAGAATGAGGAGTATGGAGAGGAAACAGTCAATGGTCTAATGATCGACTACCTGATTGATACCTGGGATAGCCCAGTTGTCCTTACCACCATGGTCCAGTTCTTTCAAACCCTCTTTAAGACCAAGTCAGCTAATATCAGACGCTTCTCCAGCTTAGCAAACAGCATCTTGATTTTAGATGAAGTCCAGTCCCTTCCTATTGAGGTCACCACGCTCTTTAATCTGACCATGAATTTTTTGAGTCGTGTCATGGGGGCTACAGTTGTCCTCTGTACAGCGACTCAACCTGCCTATGATTCGGTTTCTATAAGCCACCGACTCTTATATGGTGGGGAAATAGCAGAGCAGGCAGATATTGTCACCTTAACCGCTGAAGAGCAAGAGGTGTTTAAGAGGACAGAACTCCGCAAGTTCGATGAAAGCAATGCAGTTTCCCGATTGTCTGACTTAGCAAGTTTTATCTTGGAAGAAGAAACTTCCACGCTTGTCATTCTCAATACCAAACCAGCAGTAGAAAAACTGTATAGCCTATTAGAATTCCAAACAGACAGACCACTTTATCATCTCTCGACCAATATGTGTGCCCAGCACCGTCTAGATGTCATACAAGAAATCAAAAATCAATTGAAAGACGATGTTCCCCTAATTTGTATCAGTACACAATTGATTGAAGCAGGAGTGGATGTTGATTTTGAACGAGTAGTTCGGTCTTATGCAGGACTAGATTCAATTGTCCAAGCAGCTGGCCGCTGTAACCGTGAAGGAAAACGTGATTTAGGTCAGGTAACATTGATAAATTTATCCAAGGAGGAAGAAAGTCTCACCTATCTGAAGGAAATCAAGCATAAAAAAGAGGCGACTGAAACTATTTTGATAAAAGAAAGTTCACCGATTGATGTCGGGGCCTTGAATCGTTTATTTTTTGAACGTTACTATGCTGACAATAAAACACAATTTGATTACCCACTGTCTACCAATGAATCTGTCTATGATTATCTCAGCTTAAGTAGCTTCAAAGGAAGTCCGAACTGCAAAGTCAGACAGTCATTCAAGACGGCAGGGCAGAAAATAGATTTAATCAAAGATGATAGTATTGGCGTCCTAGTTCCATATGGTGACGGAGCAGAGAAAATTGCTGACTTGGAAGAACGGCTGGTAAGCAATCCTTATCCAAGGGGGCAAGATTTAGTTGAGATCAAACAAATCCTCAAGAGCCTACAGCCCTTTACAGTCAATCTGAGACAGTATGATAGCCGATTACAAGCTGTTCGCTATTATTTGGAGGGACAGGTCTTAATACTGCAAGAAGAGTATTATGATGACGAGAAGCTTGGATTAAAAAAAGAGGCAAACCTCTCTATCTTGTAAGGTAAGATAGAAAGATCTGCCAGCCTTTGTGCTGTTCCACTTAACTATATTTCAATCCGCATGGATAAAGACCATGATGAATTAATTATACCACAGATAATGTTCTCTTTCAAAACAAACAATGCAAATATTGTTTCACTTTACTATGAATTGCAATATTGATAATATAATAGATATCACAATAAGGAGGTACCTATACAGAAGTATATGATTCAACTAATAGACAAATTGTTGGAGCGATTACCAGCTATTCTAACGGCCGTAGCTTACTTGGTTTTTGCTTGCCGTTCAGGAAATAAGGATAAGTAATTTCGGTCATTTGAAAAAAATTATTTTTACGAGTTAGTCAGTGGTTACTGTAGTTGAAGGCTATGGTGCCACCGCTAGCTATCCTGTTACTTAGGTTGTACATTTCTGTTGTAGTCTATCTTTACTATGATAAAAAAAGAAAAGGAGGAACTTGATTTTGTATCGTTCACGGAATTTTTACCTGCGGGTGAAGGGCGACCTGGCTCTCTTTACAAATCCAGCTACCAAGGGTGGTGGAGAAAGGTCAAGCTATGCCGTTCCTACTCGACAGGCATTAAAAGGTGTGGTGGATGCGGTTTACTATAAACCAACTATCACAAATGTTGTGACAGAAGTGAAGATTGTCAATCAAATTCAAACGGAACTTCATGGAGTCCGAGCCTTGTTGGCTAATTATGGAGCTGACTTAAGTTATGTCTCTTACCTCAGCAATGTGGAATACCTGGTCAAATTTCACTTTATCTGGAATGAAAATCGCCCAGATTTAGTGCATGATCGTCTGCCAAATAAACATGAGGCGATTATGGAAAGGTCTATTAAAAAAGGAGGACGCCGAGATGTCTTTCTTGGAACCAGGGAATGTCTTGGTTTAGTTGAAGCGATTAGCCAGGAAGAATATGAAACAGCTAAATTAGAATATGCAGATAAGACCATTGATTTTGGAATTATGTTTCATTCATTTGCCTATCCAACAGAGTCTAATCAACCGCTTCGTTCCTATTTTACAAAGACCGTCATGGAAAACAGTGTCATACGGTTTAAGGAGCAAGAAGAATGCGAGATTGTCAATACTCTCTCTGATTATGTGTTTAAGACCTCTGGTGACATCAGGTCAGTAGAAGAAGAATTTGATATTTACTCACGAGATCAAGAAAATGAGGAAGGAGGTCGCTAATGGATTTTTTTACAGCACTTTTACGGGCTTATGAAGCAGCTGAGGACACAGGCTGGGTTGACAACGCTCAAAAATCAACCAATCCCCTCCTACCGATTTACCATACCAGTCGTCGTTCAAGTGGAAAGGATACGATAGCCGTCCTACTAGACAATGAAGGAAATTTCATGAAGGCAGATTTTATGGCTGATGGCGAGAGTATCATCTTTCCGGTGACTTCTGACTCGGTGGCTCGTGCGGGGAAAAATCCAGCTCCGCACCCGTTGGTTGATAAATTAACTTACTATCTTTCAGAGATAGACCAAGGACAGTATGATACCTATCATCGTCAGTTGAATGAATGGATTTCTCAGTGTCAGGAACAAGAAGTTAAAACATTTTTGAGTCATATCCAGCATTTTCTGCTACAGGATGACTTTATAGAGAAGATTGTCCAGTCCCTTTTTAGTAGAGTAACCAGTAGAGAGGGGTTAAAAGTAACCTATCTGAACAGTGATGATAGTAAAAAGACTGTTGACCTATCAACTGCTTTTCTGGAATTTAAAATTGATCAATTCATTGGCTATCAAACCGTTTCTGTTACCAACTATTTGGACTTACATAAGGCTTACATTTCATATGTGGAATCGAATCAGCAGGCAGATATCATCTGTAATATTAGTGGGAAGCAAGAAGTGCTGGCTGCCAAACACCGCGGGTTGATTGGCAATGCCAAACTAATTTCTGTCAGCAATAACATTGAAACCTATAAAGGACGTTTCAAGGAGCGAGAGGAAGTCTTTACAGTTGGGAATCAGACTTCGGAAAAGATTCATTTGATGGCAAAGTTTTTATTGGAGAATGAACATACACACGCATGGTTAGGGTCAGGACAGCATTTGATCAATTGGTTTAGTGATGATTTGACTAATGAGACTCAATTAGATATAACCACTCCGAAAGTGGAAGAGATTGAAGATGGTGGAATGTTTGATTTTGGAGAAATATCTTCAGATGATAGCACAAAATTTCAAGTAACAGAGGTCAATAAGAAAATTCGCTCTGCCTTTATCCACGGTAAAAAAGAATTTGGTGATGGAGCAACTTATTATGTTGCTATTATTAACAAGACAAATGATGGTCGTGTTGCCCTTAAATACTTTAGACAACTAGCTGTCTCACAATTACTAGATAATCTCAACAGATGGCAGGACAAGTATTCTTGGCCGTTTAAAAAGAAAAATGGAGAGTATGCTGAGTGTCCACCGAGTTATATAGATATTATTTTGGCAGCCTATGGGGTAGACAGAGGTCGATTCTTGGAACTGGATAACGACAAGTTCAAGAGTGATCAGTTCCAAAAATTGGCTACTAGTATGATCGACGGGAAAGATGTTCCGGATACGATTCTTGGTAAATTAAAAGACAATATCAAGCAACGTCAGAGATATGGGAACACATGGAACAAGGTATTATTTGTTTCCTTGGCCCTTTTACATAAAACTAATAAGGAGGAGTTGACACCGATGTTAGACCACAAGAATAAGGATCGTTCCTATTTGTTTGGACGATTGTTGGCGATTTTTGAATTGTTAGAGCTTCAACGGTATCAGTTAGACGGTTCAAAAAATGATCGAATCACCAATGCGGAACGTTATTGGACTGCCTATACCAGCCAACCAGCTAAGTTGATGATGAATTTGACAAATAAAATCAAACCTTATGAAGAGGCGGTCAAGTTAAACAGTCCGGGCATCTTTAAGAAATTGGACAAAGAGCGGGAAGAAATCATGGAGTTATTAGGGCCTTTGATGCAAGAACGTGGAATAAATGACCCATTAGACTATCGCTTTATATTTGGTTATTATGCTGAGAAGCAATACTTTTACACAAAACAAGAAAAAACTGAAAGTGAGGAATAGAGAATGTTGGAACAGAAAATAGATTTTATGGTGACCATTGAGGTACGTGAGGCCAATGCTAATGGCGATCCTTTATCAGGAAATATGCCACGTACGAATGCTAAGAACCAAGGGATTATTAGTGATGTTGCGATTAAGCGGAAAATTCGTAACCGGATGCAGGATATGGGGCATAAGATTTTTGTCCAGGCAAACGATCGGATTGAAGATGGGTTAAATTCTTTAGAAAAACGCTTCAAAGTTCAATTTTCTGGAAAAGAATCAGATGAGGAAATCAATGAAAAGGCCAATCAAATCTGGCTAGATGTTCGCTCATTTGGTCAGGTCTTCACGTATTTGAAGGACCGTTCTTTTGCTATCCGTGGTCCAGTTTCTGTTAGCATGGCTCATTCGTTAGAACCAATTATCATTTCTAGTTTGCAGATTACTAGAAGTACAAATGGTGTGGAACCTAAGAAAGCAGGAGGTCGTTCTTCTGACACCATGGGAACCAAGCATTTTGTAGACTACGGTGTGTATGTTATCAAGGGGTCTATCAATGCTTATTTTGCAGAGAAGACAGGCTTTACGGCAGAAGATGCGGAGGTTTTGAAAGAAACCCTGATTACCCTATTTGAAAATGATGCGTCATCAGCTCGTCCAGAAGGCTCTATGCGTGTTCGTGAGGTTTTCTGGTTTACTCATTCCAATAAACTGGGCAATGTTTCCAGTGCACGTGTCTTCGACTTGTTAGAATTTGATAAGGAAAAACAAGACAAGTCAAGCTATGAAGAGTATGCGATTGGACTGAATCAGAAAGAGCTAGCTGAGTTTCAGGTTAAGGGATTGAAAGTTGAGATTTTAGAAGGATTGTAAGATGGCCTATGCAGAAGATGATTATTTGATGTTGTCTGGTATTCAACATTTTCAGTTCTGCAAACGTCAATGGGCTTTGATCCATATTTATCAAGAATGGGCTGAAAATGAGGCAACCACTCACGGTCAGTTTCTTCATCAAAAAGCTGACAATCCCTATATCAAGGAAAAACGTAAGGATTTCTTGATTTCTAGGGCGATGCAGGTATCGTCTCAGGAGTTAGGTCTTTACGGGATTTTGGATGTTGTGGAATTCCATAAAGATGAGGCGGGCATTTCACTGAGTGGAAAACGTGGTAAATGGATTCCAACTATCGTTGAATATAAGCGTGGTAAGCCGAAAAAAGATGAACGGGATATTGTTCAATTGGTAGCACAGACCATGTGTTTGGAGGAAACACTTGGTTGCAAAATTGATAAGGGCTATTTGTACTATCATAGTGTCAATAAAAAAGTAGAAATTAGCATTAGTGCTGAATTGAGGCATCTGGTTGTTGAATTAGCTAGTCAAATGCATGACCTTTATCAGAAAAGAGATTTGCCAAAGGCTGAGTATTTTAAGAATTGCCAACTTTGCTCACTGGTAGATATTTGTATGCCTAGATTGAGTAAAAAATCGCGTAGTGTTGCTCATTATATCCAACAATCCATGGTAAGCGAGGAGGGGTTATGAAGAAACTGCTGAATACACTCTATCTGACTCAGGAAGATTTTTATTTAACTAGAGAGCGGGACAACATTGTTATTAAGCAAAATGGCGTTGCCGTTCACCGCTTTCCCTATCGCATTATAGATGGTATTGTGTGTTTTTCCTATCTAGGAGCCTCTCCGTCTTTAATTGAACTGTGTGCAGAACACCAGATTAACCTTTCCTTCCATACACCTCAAGGGCGATTTTGTGGCCGGTTTGTAGGTCCGACGAATGGAAATGTTCTGTTAAGACGGCAACAGTATCGCTTAGCTGATGATGCTTTATCTCTGGAATTTGCCAAACGTTTTATTCTATCTAAAATCTCTAATTCCAGAAAATACCTGTTGCGATTTCGTAGAGATCATAAAGATAGGGTGGATGGAAATCTATTTGAAGAGGTCAATACAGAGCTAACTTGGGCAGTGGAAATGGTCCAAACAACTCTGGATAAGGAAACTCTTCTGGGAATTGAGGGGCAGGCAGCGAATCACTATTTCCGCCTATTCAACGAAATGGTTTTGGCTGATAAGGAGACGTTTCAATTCAATGGTCGCAGTAGAAGGCCTCCGTTGGATTGTGTGAATGCCTTACTTTCCTTCGGTTACAGTCTGTTGACCTATGAATGCCAATCAGCACTTGAAGCGGTTGGTCTGGATAGTTATGTTGGATTTTTCCACACAGACCGTCCTGGTCGTGCGAGTCTGGCTTTGGATTTAGTTGAGGAATTTCGTTCCTTCATTGTTGATCGTTTTGTATTTTCCTTAATCAATAGAGGCCAGCTAACGAAAAAGCATTTTGATATTAAAGAAAATGCAAGTGTTTTGTTGACTGAAAAAGGCAGAGCAGTTTTCATTGAAGCCTGGCAAAAGCGAAAACATACAGAAGTTGAACATCCATTTACGCAGGAAAAAGTCAAATTAATGTTGTTGCCTTATGTCCAAGCTCAATTACTTGCAAAAGCTATTCGAGGCGAGTTGGATAGCTATCCTCCGTTTATGATATAGGAGCTATATTATGATGGTATTAGTGACCTATGATGTCAATACAGAAACAGCAGTTGGACGAAAGCGGTTGAGAAAAGTAGCCAAGTTGTGCGTTGATTTTGGTCAACGTGTGCAACATTCTGTCTTCGAATGTTCAGTCACTCCAGCAGAATTTGTTGAAGTAAAGAATAGATTATTGGAAATCATTGATAAGGAGCAGGACAGTATCCGCTTTTATATGCTAGGAAAAAACTGGCAAAATCGAGTGGAAACTATTGGACGAGATACTAGTTATGATCCAGATCAGGGAGTCCTTCTGTTATAGATTCTCTCTGCGAATCGGACTTACTCATAAAATGCGAGGAGATTCGCGTGAAAAACATATGAAAAACAGTGAAAATAGAGTGAATTTATGGTATTTTCTATATCTGTAGAAACTTTATTTTTACAAAACAGTGTCAAATGGCACTGTCGCACCCTACACGGGTGCGTGGATTGAAATAATCCAGAATCGTTGTGCAAATCAACGCACGGCAGTCGCACCCTACACGGGTGCGTGGATTGAAATATAATATCTGAGGCATTCATCCCTGTACTCTCTGTCGCACCCTACACGGGTGCGTGGATTGAAATTTGGATTGTCATTGATACAACAACTAAACGTATAAGTCGCACCCTACACGGGTGCGTGGATTGAAATCTCGATGCTAGTAGTACCGCTGACCGAAGTCACAGTCGCACCCTACACGGGTGCGTGGATTGAAATTTTAAATAACCGCACTGCCGTACTCCTTTTGTGGTCGCACCCTACACGGGTGCGTGGATTGAAATCAGTATAGAAAGGCTTAAACGCTATGAACGTGAAAGTCGCACCCTACACGGGTGCGTGGATTGAAATAAAATTACGGCTACACAGGCGGTTATGAAGCTGTAGTCGCACCCTACACGGGTGCGTGGATTGAAATAACAAAATGAGCAGGTACAAGGCTTTTGACACTGTTGTCGCACCCTACACGGGTGCGTGGATTGAAATTCAGCGAACTCAATCGCTCCACGCTCGAGCATACGTCGCACCCTACACGGGTGCGTGGATTGAAATTTTAACGTAGTGAAATACATCTTGCGCTTCCAACGTCGCACCCTACACGGGTGCGTGGATTGAAATTTTTAGATTTCCTGTCGACGACTGTTGTGACCACGGTCGCACCCTACACGGGTGCGTGGATTGAAATCTTTCTTTATTTGCGGTTTTTCCTCTTGCTTTACCGTCGCACCCTACACGGGTGCGTGGATTGAAATGAGGCGAAGAACTTGTTGCACCGCTAGAATTTGGTCGCACCCTACACGGGTGCGTGGATTGAAATCCAGAGGGCTTGTTGGCAGAGATTACACAACAAGTCGCACCCTACACGGGTGCGTGGATTGAAATTCAGTTCGGAACGGTTTGGACGGTGTTATTTTCGCGTCGCACCCTACACGGGTGCGTGGATTGAAATTTATCTTGATACTAATAGAAATAACAAGATTTTGTCGCACCCTACACGGGTGCGTGGATTGAAATTATCGGTATTGACTTACAAAACGTTGTTGAATAGTCGCACCCTACACGGGTGCGTGGATTGAAATAGATAGACACTTGAGGTCTTCAAGGTCAACTGCGGGTCGCACCCTACACGGGTGCGTGGATTGAAATTGATATTTTGATTGTTGATAACTTGAAACTCATGTCGCACCCTACACGGGTGCGTGGATTGAAATACCGTATGTGATTTCACCAGTCTCGGATTCTGTAAGTCGCACCCTACACGGGTGCGTGGATTGAAATAAGATTGTGGATGCTCCGCAGTATTTCTGGAAAAGTCGCACCCTACACGGGTGCGTGAGTTGTAAACAGCAATTGGATTGTTTTTGCAATCATTTAAGATTCTATTTTCAATGAGAGCATCCAATTTTCCTCCAAGATTTCTAATTCCCTCTTGTCCATTCAAAGTTTTCCATGATATACTATATGTAATCGTTTTATTTCAAAGGAGACAAAGATGACAAACCTTAAAGAGCAGGTTGGGATTAAGGCGGCTGAGTTTGTGACGGACGGTATGATTGTTGGGCTGGGGACTGGCTCGACGGCTTACTATTTCGTGCAGGAGATTGGCCGCCGGGTTGCAGAGGAGGGCCTACAAATCACAGGCGTAACGACCTCTCATGCCACGGCTGAGCATGCTGCGTCCCTTGGGATTCCCCTAAAAAACATCGACGAGGTCGATCACGTGGACTTGACGGTGGACGGAGCTGATGAGGTGGACGGAGCCTTCAATGGTATCAAGGGAGGCGGTGCCGCACTGCTTATGGAGAAGGTGGTCGCGGTCAACAGCAAAGACTGCATCTGGATCGTTGATGAGTCCAAAGTGGTTGATACCCTAGGTGCCTTCAAGTTACCAGTGGAAGTCGTGCAGTACGGAGCGGAAAATCTTTATCGATTCTTTGAGGCCAAAGGCTACAGACCGAGTTTTCGGATGAAAGACGGCCAGAAGCACGTGACCGATATGAAGAATTTCATTATCGACCTTGACCTGCAACGCATCGAGGATACGGAGGCCTTGGCAGACGAACTGGATAAAACAGTGGGAGTAGTCGAACATGGGCTCTTTATTGGCTTGATTTCCAAGGTCATTGTCGGGACGCCACAAGGACCAAAAATATTGGAAAAATAATAAGTTGAAAACGCTTCTCATTATTCTGTAATGGGAAGCGTTTTTGTGGTATAATGAAAAGACGAACAAAAGAATTGTATTGATAGTTCAGTGCTTTGCTTGTCGATACACGTTCTTAGAAAAAGGAGTTCTTATGTCTAAATTTAAACGTATTCACCTGGTGGTCATGGATTCTGTCGGAATTGGTGCAGCACCAGATGCAGATAAATTTTTCAACGCAGGGATTGTGGACACTGAGTCGGATACCCTCGGGCACATCTCTGAAAAATCTGGTTTGGCTGTGCCAAACATGGCCAAAATCGGTCTTGGAAACATCCCTCGTGATACAGCCCTTGCGACTGTTCCTGCTGAGGAGAATCCAACTGGCTACGTGACCAAGTTGGAAGAAGTATCGCTCGGAAAAGATACTATGACAGGCCACTGGGAAATCATGGGCCTCAATATCACCGAGCCATTCGATACATTCTGGGACGGTTTCCCAGAGGAGATTTTGACAAAAATCGAAGAGTTCTCAGGCCGTAAAATCATCCGCGAGGCGAACAAGCCGTACTCAGGTACAGCTGTTATTGATGACTTTGGTCCTCGCCAAATGGAAACTGGGGAGTTAATTGTGTACACTTCCGCAGACCCTGTTCTTCAGATTGCAGCCCACGAAGACATTATTCCGCTGGATGAATTGTACCGTATCTGTGAGTACGCTCGTTCGATTACGCTTGAACGCCCAGCTCTTCTCGGTCGTATCATCGCCCGTCCATACGTTGGTGAGCCAGGTAATTTCTCACGGACTGCTAACCGTCATGACTATGCGGTATCGCCGTTTGAAGCAACTGTCCTCAACAAGCTTGCGGATGCGGGAGTTCCTACCTATTCAGTCGGCAAAATCAGCGATATTTTCAACGCATCAGGTATTACCAACGACATGGGCCACACCAAGTCAAATATGCACGGTGTAGATGTCCTTCTTGAAACCATGCAGTTGGCTGACTTTGAGAAAGGTTTCTCATTTACCAACTTGGTTGACTTTGATGCCGTTTATGGTCACCGTCGTGACATCGAAGGCTACCGCGATTGCTTGCAGGAATTCGATGCTCGTATCCCAGAAATTATCGCTGCTATGCGTGAGGATGACCTGCTCTTGATTACGGCTGACCATGGAAATGATCCATCCTACGCAGGTACAGACCATACACGTGAATACATTCCACTCTTGGCTTATAGCAAATCCTTCACAGGCAGCGGTGTTTTGCCAGTCGGACATTTTGCGGATATTTCTGCGACTATTGCTGAAAACTTCGGTGTCGAAAAAGCCATGATTGGCGAAAGCTTCTTAGGAGCCCTAGTCTAATGGAACAACTGACGGTCTATTACAATCCCGACTGCAGTAAATGTAAGAAATTAAAAATCTTACTGTCCAGTCAGGATCTGGACATCAAGTGGGTTAATTACCTAGAAAATCCACTGACAGAGGAAGAGTTGACAGCTCTTTTGGAAAAAATGGACAGTCAGCCTTCAGCAGTTATTCGGTTGACGGAAGAAGAGCGAGCAGGCTTGTCAGAAGAAGAACTTTTCCAGCGTTTAGTGGAAGAACCTGCTATTCTTAATCGCCCCATTATCGAGCGAGAACAGACAGCCTTCCTCTGTCGTCCCCTCGACATCATCAAGGAAAAAATGCCAGAATATGACTGGTCAGCTTATTTGTAAGAAAGGTAGCTATGGAACAAGTAACCATTTACCACAATCCAGAATGTGGGACTTCCCGTAACACTCTGGCCCTCATTCGTCATGTTGGGATTGAACCCGAAGTGATTCTTTATTTGGAGATACCTCCTACCAAGGAAAAATTGGTAGAGCTGCTGACAGAAATGGGATTGAAAGCAAAAGAACTGCTTCGGACCAATGTCCCTCCTTATCAAAATATGGGAATTGATTGGGATAAGGCTGATGAGGATGACATTTTATCAGCAATGGTTACAGAACCAATCCTTATCAATCGACCGATTGTTGTGAGTTCCAAAGGCGTAAAATTATGTCGTCCGTCAGAAGTCGTGTTGGATTTACTTCCGCCGATGACAGAAGTATTCATCAAAGAAGATGGGGAAGTTGTCTCTCCATTGTAACAGGTAACCAACTCTCTAGCTAACAAATTATAGAAAGGACTATTTAGTTAGGCAGATAAAGCTAGCTACCTGACTGAATACAGGCTTCGGCCTGAATAGGATTATTTATGTCACTATTAGAAAAAATCAATGAAACAAAAGCCTTCTTAGAAGAAAAAGGTTTGGTCAAGCCTGAATTTGGTTTGATTTTGGGCTCAGGTTTGGGTGAATTAGCGGAAGAAGTAGAAAATGCTATCGTAATCGATTATGCAGACATTCCAAACTGGGGCAAGTCAACAGTTGTAGGTCACGCTGGTAAGTTGGTTTACGGTGATTTGGCAGGACGCAAGGTCTTGGCTTTGCAAGGTCGTTTCCATTTCTACGAAGGCAATCCAATGGAAGTTGTGACTTTCCCAGTCCGTGTCATGAAAGCTCTTGGTTGTGAAGGCGTGATTGTCACCAATGCCGCAGGTGGTATCGGTTACGGTCCAGGTACCCTCATGGCCATTACAGACCACATCAACATGACTGGACAAAACCCATTGATTGGGGAAAACTTGGAAGAGTTTGGTCCACGTTTCCCAGATATGTCAAATGCCTACACTAAAGAATACCGTGAAAAAGCCCATGCCGTTGCGGAAAAATTGGGCATCAAGTTGGACAATGGTGTCTACCTCGGTGTGACAGGTCCTACCTATGAAACACCTGCAGAAATCTTGGCCTTCAAGACGATG
This sequence comes from Streptococcus suis, assembly GCF_002964045.1. GTDB lineage: Bacteria > Bacillota > Bacilli > Lactobacillales > Streptococcaceae > Streptococcus > Streptococcus suis_U. The sequence continues at coordinate 13,213 of NZ_POPB01000311.1, read as the reverse complement.
GGTGCCCACGCAGTCGGTATGTCAACAGTACCAGAAGTCATCGTGGCAGCTCACTCAGGCATGAAAGTCTTGGGGATTTCTGCTATCACAAACTTTGCGGCTGGTTTCCAATCTGAACTCAACCACGAAGAAGTCGTAGAAGTAACCGAGCAAATCAAGGGTAACTTCAAGGGCTTGGTCAAAGCTATCTTGGCTGAATTGTAAGCAATTGAAAATAGAACAAAGAGGTATATTACATGTCTATTCATATTTCTGCAAAACCAGGCGAAATCGCTGATAAGATTTTGCTTCCGGGTGATCCACTTCGTGCTAAATTTATCGCGGAAAACTTCCTAGAAGACGCAGTTTGCTTCAACCAAGTCCGCAATATGTTCGGCTATACTGGTACTTACAAAGGTCACCGTGTCTCAGTCATGGGAACTGGTATGGGAATGCCATCTATCTCTATCTACGCTCACGAGCTCATCAATGACTATGGTGTGAAAAAACTCATCCGTGTAGGTACTGCCGGTTCTTTGAACAAGGATGTGCATGTTCGTGAATTGGTCTTGGCGCAAGCAGCTGCAACCAACTCTCGTATGATCAACATTGATTGGCCAGAATATGACTTGCCACAGATTGCGAGTTTTGACCTTTTGGACAAGGCATACCATATTGCCAAAGACCTTAACTTGACAACGCATGTTGGTAATGTCTTATCTTCAGATAGTTTCTACTCACCAAAACTTTTCAGCCGTAACTTGGAATTGGGTCAAATCGGTGTCAAAGCAGTTGAGATGGAAGCTGCAGCCCTTTACTATTTGGGTGCTAAATTCGGTGTTGAAACACTTGCAATTATGACTATTTCTGATAGCTTGGTCAACCCAGAAGAAGACACAACTGCAGAAGAGCGTCAAAATACCTTCACAGACATGATGAAGGTTGGTTTGGAAACCCTCATTGCTGAATAAGTAATTTGAGATTCTGAAATCGTTTGAAAGACGAACTAAGTTCTATTTGTACGGAACTTAGCTTGTCTTTTTTTTGTAAATAAGGTATAATTAAGAAAACGTTTACAAATGAGTAACGAAACGTTTCTTGATAATTACATTAATATATTTAGGAGAGTGTCATGATAAATTTACAAAACTTTGTTCAGGCCATGTATGCAAAACGTATTGAAGACTGTTCGGATTACGAACTCTATTATGCCTTGCTTGCATTTACCAAGCAACAAAGTGAAGCTAAATACACCAACGAGCAAAAGAAAAAAGTTTACTATATCTCTGCTGAGTTCTTGATTGGTAAACTCTTGTCGAATAACTTGATCAACTTGGGTGTTTATGATGAGGTGAAGAGCCAGCTTGCAGCAGCAGGTAAAGACTTGATTGCTATTGAGGATGTGGAGATGGAGCCATCACTTGGTAACGGTGGTTTGGGTCGTTTGGCCGCCTGCTTCCTTGATTCCATTGCTAGCCTTGGTCTCAACGGAGATGGTGTCGGATTGAACTACCACTTCGGACTTTTCCGTCAGTTGTTCGAATACCACCAGCAATCTGCAGTGCCAAACGAGTGGATTACACCCCGTTCTTGGTTGACAGAATCCCCAATTTCTTACCAAGTGCCATTTGCTAACTTTACCTTAACTTCTAAGTTGTACGATATCGATGTGCCAGGTTATAAGACTGAGCGGAAGAACCGTTTGCGTTTGTTTGACCTTGGTTCAGTTGATGACAATATCATCTATGATGGCATTGAGTTTGACAAGGAAGATATTTTCCGTAACTTGACCCTCTTTCTTTATCCAGATGATTCGACAGACGAGGGTAAAATTCTCCGTATCTTCCAGCAGTATTTCATGGTATCTAACGCAGCTCAACTCTTGATTGATGAAGCGGTTGCCAAAGGGTCAAACCTTCATGACTTGCCAGATTATGCAGTGGTTCAAATCAATGATACCCACCCATCCCTTGTCATTCCAGAATTGATTCGTCTCTTGGAACTCCGTGGCATTTCCTTCGATGAGGCAATCGAAATTGTCAAGAAAATGACTGCCTATACCAACCATACAATCTTGTCTGAAGCCCTTGAAAAATGGCCACTGGATTTCTTGAACCGTGTGGTGCCTCACTTGGTGCCATTTATCGAGGAGTTGGACCGCCGTGCAAAAGAAGTGAAAAATGATCCAGCGGTTAATATCATCGATGAGCATGGTCGTGTCCACATGGCCCACATGGATATTCACTACGGCTACTCTATCAACGGTGTAGCAGCCCTTCATACTGAGATTTTGAAGACTTCTGAGTTAAAAGCCTTCTACGAGCTTTACCCAGAGAAATTTAACAACAAGACTAACGGTATCACCTTCCGCCGTTGGCTCATGCATGCTAACCCAAGATTGGCTAGCTATCTTGATGGACTACTTGGACATGGCTACCACCATGATGCTAGCGAGTTGGAAAAACTCTTAGAATATAAGAATGACAAGGAATTAAAATCTTGGTTAGAAAAAACCAAGCAGCACAACAAGCGTAAGTTGCAACGTCATATTGCTAAGACGCAAGGTGTGGAGGTCAATCCAGAGTCTATCTTTGACGTGCAAATCAAGCGTATGCACGAGTACAAGCGTCAACAGATGAATGTTCTCTATGTTATCCACAAGTATTTGGATATCAAGGCTGGCAATATCCCAACTCGTCCATTGACAGTCTTCTTCGGAGGAAAAGCTGCACCAGCTTACACAACGGCTCAAGATATTATCCACTTGATTTTGGTCTTGTCACAGGTTATCAAAAATGACCCAGAAGTGGCACCACACTTGCAGTTGGTCATGATTGAAAACTACAACGTAACGGAAGCCAGCTTCATCATTCCAGCGGCAGATATTTCAGAGCAGATTTCTCTTGCATCTAAAGAAGCATCTGGTACTGGTAACATGAAATTCATGCTCAACGGTGCTCTGACAATCGGTACAGACGACGGTGCAAACGTAGAGATTCATGAGTTGGTTGGAGATGAGAACATCTACATCTTCGGTCAAGATAGCCAAACCGTTATTGACCACTATGCAAATGGAACTTACCATCCTTATGCATTTTATAAGCGCGAAACGATCCGTCCATTGATTGATTTCATTACATCAGATACCATTCGTCATGCTGGAGGTATCGATGAACGCCTATGGCGCTTGCAAGATAACCTCAAGCACAATGACCACTTCATGACCTTGCTAGACTTGGAAGACTACATTGTGACCAAGGAAAGAATGTTGGCAGACTATGAAGACCGCGACAGCTGGTTGGACAAGGTCATCGTCAATATTGCTAAAGCAGGATTCTTCTCATCAGACCGTACGATTCAACAGTACAATGAAGATATCTGGCATTTGGAAGTTAAGTAAGCTAACACTCTTCAAAATCAAAATTTTCCGTTGTAAACTTGCCTAGATGAACTTGAGTTCTATCGTCGGCTTCGATTCCTAGGCTACTTTTGATTTTCATTGAGTATAAATAAACTAAAAATGACCTTTCGGGGTCATTTTTTCTGTATTCTATTTTTGAAAGAGTGAGCCATTGCGGATTGTCCCAAGAGGTTTCCGAGGGCAAAACCAGAGGTGTTGAGCAAGATATCGCTAAGGTCAAAGAAGCCCAGTGAAAAGAAGAATTGACAGGCTTCAACTAGCAATATGGCCCCTACAAAGAGAGAAAGTTTTTTCCAAGAAAATGAAAAAAGTAACCCAAGTGGTAAAAAGAGCAAGAGGTTAAAGACCACTATAGCAGGATTGAGAAATAGGTCTTGAGAAAAAGTGCTAAGGAGATCCCAGTTGAAACCCTGGACGCCCATGCTTTTGAAAAATAGAAGATAGACTAGCAGAAGCCCGTAGCAAGTGTAGAAAAACAAAAGTGTCAGTCGCGAAATGCGGGTTTTATAGACAAGTCGAAATAGGGTAAAGCAAAATCCGGTCATTAACAGGATTGCGGCAAGTGTCGGCCAAAAATCAATCGTCATGAAAATGGTCGTGAACTGGTAAAAGAGAAAGGTCATGAAGAGCCAGCGACAGAGCAGAAATGATAGGATCAGGTTAATACAGTCATAAATAGTTTCTTTTCTCATAGAAGACCTCCTTATTCATTATATCATTATTTTAAGTAGAGTTAAAGTCTGTAAAAAATATTTTTATAGACAGTGTGCTATAATAGTTGGTATGAAAAAACGACCGACATCTGCCTATATCCACATTCCATTTTGTACCCAGATTTGTTACTACTGTGACTTTTCCAAGGTCTTTATTAAGAACCAGCCTGTTGACGAGTATTTGGCAGCCCTCATGGAAGAGGTCAAGTTTTACGACCTACCAGCACTCCGCACACTTTATATCGGAGGCGGAACACCGTCGGCTCTCTCGGCAGACCAGTTGGACTACCTCCTGACCAATCTGGAGGACTTGCTGGACTTGTCGCAACTGGAAGAATTCACTATCGAGGCCAATCCAGGTGACTTGACGGCAGACAAGATTGCAGTTCTGAAAAAGTCCAAGTGCAATCGGGTGTCGCTGGGGGTCCAGACCTTTGATGACCGTATGTTGAAAAAAATTGGTCGTAGCCACAACCAAGCCCAGATTTATGAAACCATTGCAGCCCTCAAGGAAGCGGGTTTCCACAACATTTCCATTGACCTGATTTATGCCCTGCCTGGTCAGACCATGGAGCAGGTGGTGGACAATGTCGCCAAGGCCTTGGAGCTGGATATTCCCCACATGAGCCTTTATAGCTTGATTTTGGAGAATCACACGGTCTTCATGAACCGCCAACGCCGTGGCAATCTCCATCTGCCCAACGAAGATGTGGAGTCCGATATGTTCGACTACATTCTACAAGAGCTGGAGAAAAACGGCTTCGAGCACTACGAAATCTCCAACTTCACCAAGCCAGGATTTGAGAGTCGCCACAACCTCATGTACTGGGACAACTCGGAGTACTATGGTCTAGGAGCTGGAGCATCTGGCTACATCGACGGCATGCGCTACCGCAACCGCGGCCCCATCCAGCACTACCTCAAATCCATCCGTGAAAAAGGCCATTCTCGCTTACACGAAGAATTTCTCAGCCAGACCGAGCAGATGGAAGAAGAGATGTTTTTAGGTTTACGGAAAAAAACTGGCGTGTCCATTGAGCGATTCGAAGAGAAGTTTGGTATCTCTTTTGAAGACCGTTACGGTCAGGTGGTCAGGGACTTGAAAAATGAAGGCCTCTTACAAGAAGAAGACCGTTGGCTTCGGATGACCAAAAAGGGTCTCTTCCTAGGCGATACAGTTGCCGAGCGTTTCATTATAGAAGATTAGAAAGAGGACACAATGGGACTAAGCTACCAAGAAGAGTTCACCATTCCTTTTGATATGGTGGATGTTAAACAAGAAATCAAACTACCTGACTTTATTTCCTACTGTCTTGGTGTGTCAGGTCGGCAGTCGGAGGAACTGGGTCGCAGTGACCTCTATGTTTTTCAGGAATTTGGCTTGATTTGGGTGGTGACTGATTACGAACTAACTATTCAAAGCTTGCCTAAGTACAATGAAACCATCACGATAAAAACAGAAGCAGTTGCCTACAACAAGTTTTTCTGTCATCGGATGTTCTATATCTACGATGCAGCGGGTAATCTTTTGTTGGACATTCTCTGCTATTTTGTCCTGATTGATTTTGAGACTCGCAAGGTGGCCCCTGTGCCAGAAGATTTGATTGTTCCTTATCAGTCTGAGCAGGTCAAGAAATTGCCTCGGGCTCCCAAGTATCAGCTCTTGGAAAATCCATCTGTTCAAGAATTTCCTGTTCGCTATTTTGATTTGGATATGAATGGGCATGTCAATAATGGCAAGTATCTGGAATGGATGTATGAAGAACTAGGCTATGATTTTCTGCTCTGCCATGTCCCTAAAAAAATCCAACTCAAGTATCTCAAGGAGGTAGAGGCGACTAGCTTGGTGAGTTCACGAATGGTGGCGGAAGCTGGTGTCAGCCAGCATGAGATTGTGGTAGATGGGCATATTCATGCTCAAGCTGTCATAGAGTGGAGGGAATGTCATGTCGCAGGATAAGTGGTTGGAATGGGCCGTACGTTTACAAGCCTTGGCTCAGACAGGCTTGGCCTATGGAAAAGATGTTTATGACATAGAGCGTTTCGAAGAAATCAGACAGATTGCGGCGGAAATGTTGGTAGAGCCGTCTGGACAGCCCTTGGAGGTGGTGAAAGACTTGTTTTGCAACGAAACAGGCTATCAGACACCCAAGCTGGATACCCGCGCAGCTATTTTCCAAGAGGATAAAATCCTACTGGTTCAGGAAAATGATGGACTCTGGTCTTTACCAGGTGGTTGGTGCGATGTGGACCAGTCTGTCAAGGACAATGTGGTCAAGGAAGTAAAGGAAGAAGCGGGGCTGGATGTGGAGGCTCTGCGAGTCGTGGCGATTTTGGACAAGCACAAGAACAATCCTGCCAAGTCAGCTCACCGCGTGACCAAGGTCTTCATTCTATGTCGACTACTTGGCGGGGAGTTTCAGACCAATTCGGAAACAGTTGCCAGTGGCTTTTTCAGTCTAGATGACTTACCACCGCTCTCACTTGGCAAAAATACAGCTGAGCAGCTATCACTTTGCTTGGAAGCTAGTCGGTCTGAGCATTGGGAAACACGATTTGATTAAAGAAGTAGATAGTTAATGATTGTCATATTATTGCTTTTAAACTGCGAAATGTGATGAATGAGCTGGATATTCAGAATGACATTCCCTTAAATTGAAAAAATATTCAATTGAATAGTTAAATTTATTAAAAATTCTGAAAAATTCTTTGAAATGAATACTTTTTTCTGTTATACTAGTAGCTAATCATTCTTTTAGGAGAATTCTATGGATTATGTTTTGGAAGTTCTGCCCAGTTTGTTAAATGGTGCATTGATCTCCTTGCAAGTATTTTTTCTAGTTCTGATTTTATCCTTGCCTCTTGGAGCCATCCTTGCCTTCTTAATGCAGATTAAATTTAAACCCCTGCAGTGGCTATTGCATATTTATGTTTTGATTATGCGGGGGACTCCATTGCTCTTGCAATTGATTTTTGTTTATTATGTTTTACCAAGTGTCGGTATTACATTTGACCGAATGCCTGCTGTGATTCTGGCCTTTACGCTTAACTATGCGGCCTATTTCTCTGAGATTTTCCGTGGTGGTATTGAGGCGATTCCAAAAGGTCAGTATGAAGCCGCTAAGGTCTTGAAATTTACTCCCGTTCAGACCATTCGCTATATCGTCTTGCCCCAGGTCGTGAAAATTGTCCTACCAAGTGTTTTCAATGAAGTCATGACCTTAGTCAAGGATACGTCCTTGGTCTATGCCTTGGGTGTCAGCGATCTATTGCTTGCCAGCCGTACAGCAGCCAACCGTGATGCTAGCTTGGCACCTATGTTTATCGCTGGAGCTATTTATCTCTTGATGATTGGTGCTGTAACCCTTGTTTCTAAGCAGGTAGAAAAGAAATTTGACTATTATAGATAGGAGGAAGTCATGTTAGAATTACGCAATCTATCCAAACGATTTGATAATAAACAGATTTTCTCCGACTATGATCTGGTCATTCCAGAGGGGAAAATAATTGCCATCGTCGGTCAATCTGGTGGCGGTAAGACTACTCTTTTACGGATGTTGGCTGGTTTGGAAACCATTGATTCAGGAACCTTGATTTATAATGGTCAAGAACTGCCACTTGAGGAATTGGGAAAACGACATCTGCTGGGCTTTGTCTTCCAGGACTTCCAGCTTTTCCCGCACCTATCCGTTTTGGAAAACTTGGTTCTCTCTCCTGTGAAAACGCAGAATATGTCGCGTTCAGAGGCGGAAGACAAGGTCCTTAAACTCTTGGATACTCTCGGCCTGGCTAACCACGCTACTGCCTATCCGTTTTCATTATCGGGTGGACAAAAGCAACGTGTGGCTTTGGCGCGTGCTATGATGATTGATCCTGAGATTATTGGCTATGATGAACCAACCTCAGCCTTAGACCCAGAATTGAGAAAAGGAGTAGAAAAACTCATTCTTGAAAATAGGGCTACTGGAATCACGCAAATTGTGGTCACCCACGATATGCAGTTTGCTGAGAATATCGCAGATGAAATCATCAAAATTGAACCGAAACACTAAGAAAAGGAACAAATATGATGATGAATATGAAAAAAATGATGCTTGGAGCTGCGGCTCTTGTAACGACTTTTGCCCTTGCTGCATGTGGATCAAGTGAGTCAACGACCAAGTCAGATAATTGGTCAACTTACGAATCTGAAAAGTCAATCACAATTGGTTTTGACAAGACCTTTGTACCAATGGGATTTGAAGAAACAGACGGTAGCTATACTGGATTTGATATTGATTTGGCAACAGCGTTATTTGAAAAATATGGTATTTCTGTTGAGTGGCAGCCAATTGATTGGGATTTGAAAGAAACTGAGTTGAACAATGGCAACATTGATTTAATCTGGAATGGTTATTCTGTTACGGATGAGCGTAAGGAGAAGGTTCTCTTCACAGATCCTTACATGGATAATCAACAAGTCTTGGTAACAAAAAAATCTTCTAATATCAGTCAAGTGTCTGATATGAAAGATAAGATTTTGGGGGCACAAGCTGGTTCTTCAGGTTACTCAGTCTTTGAATCACAACCAGCCATTTTGAAAGATATTGTGCAAAACAATGACGCAAGTCAATATGCAACGTTTAATGAAGCTTTGATTGACTTGAAAAATGACCGTATCGATGGTCTCTTAATTGACCGAGTGTATGCCAACTACTACTTGCAACAAGAGGGAATCATCGCAGACTATAACATCATTGATGCTGGCTATGAAAACGAAGCTTTTGCAGTAGGTGCTCGTAAGTCAGATACGACACTTGTTGAAAATATTAACAAAGCCTTTACAGAATTGTATAATGATGGAACCTTCCAAGAAATTTCACAAAAATGGTTTGGTGAAGATGTTGCTACAGATTCTGTGAAGAACTAAAAGATTTTAATACTCTTCGAAAATCAAAAAGCAGACGTTGTTGACTTGATTTGATGAGTGGAAAGCTCCAGTGGAGGTTTCCAGCCTGTCACTTGACAATAATAAAGTGACAGAGTTCTATCTGCATCTGCGTCGCCTAGTCTGCTTTTGATTTTCATTGAGTATACAAAGAGCCACGTGCTCTTTTTCTATGTCCAAATGAAAAGCCTGGTCTAGCTGACTAGGCTTGTTTCTTTGAAATTTGATGGAAGATGACTGTCCAGTTTTCGTGACGTCGCCAGAGGGATGTGTGGACATAGTCACCGATTTCAAAGGTGACCAACTTGGATTTCTGGCTGATAGAGGTCATCTGGTAGTTGGATAGGTAGGTGGATTGTATAGGATGGGCTTGAAGCATCTCAGCTTTATTAAGGTAGCGCCCCTTGGCGTCTATTAGTAAATAATTCTCATCTATGAGGTTTTCATAGCCAACTTCGTGCGCTTGGATTTCTGATTCGAAGCGGTAGAGTTTGTCAAAGACGTGTTCAAAGATTTCGTCATGTGGGATTTCAGAAGGTTCGACATGGATATCTACATCAAAAACACCGTGTTTTAGTGTGAGGAGTTGTTCTACCTGTTCGGTAATTTCATGGCTTTCGTAGACGGACAAATCGGGGTTCATTTCTAAAACAATGTCCAGATAGATGTTGGCACCGTAGGTTCTGCCACGTTGTGACTTGACGGCAACAACTTTAGGGAGTTTGAGAATATCTTCTTCATATTTGTGCAGGAGTTCTTCGTCGAAGCCATCCGATAGCGTAAAGAAACTTTCCATGAAAATTTCGTAGGCTGTTTTTAAGATAAAGAAGGTAATGACAACAGCAGCGATTTTATCGACGATTTGGAAATCGAAGGCTGCTGCGATAATGGCAATGGATGTTCCAATTGAAGTGACAGCGTCAGATAAGTTATCTTTAGCAGTTGCTTCTAAGGCTTTTGAATGAACTCTCCTAGCAAGAGATTTGTTATAAAGGTAAACGGCAATCATAACAAGGGCTGAGAATACCCCAACTACAGCACCAGTCATATCAATCTCAACAGTCTGATTGCTGATGATTTTAATAAAGGTAGAGTAGAGAACTTGAAAACCAACTACAAACATGATAAAGGATGTGATCAGGCTTGCCAAGTCTTCCATTTTCCAATGTCCAAATTTATGGTCCGTATCAGCTGGTTTCTGAGCCATTCGCAATCCGACTAGGACAGCGATATTACCAATAATATCTGAAATATTGTTAAAGGCATCAGCAGTCAGAGCATCCGAATGGAAAATGTGTCCCGCAGCCAACTTTATACCGGATAGGATAATGTAAGTAGTAATCGATACGATGGCACCCCGTTCAGCAAGTTTTAAATTTTGAATTTGTTGGTTCATGGCTCCTCCTAAACATATTTATTCATTCTAACAAAAAGTCTGTCAGGTTTCAAGAAACACAGACAGACATTTAATGAGTTGCTTTGGTTTGCAAGTAGCGGTAGAGTTGGAGTAAGACCGTTCCACTTGCCATGCCGATTGGGATGACTAAGGCTAATGTGAGTACAGTAGTGGTATTGACCAAGGCTTCTTTGTAACTTCCAGATACAAACTGAGTGGTCGTCAAATAGGCTCTGTAACCTGGGACAAGCGGTGCTAGGATGGCCAGTGAAAAAATCACCGAAGGTGTTTTGAGGACCATGCTCATGATTTGGCTGATGCAAGATCCAACGATTGCAGCAATAAAAGTTGCAATAACAACATTAGTTGGTTCAAGCAAGACTAGATAGATCAACCAGACGCACATACCTAATATGCCTCCGGGAATCAGCAATTGTTTTTGGACATTGAGAACGATGAGAAAGGCAACGATCGCAATATATGAAGCCACAGCCTGTAAGAAAAAATGAAGTAGATTCATAATTCACCCCACAATCAATAGTGCAACAGTTGTTCCTGCTCCTAAAGAGAGGATGACAAGCAGTGTTTGAAAAATCTTTGTCAAGCCGGTATTGAGGTGATTGGTCATCAAATCTCTAACGGCATTTGTAAATGCTATACCAGGAACAAAGGGCATGACCGCACCAGCATTTACCATATTTGAATTGATTGGTAGATTAGTATATTTCACTAGCAGCAAGGAAAACAGGGAGAAAACAAGTGCTCCAGCAAATTTTGATACAAATTCTATTTGAATCAGCCGATCAATCAAAAGAGAGAAGGGGAAGGCTAGTAAGGTAGCGAAAACTGTTGCTAAGGCATCAAGTTGATTGCCGCCAAACATGATGGTAAAAAAAGGAGCGGCTAAGACTGCAGCAAATATTGTTTGGAGCTGAGTATAAGGTAGAGATTGGTTGCGGATAGTAAGCAACTCTTGAAGAGCGTCTTCTAAACTAATCTGCCTTGCAGTTAAGGAACGAGAAACCTGATTGACCTGACAGACTTTTTGCATATCATGCACTGGATTGACAATACGCTTCATCCGAGAGATGTTAGTATGATCGATGGAAAAGAAGATGGCGGCAGGGATAGCTAAGACGTTGACTGCTTCAATTCCTTGTGACTTAGCAATACGAATCATGGTGTCTTCAACACGGTGGATTTCAGCACCGCTTTGTAAGAGAATGGCCCCAGCCAGCATCAAAACATCAATGCTTAAGTTGAGTTTTTTGGATTCTTCCATGCTGTCCTCCTTCTGTTTAGTTAGATTTATTATACCAAAACTTTATTTTTATATGATAAAGTTTTAAAAAATTAAGCAAAATTCTTGCAAAATATTCGTATTCCGATATAATTGATTTATCAACAGTTGATAAATCAACAAAAGGAGAGAAGTATGGAACAACTTTCTCAGTTACTCTACCAAGTAAAACTTGCGGATGAGGCAGTGACCAGTTTATTTGAAAAGCAGTTGGGCATTAGTTTGACTCGCTATCAGCTTTTACAGCATTTACTGGAAGATTTTCCTTGTTCACAGCAGGCTTTACAGGAGAAACTTCTGATCGATCGGGCAGCCATAACTCGCCATTTGAAAATCTTGGAGGATAAGGGCTATATTCAGAGAGCGCGTAACCCAGAAAATCAAAGGGAAATGCTGGTTCAACCTACCCAGCTTGCTTTGTCTGATTTACAGGACAGTCCGCCAGCCCATCACCAAGCAGTGAAAGCAGCCATGGCGAACATTTTATCTGAGAGTGAAGAAGAACAATTGAGTCAACTCTTGGAGAAGTTGGTTTCTGGTCTTCAAAATCTTTCTGTTGAATCATTTATCGAAAAATAAGGAGAAACATTTTATGTCTATTTTTACCACTATTCTAGCTAGTATCGTAGCTCTTGAGCATCTTTACATTATGTATCTTGAAACCTTTGCAACCCATTCAGATTCTACTAGTCGTGTCTTTAATATGACAAAGGATGAATTGCAACGTAAGTCTGTGACGACACTTTTCAAAAACCAAGGTATTTACAATGGTTTGTTGGCTATTTTCCTCTTATATGGAATTTTCACAGGAAATCTGGAAATTACAACTATTTTTGTCTTGTTTGTTATTGGAGCAGCAGGTTATGGAGCTGTGACATCTAGTCCAAAAATTATCTTGACCCAAGGTGGACCAGCCATCTTGGCACTGATTTCTATTTTGTTACTCAAATAAATTTATAACTTTAGGGAAAAACAATTCCTTCCCTAATTTATGGACGAATTTTGTTGCATTGACAAAACTATCAATCTAAATACAGTGTAGAACTGCTGTATTCATTATATGTAATTTTGCTGGCTTATGCCAGCTTTTTTGAAGTTCAATAATTTTTTCACTTGGTAAATATTGAAAATGCTAGATATTTTTCATATGCAACAGAAGGAAGGTATAATTTATTATATGTAACTTATTTTAACTTATTTTAGGGGTAAATTCTCAAAGTAAGTTCTAGTTCCCGTCCTTCCAGAAGTTACTTTGAGAAAACTGCATAAAATCAACAGAATTTAGTCTCAGACTAAGTTCTGTTTTTGACTAAAAATGTTGATAATAGTGAGTTTTAGGATTGAAATTGTTGAAAAAAAGAGTACACTAAAGTTACTGGCTCTGAGACGTCTCAAAGTAAGTTCTAGTTATCTGGAATTTTGGATGGGACAAGTTCCTTTCTATTTTGAAATTATTTTTTGATAAAAACTAGCGATT
>NZ_POPB01000310.1 GCF_002964045.1 Streptococcus suis | reverse complement strand
TCCGTTCAAGGCATCTTCATAGCGTTCAACGGCCTTTTTCCACGTGAAGGAATACTTATTGGCATCAGCTTCTACCTTAGTCCCGTCAATGAAGAGAGCCTCATCTTCAATCAACCCATTCTCTCTGAGGAGGAGGGTGAAGTAGATGAAGGTAGTTTTGATGAGCTGATTGGCGTGTGTGCTAGCCCGAAAACTATTGATGGTCCGATAACAGACATAGGTATCCTGACTCAGCCATTTCATAGGAATGACTTCTTCATTCATTTGAACGATTTTCCGACCAGAGAATACCTGACGAGCATAGGCGAACAGGGTCATTTTGAGCAACATGGCTGGATGAAAGGCTGGACGACCTGTGTGGGAAGTTTCTCCTAATAGAACGGATTGAGGAATGGTATCCACAAACTGACTAATCAGACGAGCCTCATGCGTTGCAGGTAAATCCCAAGCAATATTTAATTCCAAACTTAACTGATTTGTGTTATACTGTTTATACATTTTCATGCCTTTCTAGTTGTTTTGTGGTTATTATAATTATAAAGCATGAAATGGAAAACGAGCAACTCCTAATTGGAATTGCTCGTTTTTTTTATGTATGAGCAGCTAGTTTTTGCCCAGCCTCCATAAGGTTATCAAGTTGGTAGCTTTGTGGAAAGGAGAGAAGACTATGGCAACAATAGACAAAAGAAGATTCTTGTTACTCTGCTTTGGCTTTGTTTTGTTGCTATTGACGTTAACAAGAAATGCTATTGGCGCGGACGAAGCATATTCGATTCGTTTGCAAGGACAAGTATCAGATATTCGCTTTCATTATTGGAAAATGCCTTCCAAGGATTGGACAAGCTCGTCAAATGATTTGGAGAGATTGAATCAATTAAGTGAGGAAGAACTTCAACATGTCAGTGAATTTGAAGGAATGACTAGCCCTACAAATGAGAGTGGAGAGGTTTATATTACTGGACTGCCTACGGGTATTTACTATATTCGAGAATTTAGTAGTAGGACCGAAAAGTATGCTCCGGTTATTGTAGACTTATCTGCTGAGACAAAATTGGTAACGGTACGCTTAAAGACAGTTGGACCTTTAGGTAGTATTGAACTGATTAAGTACGGTTATGATTCTCAAGCTGATACTTCACCAGAGTTTTTATCCTCTGTAACATTTCAAATATTTAGAAAGGGTGATAGTCGTCCATTAAGATTTGATGCTTCTAACCATCTTACGACAGACATGTCTTTTAGTCCTCAATTGATGACAAATTCAGAAGGTCGTATCCTCGTTTCAGGGCTTACACCGGGAAGTTATTACTTCAAAGAAATTCAAGCCTTGCCTGGATACATTTTATCCTCAGAATCTGTGGAAGTTGAGGTAAAAGGATCTGAACTCGTTCAAGTTGTCGCAAAAAACTACCGTATTCCACCACCAAACCAGCCAGGAAAACCACGTGGATTTCTGCCAAATACAGGAGAAAAGTCTATGGCTATAGCTGGTTTTCTACTCATTTGCCTTGGTTTATATTGTTTCTTAGTCAAAAAGAAAAAATGTAATCATAAATGAATGGAGGTGTCTAGATGCGTAAAGATAGGAAAAATTCTAGAAAATCTCAATCTAATCTTGCGTTTCTCTTCATTTTCTTCATTGGTTTTTTACTCTTGGCCTATCCAATTTTAGGTCAGGTTATGACATTTTTTCAAGCACAGGAACAAATTGAAACTTATGAAAAAGAGGTTTCAAAATTGGAACCGGAGGAAATAAGCAAGAGATTGGAGCTGGCACAAGCCTACAATGCTTCTTTGATTAGCTTATCAAATGAGGGGGCATTACAAGATCCCTTTACGAAAGAAGAAAAAGAGGCTGGTCGTGCAGAATACGCTAGGATGTTAGAGATTCATGAACAAATTGGATACATTGAAATTCCTAGGATACAACAAGAATTGCCAATTTATGCTGGTACAGCAGAGGTTGTGTTACAAAAAGGTATTGGACATTTGGAAGGAACATCGTTGCCAGTTGGTGGTGAAAATCGTCATACGGTCTTAACCGGTCATAGAGGTCTTCCAAATGCTCGTTTGTTCACAGATTTAGACAAGGTCAAGGTGGATGATATTGTTTTACTTCAAGTGTTAGATAAAACATTTGCCTACCAAGTTGATCAAATCCTAACTGTCGAACCAACCGATATTTCTCACATATCCATTATTCCAGAGGGGGATTATCTAACATTAATAACCTGTACACCGTATATGGTGAACACACATCGCCTTCTTGTTCGTGGAGTTCGTGTTCCATTTGAAGAAAAAGAAATTCAGAAAAAAATTTCAGAACAGCAAGAGTCTAGTTTACATCCGCTTTTCTATCTCAGTTTCGTCATTATTCCAGTCCTACTAATCCTTTTTTGGATACTTGGTTCAAGAAGAAAGAAGAGGGTGAAAGATGAGAAGGAATGACAGAAAAAAACAAGGCAAGAAAGAAATGATTTTCATTATTGCTTTGTTTATTACTGGGCTAATCATTGCTGTTTATCCCTTAACTGCACAAGTTTTTCAGTTTTATATTTCTCAGCAAAAAATAGAAACCTTTGAAAAGGAGAGAGAGCATGTTGAGTATGAGGATATTCAAAGGCGAATCTATCTTGCTGAAATATATAATGAAACCTTGATCAGTTTGGGACAAACAGGTCTGGTTGATCCATTTTCAGAATTGGAGAAAGAGGCGCGTGCAGAATATGCACGAATGTTAAAACTAGAGGAGATGATTGGGCATATTAGTATCCCTAAAATCGATACTAAAATTCCTATCTACGCTGGTACAAGTGAATCCATTCTTCAAAGAGGAGCGGGCCACTTAGAAGGGTCCTCCTTGCCTGTTGGTGGATCTTCAACGCATGCAGTTATTACTGCTCATCGAGGATTGCCACAAGCAAGATTATTTACTGATTTAGATAAGCTCAAGGAAGGAGATATGTTTTATGTAACCAATATTCGCGATACTCTTGCCTATCAAGTTGAACGGATTCAAGTGATTGAGCCTCATCAAGTTGAAACGCTACATATTCAAGAGAATCGGGATATTGTCACTCTATTGACTTGCACTCCCTATATGATAAATAGCCATCGATTATTAGTGACCGGCCATCGAGTAGAATACATACAAGAAGTAGCCGAAGAACAGGCTATCCAGGGTCGAAATGATACACGTTTTGTGCTCATTCTATCGGTGTGTGGAATCCTGGTTGTCATTGGAATCGCTTTGTGGCATTTTTCATATTATTTCAAACATGACCGAAGAAGGAGGTAAAGTAGAATATTAGTATTATTCGAAAGGAGGGAGAAAACTGTGGTTAAAAATAAAAAATGGATGAATCGGCATCTTATCATGCTCTTTATCTTAATTTTTACTCAGCTCTTTTCATCACTGCTTGGTGTTTTAAGCGCCAGAGCAAATAGTCCTAATACTGAAGTCCAACATGTAAAGATTTTTAGTAGAAATCAAGAACTAACAGCAGATGATGCCCATCCAATCGAAATGTTTCAAGATGATGAGGAAGTTTTTACATTAGATCGAACTGGAATCGATGAACAAATCATGGAAATGACCTTGCCACAAGATCTGGATTTTGATGTTCAAAAGACATTAGAACACAATCAGATTAGGCTAAATCAAGGCCATTTTGAAGGTAGTTTACAAGTTCCAGCAGATCAGTTGGTTCAAGAATTGTTAGAACCTGATGGAGTAACTAGAAAACTTCGATTCCATTTTCATCGCTTTCAACAGCAGATTGAATTTGTCCTAAGACCAAATGTTGCTGGATTGTATGAACTGTCAGCCAGATGGTCAGATTCAAAACCAATGGAAATTGAACAAGCGAATATGGAGGAAGTTAGTAAGACTGGTTCAGCAAAAGTCCTAGTCAAAGAAAAAATTCTGGAGGAAACGATACCTTCTGAGGACAATCAATCTCAGGAATCGGACTCGACACATTCAGAAGGACAATCTCCGACCGAATCAAGTGGAGAGAGTTCTCCAGAGACTAGCGAAGATACAACTGTTCAAGAAGAATCAGCCAATCCTGATGAAACAAACTCATTAACCGAAACAAGTCCAGAAAGTGCAGAGAATTCGGAAACCTCCACCCCATCCGTTCAAGAAGAACCCTCCGAAACCAGTGAATCGAGTACTAGTCAAGAAGAGTCTGCAAGTCAAACAAGTGAACCTTCCACTTCTGAAAGTTCAGAGACAAGCAGTGCTGACGAGAGCTCAGAAAAACATTCGGAGTCTACGAAAACTGAAAGTGGTAGTGAAGAAAGTGCGGATTCAGAAACACAAAACAAGCAAGACATTACAGAAGAAAAAGAAAAATTAAATACAGAAACGAAAGAAGCAACAGAAACTGTTGAAAAGTCAGAAGATGGTAAGACCAGTTTTCGCTCAGCAGCAACCGTCCGAAATGCTGATATTGGCAATGGTCCAATTGAAGCTTACTTTGAAAAATCTTCTGCAACTATATTGTCCGGAGAATCTGGACGCTACAAGATATACTTTAAAGTCTCAGGAGCCTTAGTTGACAAGGTAA
This sequence comes from Streptococcus suis, assembly GCF_002964045.1. Classification (GTDB taxonomy): domain Bacteria; phylum Bacillota; class Bacilli; order Lactobacillales; family Streptococcaceae; genus Streptococcus; species Streptococcus suis_U. Next base: position 25,303 of record NZ_POPB01000310.1, on the reverse strand, counting down.
GGAATGTTCGTGTTCAAGTGCAACTTCCTACGGAAAGAGAGTATTATTCATTACCTAATGACTTATCTCGAATGGCTATAAAAGGTGTAATACCTGTCTATGATAGTCAGTCCAATACCTTAAATTGGGATTTCCCAGAACTACTAACCGGTCAAACATATGAAACAATCCTGCAAGTAGATTCCAAAAATGGGATTATCCCAAATAATCATAACATGACTTCGGCATTGACCATTTCGACGGAAGGGAATCAAGTTTATAGTAGCGGTCCAGTATCCATACAGGTTAAATCGAACAAACCTGCGATATCAGTAACCAAGACATTACTCGGAAAAAATGGAGAGTCCGGCAGCGTCATCAATCGTGGTGATGAAATATGGTGGAATGTGAAGGTTGCGGTTACCTTGAGAGACACGGGAGGTCAATACCTAAAACCAAATAGCAGTTTGACCATTCGTGATGATAATCCTAGTGGACTGACCTTTATTGGTCAACAATCCTTTACAGTGACAATTCCTTCGCTTGAGGTCCAAAAACAGAATGCTGAACAATTTAACGGTGTCATTTATCAACATGAAGTTATCTTTCGGACAAATGCTCCAAATAGAGATGGGGATTTTCATAACACGGCTACAGCAACAGCCACATCACTTTTTGATGAAACGATTAGCCAACAATCTAATCGTGCAAGTGGTAGTATTAGTACTGGAAATAATCCCTTGGCCACTCCAAGAGGTGAATGGGCATATACGGTCAATCTAGGTCCACAAGATGCAAGTGGAAATATGCCGTTCGGCACAGGATCTGTTCAACAGGCTAACCCAAATCCAACGGTCCCAAATAGTCCAGATACTCGACTGGGGTTTTCAATGAACTATAATCCAACTCCCTTACTGGCTAGGAATTACTACGATTCCTTATCTACAGGATATTTGGGGCCAGTTCGTAATCATGTTGGTAGATTAATATTTAATATTTCAATAGATATCGGCTGGGACCAGGGGACGCATCCTCGTCGTGTCAGACAAGTTACTTTAAAAGATACAAGTAGGGGAACCAGTAAAACCTATTATTTTGATAATAATGGCAACAGTACAGATGGTTCAGGCTTGCGAATAGACTATGGTGCCAGTCAGCATTTTGGAACTGCGAAATTAATGGTACCAAGTAATTTTTTCAATACAAATAAATGGAACGGTACAAGAACGCGACATTCAGACTTTGAAGTTCCTTTAACAAATTATGACGGTCAAAACCTGTCTGTTGCCCATGAAGGAATTGGTCCTGATTGGAATGTAGGTTGGAGTCATGACTCGGGTTGGGGAGATTACAATCCGACGAAAAATGATTATCATTTTGTTGGCTTGAAGCGTGAAATTGACCCCAATTTAGAGTTGGAAGAATTGAGGATTTCAGTAGGTTCCTTCTTTGCTTTTGGTAGAGTAAACTATCAATTGCATGGCGGGAAGATTGCAAATGGTACATCAGAAAATTACCCAACTATAACAGTTGAATTACGAACAAACAAGGGGACAAAAACGAAAGTAATCTATCCAGGTGAATATCCTGTAACCCAAGGTGGTCCATTTAATCCATATGGCAGTAGCTATACCATTCATTACCCCTATATCACGCTATGGCGTGAGGATCTAGGTTTAGCACCAGATGAGCATGTTCAATCTTACAATGTAGTTTACGGAAATCGCAATCGTTCAGAAATTTTGAACTCGGGATTTGCTGCTCATATTGAAGATTTTTATAGAATTAATCCAAATTTAAAAAATACTTCTGCAGTTCGTGTTATGAATAAATCAGAGACTTTTGGTGAACTTGCTCTGATAAATTTAAATGGAACTGGAGCCCGTGTTCAACCATTTGTCAGACGTGCAATTGGAGCTGCAGACGATAATGGTCTTATCAATACAGAACTTGGTCCACGTACAGCAGTCATTGCACCAAGAGATAATACGCCAGCACTAGCCAAAATTTCTGTCGAGTTTTTACAGAGACAAGGGAATATTATACAACGGGGCACAACGAATAGAATGAAAGTTCAATTGCAAAATTTGAATTCTTCTACTAAGCCACTAAATTCTCCGTTAGTAGCGACCGTATTATTGCCTAAAGGTGTAACCATCAATACTGCAAATCCAAACTGGAGCTATCAAGAGTCTAGGGGAGCAGTTAAGTCAATTATTGATAATTATAATAATACAGGTCGCCAATTGGTCATTTACCAATGGGATGGTGATGGAAATGGTCGATTGAACCCTGGCAAACATATGATTTATGAAGTCAATGTTAATGTTTCTGAAAATACAGAAGAAAATATTGTCGTTGAGGCATATGGCTCTTCAAGTACAGAGTTGACAGCTGAAAGTAACAACCAACTCATTACGGATAGCCAGGATATAAACCGAAATGGTAATACTACCGAAAAATTAGTATTTGCAAGTGCTACTTATAACTACATTGCTTTAGATAATATGATTATCACAAAAGCTGTAAAGGGAAATCGGGACCAAGATTTCTCAAAAATGGGTCATTCAGACCTTGGTAGTGAGATAGATTATAAGCTACATATTCGAAATGAAAGTGGTTCAACTTTAAGGAAATTTGTACTGATTGATGTATTACCGTCGGTCGGTGATAGGACTGTTTTAAGTGGACGGATGAGAGAGTCGAAATTTACCCCAACACTAGCGGGGCCTATTTCCTTGCCACAGGAGTGGATTGGAAAAGTTGATGTCTTTTATAGCACATCGAAAAATCCTAGGAGAGATGATGTCATTGACAGTGCTATTTACCCTAACGAATCACTGAAACCGACAAATCCACTTGGAGCTGAAGATCCAAATTGGCATATGGAAGATGCTGTTGTTGATTGGGCCAAGATCCATAGCTTTAAGCTGGTTTTGAAAGATGGCATGACGATTCCATCTGATCAGGACATCTATTATAAAATGAACGCTCCGCAGCAAATAGATGATACCAGTCTGTTGAATCCAACCCCTGAACAGGAAGCTGGAAAAGCAGCCTGGAACTCTTTTGCAGCAACAGCCAACAATCTGTTACCGGTTGAACCTGAACGCGTCGGTGTCGTCCTGTATACATGGTCCACATCCCTTCGGATTACCAAGCAAAACTTGGCTGATGAAGTGATATCGGGTGTTGAATTTACTCTGTTCAAGAAAGCAGAAGACGGCAGTCTTTCTGAAGTTTCTAAGATGGAGACGGACAGTGCAGGGACGCTTAGATTTACTGGGTTGGCTATTCCGACAACAGATAAAGACTATTATGTACTTAAAGAAACCCGATCTGCTCCAGGTTACACTAGCTTAGAAAAGGACATCGAGTTTAGCCTCAATGTCAATGGTCAAATTGAACTGATTACTTCCTATCAAGTCAATGGACTTCCGGTGGCAGAGTTACTGGCAGATGGACTGTGGGAGTATGCGCACTTGAAAATCCGTAATAAAAATTGGACCAATCTTCGGCTTGTAAAAACCAATGAAGATGGTAGTAAACGGCTCAATCAAGCAGTTTTTGAATTGAAATCAATTGCGGACAATCAAGTTTACAGACTTGAAACAGCTGCTCAAGATGGTGAGGAAGGTGTAGCTTATCTAGATTACATCTCATTACCAACAGCAGGTCAAGTGAAAGAGTTTGAATTGAAAGAATTGACTGCTCCAGCAGGTTATCATCCATATCTACAAACCATTTATCTGACTCTTGACGATAAAGGCGTGTGGACTATGCGAAACCAGGGAGATTCTGACATTAGTCTGGACATGTTTACGACGAATGCTGAACGGACTGATTCACAGTCACAGGTTCATCCAGTTGGAGAACAGATTGCACAGATTACTGTAAAAAATCATCCATCATTTGAAATTAAAATTGTGAAAATTGATGGAGCTGATTCAAATGTACTCTTGTCAGATGTCCAGTTTAAGATTGCAGCGACGGAAGAAGATGCAAAAGCTGGACGATTTATCCGAAGAACCGCTCAATCGCAACTCTTGTTGCCAGGTCAAAGTGGTTATGATGAAGCAGAAGACTACCTCATCACAACTGACCAGACAGGTCGAGCAAGTTTCCAAGGATTAAATAGAAATCATAATTATTGGATAGTTGAAACAAAGGCTAAGATGGGATATCGCATACTTGCAGTTCCTATTGAAGTTCAAGTTCCAACTGATTCAGAAGAACAACTAGAGATTACAGTTGAAAATCATAAGATACCAGAATTACCACATGTTGGTGGAATTGGTATTTTACCTAATCTATTCATTGGAGTATGTATGATTGTAGCATCATTTGTACTGGCCGGAAGAAGAAAGAGAATTGGTTATAACGTACAGAAATGAACTAGGTCATCACATAAAGGTGAAGAATAATAAACAGTACTATTATTTCTACATCCGCATGTGAAGGGTAATTTTCACAGTATTCATTTGCAAACGAGGCTGGGTAAAAAGTCCTGCCACACTTCTCAGAGTTCGTGTCAACATCTCAGCGCAGTGGTTGATTGGCAGATTTGTTCGTGTTTCCCACTCCAAATCTGACCTAATCAACTGTGCGGGGGTGGGAAGACGAACTCTTTTTTGACCAGTCGAGTTCTTTCCCACTCCCGTTTTAGGTATTTTGGCTATAGGAATCATTGATTAATTATTTTAAATTTTATAAGTAGCGACGAAATTCTAGACTATTTTCAAGATTTATTATATTATAATAATATAGATTAAAAATATTGGTGTATTTAAAATCTGGGTACACCTACTAAAAAAATTAGGAGGAAATTTAAAGTGGACAAACAATTCAAAGCAATGGTCGTTGACCAAGTGGATGGAGAAATTGTATTTGAACCGAAATTGATTGGGGTGGATGATTTACATGATGGTGAAGTTATCATCAAAGTAGCCTACAGTTCTGTCAATTATAAAGACATGCTTGCCGTACAGAAAAATGCAGGCGTGATTCGAACCTATCCAATGATACCTGGTATCGATTTGGCTGGTACTGTTATCTCGTCTTCAACGGATCAATTTGCTCAAGGTCAAGAAGTGCTCGTAACTGGTTATGAAATGGGGATGTCACATACGGGTGGTTTTTCAGAATATGCTCGAATTCCAAAAGAATGGGTCGTTCCATTACCGGAGGGACTTTCAATGAAAGATGCCATGATCATTGGGACGGCAGGATTAACAGCAGGTCTTTCTGTTCTAGCTCTGGAAAATGCGGGAATGTCTGTTGCCAAACAACCTTCGATTTTAGTAACTGGTGCAAGTGGTGGTGTTGGAAGTGTTGCCCTTGCAATCTTAAAAGCAAAAGGATTTGAAAATCTGATTGCCCTGACTCGCAAAGATACTCAAGATGAATTGGTTACAAAGCTTGGTGCAAGCAAAATTATCAAACCTGAACAGGTATTTTTGAAAGAAAATCCTCTCTTGCTCAAAGGAGTCTATCAGTATGTTTTGGACACAGTTGGAGGAGATGTGGTTTCACACTTGATTCCACAAATCGATTATGATGGTGCAGTGACCCTGTGTGGCAATGCGGCTGGAATTAAGATGACAACCAACGTCCTGCCATTTATTCTTCGTGGTGTGCAAGCCTTGGGTATTGATTCAGTTCAGATTAGTCATGAGAAGCGCAGCATGGTATGGGAAAAATTTGCGACGGAATGGAAAGTGGTGGATCAGCTAGAATACCAAGAAATAGCCCTAGAAGAGTTGCCTGAAACGATTACACTGTTAAAAGAAGGTCGTCATCTCGGTCGCACTATTGTCAAAATTGGCTAATTGATTGGGAGAAGTTGTTTTTGCATCAGAAAATTCAGCAATAATAGCTTTTTTGAACATCTATTAGTAAATTTTATGAAAAAATGTGATTTTCTGAGCAAAAATTTTGTAATCGGTATCATTTTTAGTGTATAATAGACTTTGTAAAAAAATATATTTCGAAAGTGAGAATTTCTCTTATGGCTAAAATCGTTGTTGTCGGTGCTAACCACGCAGGTACTGCCGCAATCAAAACTATGTTGACAAATTACGGTCAAGAAAACGAAATCGTTGTATTTGACCAAAACTCAAACATCTCATTCTTGGGTTGTGGTATGGCTTTGTGGATTGGTGAGCAAATTGCTGGTCCAGAAGGACTTTTCTACTCTGATAAAGAACAATTGGAAAGCATGGGCGCTAAAGTCTACATGGAGTCACCTGTTACAGCTATCGACTATGAAGCAAAAACAGTTACTGCACTTGTAAACGGTCAAGAACATGTTGAAGCTTATGACAAACTTCTCTTTGCGACAGGTTCACAACCAATCTTGCCACCAATCAAAGGTGCTGCAATCAAAGAAGGTTCTCTTGAATTTGAAGCAACTCTTGAAAACTTGCAATTCGTTAAATTGTACCAAAACTCAGCGGATGTTATTGAAAAATTGAAAAACAAAGACATCAACCGCGTAGCAGTTGTTGGTGCTGGTTACATCGGTGTTGAGCTTGCAGAAGCATTCCAACGTAAAGGTAAAGAAGTTATCCTTATCGACGTTGTGGACACATGTTTGGCTGGTTACTATGACCGCGACTTGTCAGACCTTATGGCTAAAAACATGGAAGACAACGGTATCAAACTTGCCTTCGGTGAAACTGTTCAAGAAGTTGCTGGTGACGGCAAAGTTAAGAAAATCATCACTGACAAGAACGAATACGATGTTGACATGGTTATCTTGGCTGTTGGTTTCCGTCCAAACACTGCATTTGCAGGTGAAGGAATCGAGCGCTTCCGCAACGGTGCCTTCCTTGTAAACAAACGCCAAGAAACTTCAATCCCAGGCGTTTACGCTATCGGTGACTGTGCAACAATCTACGACAACGCTACTGGCGACACAAGCTACATCGCTTTGGCTTCAAACGCAGTACGTACTGGTATCGTAGCAGCTCACAACATCTGTGGTACTGACCTTGAAGGTATCGGTGTACAAGGTTCTAACGGTATCTCTATCTACGGTCTTAACCTTGTATCAACTGGTTTGACTCTTGAAAAAGCGAAACGTCTTGGTTTTAACGCTGCTGTCACTGAAGTAACTGACAACCAAAAACCAGAATTCATGGAGCATGGTAACTTCCCAGTTACAATCAAGATTGTTTACGATAAAGATTCACGTCGTATCCTTGGTGCGCAAATGGCTGCTCGTGAAGATATCTCATTGGGTATCCACCTCTTCTCATTGGCAATCCAAGAAGGCGTAACAATCGAAAAATTGGCATTGACAGACTTGTTCTTCTTGCCACACTTCAACAAACCATACAACTACATCACAGTAGCTGCTTTGGGTGCTGAATAATCTATTGAATACAAAAGCTCAGAGATGACTCTGGGCTTTTTTGCATGTCATCTATCACATTGCAACTGCCTATCAAGAGTTTTTTTGGTATAATGGAGAGAATGATTTTTTAGAGAGAGTATGAGAATATGAACCCATTATTAAACGGAATGAATGACAGGCAAGCAGAGGCGGTACAGACGACAGAAGGACCGCTTTTGATTATGGCAGGGGCTGGTTCAGGTAAGACGCGTGTCCTGACCCACCGCATCGCTTATTTGATTGATGAAAAAATGGTCAATCCTTGGAATATTTTAGCCATTACCTTTACCAATAAAGCAGCGCGTGAGATGAAGGAGCGGGCATACGCCCTAAATTCTGCTACGCAAGACTGTTTGATAGCCACCTTCCACTCCATGTGTGTACGGATTTTACGTCGTGATGCTGACCATATCGGCTACAACCGTAACTTCACCATCGTGGACCCAGGTGAGCAACGCAGTCTCATGAAACGGATTTTGAAAAATCTAAATCTAGACCCTAAAAAATGGAGCGAGCGTTCTATCCTGGGAACCATTTCTAACGCCAAAAACGACTTGATTGATGACAAGGCATTTGAAGCTCAGGCAGGCGACCTCTACACGCAGATTGTCGCAAAATGCTACACGGCTTATCAAAAGGAACTCAGACAGTCAGAGGCCGTTGACTTTGATGATTTGATCATGTTGACGCTCCGCCTTTTTGACCAAAATCCAGAGGTCCTGACCTATTACCAGCAGAAATTTCAGTACATCCATGTCGATGAGTATCAGGACACCAACCATGCCCAGTACCAATTGGTCAAGCTCCTGGCATCACGTTTCAAGAATATCTGCGTGGTCGGTGATGCGGACCAGTCTATCTACGGTTGGCGTGGTGCAGATATGCAAAATATCCTGGACTTTGAAAAGGATTATCCAGAGAGTAAGGTCGTGCTCTTGGAGGAAAACTATCGTTCGACCAAGACCGTCTTGCAGGCGGCTAATGAAGTCATCGAAAACAACCGCAATCGCCGTCCCAAAAAACTCTGGACCCAGAATGCCCAAGGGGATTTGATTACCTACTATCGGGCTAGAGATGAGAATGACGAAGCTATCTATGTTGCAGGACAGATTGACCAGTTAAACAGAGAAGGCAAGGCCTATAAGGATTTTGCGGTTCTTTATCGAACCAATGCCCAGTCCCGTACCATTGAGGAAGCCCTGCTCAAATCCAATATTCCTTATACCATGGTCGGTGGTACCAAGTTCTACAGCCGTAAGGAAATTCGAGATGTGATTTCTTATTTGAATATCATCGCAAATCCGTCGGATAATATCTCCTATGAACGCATTGTCAATGAGCCAAAACGTGGCGTTGGCCCTGGTACGGTTGATAAGATACGCGATTTTGCCAACACACATGGTATGTCCCTGCTGGAAGCTTCGCAGGATATTATGTTATCGCCAATTAAAGGGAAGGCAGCGCAGGCAGTCTTTGACTTAGCCAATCTCCTCTATAATCTTCGTAATCAATTAGACAATTTGACGGTAACCCAAGTAGTTGAGGCAGTATTGAACCAAACAGGCTACATCGATGCCCTTGCAGCGCAAAATACGCTGGAAGCCAATGCCCGCATAGAAAACATCCAGGAATTCCTGTCTGTTACAAAAAACTTTGATGAAAAGGATGCTGAGGAAGAAGAGACAGGTCTGGATCGGTTGACACGCTTCCTGCTTGATTTGGCACTGATTGCGGATACAGATGATGGTGACACCGAATCTTCAGAAGTAACCCTCATGACTCTCCATGCGGCCAAGGGTCTGGAATTTCCTGTTGTTTTCTTGATTGGTATGGAGGAAAATGTCTTCCCACTCAGCCGTGCAGCAGAAGAAGAGGACGAATTGGAAGAAGAACGCCGTCTGGCCTATGTTGGTATCACACGGGCAGAGCAGACCCTCTACCTGACCAATGCCAACTCCCGTCTGCTCTTTGGTCGCAGTAATTATAACCAGCCAAGTCGCTTTATCCGTGAAATTTCCAGTGACCTCCTTGACTACCAGGGTCTCGCTCGTCCGGCCAATACTAGCTTTAAGGCTTCTTATGTCAATGGCAGAGCGACACAGTTTGGACAAGGCATGAGTTTACAACAAGCCATGCAAAGTCGAAAAGCATCCGTACAACCATCGGCCAAGCTCGGAGGCAGTATGCCCTTCGCATCAAATAACAAATCGTCTGGCTCAGGCACCAACTGGTCAGTTGGTGACATAGCAGTCCACAAGAAATGGGGACGCGGGACTGTCCTTGAAGTATCAGGTTCAGGCAGCAATCAAGAACTGAAAATCAATTTCCCAGAAATGGGCCTCAAAAAAGTCTTGGCAAGCTTAGCACCTATCAGCAAGGAAGATTAAGCAATATTTTATGAAAACAGGTTTAAGATACAGCGTTCTACAAATGAGGTAATAAATGGAAAAATTTTGTCAATCATGTGCCATGCCCTTGAATTTGCATGGGCAAGATGTCCGAGGAACAGAGAAAGATGGTAGTAAATCAGAACGCTATTGTTCTTATTGTTATGCTGATGGAGCATTCTTAGAACCAGATATAACATTTGAACAAATGCTGGCCAAAGGAAAAAATGCAATTTCAAACGGTCAGGGAAATGCCTTTGTTAAATTTCTTATGAAAGCAAGTTATCCCCTGATGTTGAAGAAAACACAACGATGGGCTAAATAGTAAGTTAAACCATTACATCATCCTTTCGTAATTGCTGGTTTCATAAATATATTTGTGAAGCTTCAAAAATGCTAAATATCAAGTTAAATAAATGGGGTATAATTGGGTAAAGTTGAATCAATTTTGTTCAATTTGGATTCATTAACGACTTCTTACTTCAATTTTGTGATGCAATTTAAAGTTTGACATAGTTGAAGTTAATATGTGTTCAAGAAAAGGCGATTTCTTAATGTAGAACTCGCTTTTTTTAATTTTTGCTGTCAACTTTTGCTATAATAGATTAAGTAGAAAGGATGACGAACGATGAAAGTAGTCCTGATAAAAGCAGATACATTTTACAAACTTACCGTTTCATATCTTGTGCCATCGACTGTCAACCAAGTTTGGGAATTGTTAGCGACGGATAGTGGCTTTGCCAGATGGTTTCCACAGTTGAAGCTAGATAACAATAAGTTAATTTTTGAAATGGAAAATTTCCGTGAAACCATGGATTTATTGGTTTATCAACCACACGAAGAGATTGCATTCAACTGGGATACAGCCAGTGTTTCATTTAGCTTGACTCGACATGAGCAAGGTGCGCAGATTTTCTTTGTGGAAGAAATACCAGTCAACTTTGGAAATGAATTTGCGGATGCAAAAAAAGATATGACCGGCTGGCTGGTGCAGAATGAATGTATCAAAAACCTATTAGAAGGTCAGGACCGGCCTGCACGTCAACCATTGCAGGAAAAATGGTCGGCTTTTTTAGAAAAGGAATTATAGCTTTAGAAAATGAGGTGGACAAAATGAAGAGATGGTGGGCTCAAATGCGAGAAGAATATTATGAGACACGTTTCAATTCAAGCGAGGATTGGCTAGAGTGGTTCATAAAAAGAAAAATGACTTGGGGTTGGCGTTGGCCGATTGTCGTGACCTTTTGTGTCCTGTATCGATTGTTTTGGCTCGAACCAAGAAATTTTTTCCGTTTTTTCTATTTTCTATGTATTTTAAGTTTTTTATTTATTTTTTATAAGCTGATTCGCTATATTGTCAGGAAGAAGTAGGAACTGTCGCCAACTTTAGTAAATTTGATTGAAGAAGGATGAATGAAAGGAATGACCATGCAACAAATTACATGTCCCCATTGCTCTACCGTTTTTACGGTTAATGAAACAGAATACAGTCAACTCTTGGCTCAGGTACGTGGTGCGGAGTTTGATAAGGATATCCATGAACGTTTGGAGCGGGAACGGGAATTATTGTCCCAAAGGGCAGAAAATGATTTACAGGCCAAACTGGGTGATAAGGACAAGGAAATCCTAGAATTGACTGCACGCTTGGACAAGCTAGCTAGTCAAACGGAGCTGGAAATCAGCTCTGCCATTTCCCAAAAGGACCAAGAAATTCTTGAACTGACGGCAAAGTTGGACAAGTTGTCTAGTCAGACGGAGCTGGAAGTCAGCTCTGCTATTTCCAAAAAAGACCAAGAAATCCAAGAGCTTAAGGCTCAGTTGGGGCAAATCGGTTTGGCTAAGGACTTGGAGTTGCAGCAGGCGGTGGCTCAGGTGGAAAAAGAGCGAGACGCAGCTCAAAATGCTTTGGCCATGCAGGAACAGAAGCAGGAGTTGGCCTTGGCGACCACTCGTCAGGAGTACGAGGTGCGGCTCAAGGCGGCGGATGAGCAGGTGGAGTTTTACAAGAACTTCAAGGCCCAGCAGTCTACCAAGGCAATCGGTGAGAGTTTGGAACTTTACGCCGAGGCGGAGTTCAACAAGGTGCGGCAGTTAGCCTTTCCAAATGCCTACTTTGAGAAGGACAATCAGGTGTCGGCGCGGGGCTCCAAGGGTGACTACATCTATCGGGAGCTGGACGAGAATGGGGTGGAAATCCTCTCCATTATGTTTGAGATGAAGAACGAGGCGGACGATACGGTCAAGAAGCACAAGAACGAGGACTTTTTCAAGGAGTTGGACAAGGACCGGCGGGAGAAGGACTGTGAGTATGCGGTTTTGGTGACCATGTTGGAGGCGGACAACGACTACTACAATACGGGCATCGTGGACGTCAGCCACAAGTACGAGAAGATGTACGTGGTCCGTCCCCAGTTCTTTATTCAGCTGATTGGGCTTTTGAGAAATGCTGCGCTGAACAGCTTGAAATACAAGCAGGAGTTGGCTTTGGTCAGAGAACAGCATATCGATATTACCCATTTTGAAGAAGATTTGGCTACTTTCAAGACAGCCTTTGCCAAGAACTACCAGTCAGCCAGCAACAATTTCCAGAAGGCTATTGATGAAATTGACAAGGCAATCAAGCGTATGGAGGCTGTCAAGGCAGCCCTGACCACTAGTGAAAACCAGCTTCGCCTAGCCAATAATAAACTAGACGATGTCTCCGTCAAAAAACTAACCCGTAATAACCCTACGATGAAGGCGAAGTTTGAGGCGTTAAAGGAGTAAAAGCTATGAACACAATCGACCTAAATCTGCCTGTTGCAGAGATTATCAACCAGCACCCAGAAGTCAAGGAGATTCTGGTGGAGCTTGGTTTCAAGCCCTTGGCAAATCCAGCCATGCTCAACACAGTTGGTAAGGTGACCAGTCTGAAGACAGGTTCCAAGATGACCAAGATTCCGCTAGACCGTATTCAGCAGGTCTTGGAATGCAACGGCTATGAGGTAATAGGAGGAGAAGCATGACAGACCAACGGATTGACATTTTGAAGAATATTCTCTTGGACCTGCACAATGGTGCCAGTCCAGAGTCTGTTCAGGACCAGTTTAATCAGCATTTTACAGGAGTTTCTGCCCTTGAAATCTCCCTAATGGAGCATGAGCTCATGTCTAGCGACACGGGCATCACTTTTGAAGACGTCATGAGCCTCTGCAATATCCACGCCAACCTTTTCAAAGGAGCCATTGCAAATGTGGAAGTGGCGGATATGGACCAGGAAGGGCACCCTGTCTATGTCTTTAAGCAGGAAAACTTAGCACTGCGGGCGGCTCTCCTACGCATCCGCCGTATCCTTGACCAGTATGAGCAGACAGAGGATGAGGAACTGCAAGACCAGCTCCAACAAGGCTTGGCACGCCAGTTTGACCTCCTCGGTCAGTTTGAAAACCACTATACCCGCAAGGAAAAGGTCTTCTTTCCCATTATGGAACGCTACGGTCACGATGCACCGCCCAAGGTCATGTGGGGCGTGGACGACGAGATTCGCGACCTCTTCAAGACGGCCCGCAAGGCTCTTGAAGGAGGCGACCTAGCTGCAACAAGGTTCCATTTTGAAAGCTTCGCCAAGGAATTCGAGGAGATGATTTTCAAGGAGGAAGCCATACTTCTCATGATTCTATTGGAGACATTCACTCAGGATGATTGGCTTCAAGTGGCAGCGGATAGCGACGCCTACGGTTACGCCATTGTCAAGCCGACAGCCAAGTGGATACCTCATCGGGAGGCTTTTGGGGAAATAGCAGAGCAGGCAGCTGACAGTCTTTCTCCGCAGCCAGCTGGGTCAAACCAGCAGATTATCGATACGCCAGAAGGTCAATTCACCATTACCTTCACACCCAAGGAGAAGTCGGAAACTGTTCAGGACAGGACCAGTCCGCAGACCTTTGGCAATGGCTACTTGTCTGTCGAGCAGGCCAATCTCATTCTCAACCATTTACCGTTGGAACTCACCTTTGTCAACAAGGACGACATTTTCCAATATTATAATGACAGCCACCCTGTTGAAGACATGATTTTCAAACGGACGCCAAGCCAGATTGGACGCCATGTGGAGCTCTGCCATCCGCCCAAAATCTTAGACAAGGTCAAAAAGATTTTTGAATTACTCCGCACAGGGAAAAAAGACCAGGTGACCATGTGGTTCAAGTCCGAGAGCATGGGCAAGTTTGTCTATGTGGTCTATAAGGCCGTGCGTGATGACCGGGGAGAGTTTCAAGGCGTCTTGGAATACGTCCAAGATGTCCAACCATTTTTTGACATTGACAGCGATTTTCATCGGGATATTTAGAAAATCTTGTATGTAATTTTGAAAGGAAAAAAGATGAAACAATTTGAACGTATTTATGAGAATTTGGACTTAATTATTTTCAAGGCTGACTATATCGAAGGAAAAAGTGTAGAAGTTGTGGTTAGCTTGAATGATTACTATTATTTGATACAGCATGTTGATAAAGAAGGTTTGGTTGAAAATGAACTAGAATATACTCCTATTCGTATCAGCAAGGCGAAAAAATTCAGAGAATTTTTGAAAGAAATTAAATTATTGGAGTGGCCTACCCTAAAATTAGGAGATAAAGGATATCATGATGCTCCGTTGACATTCTCTTACGGCTATGACGAAGAGGAAGAGGTCGGGATTGACGAAGCTGTTCCCTTTGGTGCGGTGCCTTCTGAAACCATGCGACGTGTTCATAAGGAACTTGAGAATTTGATAGGTACGACTTTTGGTAGCTATCGTTTTTATGACGAGTAAAAAATAAAGGACTGCCCACAAGTGTGGTCCTTTGTGTTATAATGAGAACATGATTTCAGGAATTATTAACGTCAAAAAAGAAGCGGGCATGACCTCGCATGATGTGGTCTTTAAGCTCCGCAGGATTTTGCAAGAGAAGAAGATTGGGCACGGGGGGACCTTGGACCCAGATGTGACCGGCGTTCTGCCCATCGCAGTCGGCAAGGCCACGCGCATGATTGAGTACATGCAGGAAGAGGGCAAAATTTACGAGGGAGAGATTACCCTCGGCTATTCGACCACAACCGAAGATGCGTCGGGCGATATCGTCGAGCGTACACCGGTTTTGGACATAGCAGAGCAGGCAGTTGATGAGGCTATGGCTAGTTTTGTCGGTACTATTACCCAGATTCCGCCTATGTACTCTGCCGTCAAGGTCAAGGGTCGCAAACTCTACGAATATGCACGGGCGGGCGAAGAAGTTGAGCGTCCTCAACGCCAAATTGAGATTTATAGTTTTGAACGGACTAGCCCGATTGAACTAACAGATGACTTTGCACGGTTTGCCTTTCGAGTTCGCTGTGGTAAAGGTACCTATGTCCGTACACTTTCTGTTGACTTGGGGGCTAAGTTGGGCTATGCCAGCCATATGTCCAAGTTAGAACGAACAGGATCAGCAGGTATGAGTCTGGCTGAT
Organism: Streptococcus suis; assembly: GCF_002964045.1. Classification (GTDB taxonomy): domain Bacteria; phylum Bacillota; class Bacilli; order Lactobacillales; family Streptococcaceae; genus Streptococcus; species Streptococcus suis_U. The sequence continues at coordinate 10,073 of NZ_POPB01000310.1, read as the reverse complement.
GCCCTGACAATCGAAGAGATTGCTGATAAGGTTTCCCAAAATGATTATTCCTTCCTCCGCCCTATTGAGCAGGGAATTGGTGACTTGCCAGTCTTGGAACTGACCGTAGACCAAGTGACTGAGGCTAGATATGGTCGTTTTATAGCCTTAGATAGTCAGGCGGAATTGTTGGCAGGTTTTCATATGGAGAAACTGGTGGCAATCCTGGAAAAACGTGACCAAGTCTATAAGCCTCGTAAGGTTTTTCTAGAAGAAGTTTTAGCCTAGTTGTGATAAAATAAACAATATGAAGATTAGAACGATAAAAAATTATCAAGAACTCCATCAGGAAGAGCCGACAGTTTTGGTATTAGGCTATTTTGATGGGATTCATTTGGGGCATAAGGCCCTCTTAGACCGTGCTAGACAAGTTGCAGATGAAAAAGGATTGTCAGTAACCGTACTTACTTTTCCAGAAACACCTCGTCTGGCTTTTGCGCGTTTTACACCAGAACTTTTACTCCATTTGACCAGTCAAGATCAGCGTTACCACTTGTTGGAGCAATATGGTGTAGATCATCTGGTCTTGACGGATTTTACCAGTGAGTTTGCTAGTAACACGCCAGAGCAGTTTTTGGAGCGTTATATTAAAGGAATCAATGCTCAGGTTTTGGTGGCTGGTTTTGATTATCATTTTGGAAATTGCAGAGCAGATGTCCATGATTTGACCAACTTATTTGACGGTCAGGTTGAAATTGTAGACGAAGTCTGTCTAGACGGAGAAAAGGTGTCCTCTACCCGTATTCGACAAGCTATCCAAGCAGGAAATGTTACTTTAGCCAATCGCCTTCTGGGTTATCCATTTATGACAGAAGGAATTGTTGTTCACGGTGATGCTAGAGGCCGTACAATCGGATATCCAACTGCCAATTTAGCCCCATTTGACCGCGTACATTTACCTTCGGAGGGAGTCTATGTAGCTGATGTCGAAGTGGATGGCAAACGGTATCGAGCCATGACCAGCGTTGGGAAAAATGTGACTTTTGATGGAACAGAAATGCGAATTGAAGCCCATATATTTGACTTTGATCGCTTTATATATGGTGAAAAAATGACCATTTTCTGGCTTGAGAAGATTAGGGACATGGTAAAATTTGATGGTATTGAAGGCTTGATGGAACAAATGAAGTCCGATGAAGTGTTTGCCTTGAATTGGGGTCAGCATGATTAAACGAGTCATTCAAGATCCTCGCTATGATAAAGGAATGACCTACCTGGCCATTGTTTACGTCTTTTTAATTGTCATTGAGTTGATGGATGCAAGTTTAGCAACATCTATTGGTTATCGTGTCCTGGATTGGATTCTTTGGTTTATATTTGTTTGTGACTATTTTATTCAACTATACTATTCTGAGGATAGTTTAGAGTACATCCAAGGGCATATTTTAGAATTAATTGCAATCATTCCATTTGATTCATTTTTCAGTTTCTTGAGGTTGGGACGTTTGGCAAGGCTATTTAGACTTGTCAGAGTTACTCGGATTTTTGCTTTATCTAGTCGATTTTGGGATACTATCAATCGCTTGCTCCATACCAACAGCTTGTCAAAAGTTCTGATGTTAAACATCTCGGCAGTATTAGTTGCCAGCCTTATGCTTTCTGTTATTGAAAGAAAATCATTCTTTGATGCACTTTGGTGGTCTATTGTCACAATGACCACAGTTGGTTATGGCGATATTGTTCCACAAGATACAATTTCAAAAATTATTGCTATTTTGTTGATGTTGGTGGGTATTTGTACATTTGGTATGGTGACCTCAACCATTACTCGCTTTTTTACTGAAACAGAGAGAGAATCCAAGTTAGATATTTTACTAGCCAAAATCGATGAGCAGAACGAAACCTTGGCACGTTTAGAAAAAAAGATAGAATCTTTAGAAAGTTTAATAGAAACTAAGTAGATTGCCTATTGAAAACTATTTTAAAATGCATTATAATAGAAAGAGAATACAATGAAGGGGATGAGGACATGATTACATTATTTTTGTCATCGAGCTGTACCAGTTGTCGTAAAGCTCGTGCTTGGTTGACCAACCATGAAGTCCCTTTTATTGAACACAATATTATGACCAGTCCTTTAACTGCTGATGAGCTAAAGAAGATTCTCGCCTTGACTGAAAATGGAACGGATGATTTGATTTCTACTCGTTCTAAGGTTTTTCAAAAACTAAATGTTGATGTGGATGAGCTATCTATTAAGCAGTTAATTGAACTGATTGAAACTTACCCGAGTTTGTTGCGTCGTCCAATTATCTTGGATGAAAAGCGGATGCAGATTGGGTTTAATGAAGATGAGATTCGTGCATTCTTGCCACGCAAATACCGTAAACAAGAACTAAAAAATGCCACACTTCGGGCAGAAATAGGATAAGAGAGAAAAGAGATATGAACAAAAATTATTCATATCCACTTGATTTTTCGTGGAGCACAGAGGAGATTTCCTCCGTGCTTTCTTTTTTAAATCAGGTGGAGGCTACATACGAAAAAGGTGCTGATGCGAGTGCTATTTTGACTAGCTACAAACAGTTTAAAGAGGTTGTTAAAAGCAAGGGACAGGAGCGTCAAATCGACCGCGAATTTGAAGAAGTATCAGGCTATTCTACTTATCGCGTGATTAAGGCCGCGAGGGAGAAGAGGAAAGGGGTTATTCGACTTGGAAACTAAGTATCGACTAGCTCAATCACTTGTTCTACAAGCAGGTGAATTTCTAAAAACACATTTGCATGATGAACTTGAAATTGAAGAAAAAGAAAATGCCACGGATTTGGTGACTCAGCTTGACAAGCTGACACAACAATTTTTGACAAACCAGATAAAAAAAGAGTACCCATCAGATTTGATTTTTGGCGAAGAAGGTGGGGATGTTAGCTCTATTTCAAATGGAAATGTTTGGGTTATAGATCCGATTGATGGAACCAGCAATTTTATTGCTCAGAAAAATGATTTTGCTCTTATGTTAGCCTATTTTGAAAATGGCATTGGTCAATTTGGATTGATATACGATGTTATGCAAGACAAGCTATTTCATGGTGGTGGAAAGTTTCCAGTTTTTCGCAATAAAGAGCGTCTTGCAAGTCCTAGTCTGTCTTCCATCAGTCAGACTTTATTAGGGTTGAATGCCCAACTCTACGCTGCCAATAAACACGGTCTAGCTGACCTTGCAAATATCAGCCTGGGTACACGCTCTGTTGGCAGTGCAGGAATTGGATTTTCCCATGTCTTAGAAGGAAGATTATTTGCCTATGCGTCCTATCTCTATCCTTGGGACTATGCTGCCGCCAGTATTCTTGGACAAGGCTTAGATCTTAGTTTGTTGAGCTTGGAGGCTGAAAATCCATCATTTGATAAAAGAGAACACGTTATTCTAGTTGCTAATCAGCACTTGGAAGAAGTGAAGAGGTATTTATTCTAATGCAATTACCACAGGATTTTATTGATAAATATAGTGATTTGCTTGGTCAAGAAGCCCAAGCATTTTTTGAGAGTTTTGAACAACCTGCTATTTCAGGTTTTCGGACTAATCCCTTGAAGGAAGGTCAAATTGCTTTTGACAACCCAATTCCAGATATGCCATGGTCCTATTATGGCAAGGTCTCTGGGAAATCGCCAGAACACGTGACGGGTCTTGTCTACTCGCAAGAACCAGCTGCGCAAGTGGTTGGTCAAGTTGCTAGTCCTGAAAAGGGTATGAAGGTCTTGGACCTAGCGGCAGCGCCAGGTGGAAAGTCAACCCACTTGCTTTCCTATTTGGACAATACTGGATTGCTAGTGAGTAATGAAATTTCGAGCAAACGTGCCAAAATTCTAGCAGAAAATATTGAACGATTTGGAGCAAGAAACGTAGTCGTGACCAATGAGTCTGCGGACCGTCTAGCCAAGGTATTTCCAGCTTATTTTGATATGATTGTCTTAGATGCACCTTGCTCCGGTGAGGGAATGTTCAGAAAGGATCCGGATGCGATTCAATACTGGTCAAAGGACTATCCTGCCCAGTGTGCTAGTTTACAACGTGAGATTTTAGAATCAGCCTTGACTATGTTGGCTCCATATGGGCAGTTGATTTATTCGACCTGCACCTGGTCACCTGAAGAAAACGAAGAAATTGTCTCTTGGTTACTGGAAAATTATGACTTGGAATTGATAGATATTCCAAAAATCAATGGTATGGTTGAAGGGACTGGCTATTCTCAAACTGCTCGTATGTATCCTCATCATTTTTCAGGTGAGGGGCAGTTTGTTGCAAAGTTTAAATTTCTAGGGGAATCCAAGCAGAAAAAACTAAAACCAGGAAAATCAAATTTGAACAGAGAGCAGCAGACTCTCTGGAAGGAATTTGAAGAGAAGCAGTTAAATGTTCAATTGTCGGGTTTGTTACAGGTTTTTGGCGATAATCTCTATCTCCTACCAGATGGTTTGCCAGACTTGTCAAAAGTTAAGATTGCTCGCAATGGGCTTCATTTGGGAACTTTCAAGAAAAAACGCTTTGAACCTAGTTTTGCCTTGGGCTTGGCACTTCACAGTACTGAAGTCAAGAACCGAGTTGAGATTAGCCTAGAAGATTTCCCAGCCTATGTTGCTGGACAAACCATTGCAGTATCCAAAGACTTGCCAAATGGTTGGTATCAGGTAGCAGTTCAAGGAAATGGTTTAGGATTTGCAAAAATTGTTTCTGGAACCCTTAAAAATGCCTTTCCAAAAGGTCTCAGATTTTAAAAGAAAATAAGCAGATTTTTTTTGCAACTTGTCTTTTTATATGATATAGTGGATGAGTGGAAATATCTTGTAAATTCCTTGTAAAATACAGAGTACTTATTGGAGATTCCACTGAAAAATGTAAAGGAAAAAACGAAATGAAAAAAAAGCAGAAGCTTGGAATTGCAGCTTTGTTTCTTTTGAGTAGTATAGCTCTTTCAGGTTGTTCCTCATGGATTGATCGAGGAGAGTCTATTACTGCAGTAGGATCGACAGCCCTTCAACCATTGGTTGAGGCTGCAGCAGATGAATTCGGTAGTGTTAATATCGGAAAATCTGTGAACGTACAGGGCGGTGGTTCTGGTACTGGTTTGTCACAGGTTCAGTCTGGAGCAGTTCAGATTGGTAACTCAGACGTGTTCGCAGAAGAGAAGGACGGTATCGACGCAAGTAAATTGGTAGACCATCAGGTTGCCGTTGCAGGTCTAGCCGTTATTGTCAATGAAAAGGTGACAGTTGGGGATATTACCACAGAAGATCTTCGTAAGATTTTCACAGGTGAAATTACCAACTGGAAAGAGCTTGGTGGAAAAGACCTAGCAATTTCTATCATTAACCGTGCAGCAAGTTCTGGTTCTCGTGCGACATTTGATAGTATCATTATGGATGGTCAAACAGCAGCACAGAGTCAAGAACAGGACTCAAACGGTATGGTTAAGTCTATCGTAGCTCAAACACCAGGTGCTATTTCTTACTTGTCATTTGCTTATCTTGATGATTCCGTAAAAACAATTAAGCTTAATGGTGCTGAACCAACCGCTGAAAATGTAGCAACAAATGCTTGGCCAATTTGGTCATACGAGCACATGTATACCAAGGGAGCGCCTACTGAATTGACAGAAGAGTTTCTAACATACATGATGTCTGATGAAGTTCAAAATGGTATCGTTGAAAGTATGGGCTATATTTCTATTCATGATATGCAGGTTGAAAAGAGTGCTGACGGCACTGTGACAGAGAAGGAGTAAGCATGAAAAACGAACAATTAGCTAAAGAGTTGTCATCACCTTCTAAGAATTCTCGTTTGGAGAAGTTTGGTAAGGTTATTACCTTCCTTTGTCTTTCATTGATTGTATTTATAGTTGCCATGATTTTGATTTTCGTTGCGCAACGCGGTCTATCTACCTTCTTTGTGGATGGAGTTAGCATCACCGATTTCTTATTCGGAAGTAAGTGGGAGCCAAGTTCTAAAATCTTTGGCGCTCTGCCAATGATTTCTGGCTCGTTCATCGTCACTATCTTGTCTGCCATCGTAGCAACGCCAATTGCTATCGGTGCGGCTGTCTTTATGACAGAAATTTCACCAAAGCGTGGTGCTAAAATCTTGCAGCCAGTTATCGAGCTTTTGGTCGGTATCCCATCCGTTGTATATGGTTTCATCGGTTTGCAAGTGGTTGTGCCATTCGTTCGTTCTATCTTCGGTGGTACTGGTTTTGGTATCTTGTCAGGAGTATTTGTACTCTTTGTCATGATTTTGCCTACAGTAACATTTATGACAGTGGATAGCTTGCGTGCGGTGCCTCGTCACTATCGCGAAGCGAGTTTGGCCATGGGAGCGACTCGCTGGCAAACCATCTGGCGTGTTATCTTGAATGCTGCCAAGCCAGGTATTTTTACAGCTGTAATCTTCGGTATGGCTCGTGCCTTCGGTGAAGCCTTGGCGATTCAGATGGTGGTTGGTAACTCAGCAGTGATTCCAACTTCTCTGACTACGCCAGCCGCAACCTTGACTTCTGTTTTGACCATGGGTATTGGTAATACGGTTATGGGAACTGTACAAAACAACGTTCTCTGGTCATTGGCTCTTGTCTTGCTCTTGATGAGCCTTATCTTTAACATGATTATGAAATTTATTACGAGAGAGGGTAAGAAAAACTATGCACGCTAAAAAATTCGATAAATTGGCGACTGGTATTCTTTACTCCATCGCTACGGTGATTGTTGTCATCTTGACATCACTCATTCTCTACATCTTGCTCCGTGGTCTACCACATGTTAACTGGCATTTCTTGACCAGCAAATCCTCCTCTTATAAAGCTGGTGGTGGTATCGGAATTCAGCTATACAACTCATTCTTCCTATTGATTGTGACGCTCTTGATTTCTGTGCCCTTGTCAACAGGAGCAGGGATTTACTTGGCAGAATATGCTAAAAAAGGTCCATTGACAAACTTCATACGTACTTGTATTGAGATTTTGTCATCTCTTCCATCCGTTGTCGTTGGTTTGTTTGGTTACTTGATTTTCGTTGTTCAGTTTGAGTATGGATTCTCAATCTTGTCAGGTGCCTTGGCCCTTACGGTCTTTAACTTGCCACAGATGACACGTAACGTAGAAGATAGTCTTCGCCACGTTCACCATACGCAACGTGAGGCGGGATTGGCTCTTGGTCTATCACGCTGGGAAACTGTTCTTCATGTTGTTATTCCAGAAGCTCTTCCAGGGATTGTCACAGGTATCGTCTTGGCATCTGGTCGTATCTTTGGTGAAGCAGCGGCCCTTATCTATACAGCAGGTCAATCAGCACCAGCACTTGATTGGTCAAACTGGAATCCATTAAGCGTTACAAGTCCGATTTCTATCTTCCGTCAATCAGAAACCCTCGCGGTTCACATTTGGAAGGTAAACAGTGAAGGTACAATTCCAGATGCAACCCAAGTTTCCGCTGGTTCAGCAGCAATCCTCTTGGTCTTCATCTTGATTTTCAACCTTTCTGCCCGTTATATCGGTAAGAAACTTCATGCGAAAATGACTTCAGCAGCCTAGAAGTCTGACTATTAAGGAGAAAAAATGGCAGATTACAACTGGAATGAACGCCATATCATCACTTTCCCAGAGGAAAAAATTGCCCTTTCAACAAAAGATGTTCACGTTTACTATGGTAAAAATGAAGCCATCAAGGGCATTGATATGCAGTTCGAGAAAAATAAAATTACAGCCTTGATTGGTCCTTCAGGCTGTGGTAAATCAACCTATCTTCGCAGTCTCAATCGTATGAATGATACGATCGATATTGCTAAGGTAACAGGCCAAATCCTCTACGAAGGAATTGACATCAACAGACCAGATATGAACGTTTACGAAATTCGAAAGCATATCGGCATGGTTTTCCAACGTCCCAACCCATTTGCAAAATCAATTTATCGCAACATCACCTTTGCCCATGAGCGTGCAGGTGTGAAAGATAAAAAAGTTTTGGATGAGATCGTTGAAACTTCCCTCAAACAAGCGGCCCTCTGGGATCAGGTAAAAGACGACTTGCATAAGTCAGCCTTTACCTTGTCAGGTGGACAACAGCAACGTTTGTGTATCGCACGTGCTATCTCCGTTAAACCTCAAATCTTGCTCATGGATGAACCAGCCTCAGCCTTGGACCCGATTGCCACTATGCAGTTGGAAGAAACCATGTTTGAGTTGAAGAAAGACTACACGATTATCATCGTTACGCACAATATGCAACAGGCAGCGCGTGCAAGTGACTATACTGCTTTCTTCTATCTTGGTGACTTGATTGAGTACGATAAAACAGCAAATATCTTCCAAAATGCCAAACTCAAGTCTACTAACGATTACGTTTCAGGACACTTTGGATAGAAAGGGAAACAATGACATCACCTATTTTACAAGTAAAAGATTTGTCTGTTTACTACAATAAGAAAAAGGCTTTGAATAGTGTTTCAATTGATTTCTATCCAAATGAAATTACAGCCTTGATTGGTCCGTCAGGTTCTGGAAAGTCAACGCTCTTGCGTGCGATTAACCGCATGGGCGATTTGAACCCAGAAGTAACCTTGACTGGTGCTATTGATTACAATGGTAAAAATATTTACAGTCCCCGTACAGATACGGTAGACCTTCGTAAGGAAATCGGGATGGTCTTCCAACAACCAAACCCATTCCCTATGTCTATCTATGAAAATGTTGTCTACGGCCTTCGTATCAATGGTATTAAGGACAAGCAACTTCTTGATGAGACTGTAGAGCGTGCCTTGATTGGTGCTTCTATTTGGAACGAGGTTAAGGATCGTTTGCACGATTCAGCAGTTGGTTTGTCAGGTGGTCAGCAGCAACGTGTCTGTGTAGCGCGTGTCTTGGCTACTAGTCCTAAAATTATCTTGTTGGATGAGCCAACATCAGCACTTGACCCTATCTCAGCTGGTAAGATTGAAGATACCTTGTATGGTTTGAAGGATAAGTACACCATGGTATTGGTAACACGTTCAATGCAGCAAGCGTCACGTATTTCAGATAGAACTGGTTTCTTCTTAGATGGAGATTTAATCGAATACAATTCTACAAAAGAAATGTTCATGAACCCTGCAAACAAAGAGACAGAAGATTATATTACAGGTAAGTTTGGTTAATCCTGTTAAAAAGAAAAGAGGTTTATATGTTAAGAGCGCAGTTTGAAGAAGAATTAGGAAAACTCCACAACCAATTTTACGCGATGGGAAATGAAGTTTTGGCTCAAATTAATAATGCTGTTCGTGCCTTTACAACTCATGATCGTGAATTGGCGAAAGAAGTGATCGAAGCAGATAAAAAAATCAATGATTTTGAAATTAAACTCGAAAAGAAATCTTTAGAGATTATTGCATTGCAACAGCCAGTTTCTACAGATTTACGTCGTGTAATCACTGTCTTGAAAGCAACAAGTGACTTAGAACGTATGGGAGACCACGCAGTTTCGATCGCAAAAGCTGCTATTCGTATGAAAGGCGAAGTCCGTATTCCAGTAGTTGAAGATGAAGTGAAGAAGATGGGCCGCGAAGTTCGAAAACTTGTTGAAGAAACTTTGGAGCTTTATCTTGGTGATGCGGATATGGAAGTCGCATATGAAGTAGCTGCTCGTGACGAAGTTGTCAATGAATTTTACTCAACAATCCAAGAATTGACAACTGAAGAAATCAAGAAAAATCCAGATTCTTTGGTTGCTGGTCGCGACTATTTCCAAGTCTTGACCTACTTGGAACGCGTTGGTGACTATGCTAAGAATATCTGTGAGTGGGTTGTTTACTTACGTACAGGTGACATCACTGAATTATAAAGGCTCTTTGTCAACTGTAGTGGGTAGATGAAAAGCTAACACCTAGAGAGGACGAAATTGGTTCTCTCTTTCTTTATGTTCAAGGCAATCAAAATCCGTTTTCTAAAGTTTTCAAAGTTCCTAAAACCAAAGGCATTTCTTTTAATGACTTTGATGAGATTATTGGTAGCTTCCAGTTTGGCGTTGGAATAAGGCAATTCCATAGCGTTTAAAACCTTGTCTTTATCCTTTAGAAA
>NZ_POPB01000031.1 GCF_002964045.1 Streptococcus suis | reverse complement strand
AGGTAGTCTCGCCATTTACTGCATGTTGGGCAATATTTTCAACATCTTCTAACTCACCAACATACTCAACAAAGCTAATCACACTTGCAAATGCTGGATTGCGGATACCAATTTGATTTGGAACAAAAAGTTTAGTGTTAACACCAAACACTTCTTGGGCCAATTCTGTAATTCCTGGTAAGATAGCACCACCACCTACAAGAACAATGCCTCCTGGTAAATCTAGAGCACGTGTACGCTCCAAATCTTGTTTCACACGGTCAA
>NZ_POPB01000309.1 GCF_002964045.1 Streptococcus suis | reverse complement strand
TCAAGGATTTTTGTTAACAATGGAAAGACATCATCTGTTGGATTGCCAAATAAATGTTTTTCATTCTTATAGAGGTCATCCAGTCCTCTTCCTTTATATTGACCGTTTGAGACAGTTGTTACGCCGTTTGGGTGGGCAGAGATTGCCCAACATTCCCCAGTCTTTTCACTAGGAATGTCGTAGTGGTAGTTGGTCCTTAGGCGATTGCCCCCCCAAATTTTTTCGTGCATAACAGGTGTGAGAAACAAGGGTTCCATGATTTTCTCCTTAGTAGTAAGTATTGAACTATATCAAGTATAACAGATTTGTTAAAAATATGTAGCGAAGGAAGAG
>NZ_POPB01000308.1 GCF_002964045.1 Streptococcus suis | reverse complement strand
CGATAAGCACTCCACATGTCACAATGAACGTAGCCCGCATAATCCCCTAGAAATTCCTCCACAACCAAGCCACTCCGTCGTTTGTCATGATGATAAAGGGTAATTCCATTTTTCTCCTGCTTCCCAGACAAGAAGGTCCAGTAGAAGGTCAACTGGCTATCATTTTCCAAGACCTTGTAGGAGGTTTCATCCGCATGAAGAATAGGTTGCTCCAACAATTTCTCGTGCAACAGGTTATAAATCGGCTCGAAATAATACTGACTAGACTTGATGTGCCAGTTAGCTATTTCCTTCCGACTTATTGGCAGGCCAAGCTTATGCCAGTCCTCTTCCTGACGGTAATTTGGCACCTTTAGATTGAATTTCTGGTGAATAGTGTGGGCAATGATAGAAGCTGAACCCAAGCTGTGTGCCAGAGGTGCCTTAGGAACAGGAGCCTTGATAATCTTATCGCTCAGATTCTTCTGACTACATGCCTGACACTTGTAAGCGTGTTGAACATGGTCAATCCGCTTTAATTGTGCAGGAATGAAGACCAACTCTTGTCGTTGAACAGTTGAACCAATCTCCTTCAATTGACCATGACAGTCTGGACAGGTACAATCTTCGCCCTGCAATTCGTGATGAACAATCTCTGGAGTGAACTGACTAAAAATAGCCTGACGAATACCCTTAGCTTTCTTGCGTTTATAGGTGATGGTCTCTGTTTCAACTGGGTATGTCAGCTTCTTCTTCAGGGAGACTTTCCTCCCCAAACAAGCTCAGCTGACC
>NZ_POPB01000307.1 GCF_002964045.1 Streptococcus suis | reverse complement strand
CCCTAAATGCCCTTCCTGCAAGGGACAAATGGCAAAATACGATTTCCAAAAAGCCTCCAAAATTCCCTATCTAGAAACAGCTGGCTATCCCTTACTTATCCGTCTTAGAAAGCGTCGTTTCAAGTGTAAAGAATGTGGGAAAATGGCTGTCGCTGAAACTCCTCTTGTCAAGAAGAACCACCAAATCTCCGTCGCTGTTAACCAGAAAATCGCCCAATTACTCATCGAAAATCAAGCAATGACACATATTGCACACAGGCTATCTATCTCAACATCATCAGTTATCAGAAAGCTCAATGAGTTCAAGTTTGAAACAGATTGGAACAAGCTTCCAGAAGTCATGTCCTGGGACGAGTATGCCTTTAAGAAAGGTAAGATGAGCTTTATCGCACAAGATTTCAACTCCCTAAACGTCATTGCTATTCTGGACGGA
>NZ_POPB01000306.1 GCF_002964045.1 Streptococcus suis | reverse complement strand
ATCGGTGTTCCTTCAAACACAAAGGCCTTGCGGATTTGATTTTCCAAGAAACGCATATAGGAGAAGTGCATGAGCTCTTCTTCGTTGACAAAGACCACAAATGTTGGTGGCTTGGTCGCAACCTGAGTCGCATAGAAAATCTTGAGGCGTTTGCCCTTGTCGGTCGGTGTTGGGTTGATGGCAATGGCGTCCATGATAACATCGTTGAGAACAGCCGACGGAATGCGGGTATTCTGGCTCTCACTGATAGCCTTGATCATCTCAGGCAACTTATGCAAGCGTTGTTTGGTCAAGGCTGACACAAAGATAATCGGTGCGTAAGACAAGTATTGGAACTGGTCACGAATATCGTCTTCCCACTGCTTCATGGTATGGTTGTCTTTTTCAAGCGTGTCCCACTTGTTGACCACGATAATC
>NZ_POPB01000305.1 GCF_002964045.1 Streptococcus suis | reverse complement strand
AATGAGTTGTTTAGTCGCTTTTCATTATAGGTCATATGGGACTTTTTTTCTACACTCAAAAAGGCTCCATAATCTCCACGGTGGATTTACCCGCTACAGAAATTATAGAGCCAAAATAAAAGGCTGAATTCCAGCCTTTTTTATACTTTTATACATTTAATATCAATTGCTATACTTCAAAAATCAAAAGAACATATGCTAATCTGATTAAATAAATTGGGCAGAACTCGACAGTCTAAAAGAGTGATCTTAACTTTTGAACGGATTTTTCAATAACTTGTAAGAAAATAAATGGAATAATCTGCACCTTGTTCAAATTTTTGGTATAATTTATCTTATGAGACTTCCACAATTTCTTTTTTTAGCTATTACAACAATTTTAGCAATTTATTTTATGAATGCCTCCCTGCTAGCAGGAGATTTCTTTATAGCGGGAATTTATGCCTTCATCGCCTTTCGCAATCTTCACTTTGCCTACAAGGTGACACGTTTTATTCGTTTGGTGGAGAAGCAGACCAAGAAGTAAGACTGATTTCTCCGCTGGAGATGATTTTTGCCTTGCCGTTATCCAGTTGGATAACTAGATTGCCTGTATCGGTGACTGCGATGGCTGTTCCCTTAAATTCAACCTGATTTTCTACAAAGCTCACTTGTTGGCCAACAACAAGTGATTTTTCTTTATAGAGAGCAATCAATTCTTGTTCGTCGGTTTCGAAGAATGCTTTCCAAATGGCTGTAATCAACTGGTTGCGGGTAAAGGGAGGCTGGTCGTCGAAGAGATTACCGGCTGATTGACGGAGTTCTTTGGGAAAATCATCAATATGGACATTGATACCCACTCCGATGATGACATCGGTCACCCGTTGGTTTTCCATGGAAGAAATGGCTTCGGTTAAGATGCCAGCCACTTTCTTCTGCCCCAGATAAATATCATTGACCCACTTGATTTGGACATCTAGGTCACAAAGGGACTGAATGGCCTTGACCACAGCGGCTGCGGCTAGAATGGTATAGGGTTTAAATTCAAGGAAGAGGACATTTGGTGAAAGGCGGAGAGACATATAGATACCGCCTGATTTGGAGGCATAAAATGGTCTCCCAAATCGTCCCTTGGCTTTATTCTGATAGGGAGCTAGATAGAGGGCAGGACTAGAATGACCGGCTTCAATACCTTGCTTGGCATCTAATTGGGTGGAATCACTATCGGTATTGAGGTGGACAGGAAGTTGGAGCTCCTGTGAAATCAAATCTGGCAGCAACAAATCCCCCTCGGCCAATTTGTAGCCACGATTGCGGGCTGCCTCAATGGTCAGACCATGTGCTTCCAACTGACGAATGGCTTTCCAAATGGAAGTCCGAGAAATCCCCAATTCCTGGGCCAAATCCTCGCCACTGACGTAGTCGTCTTTTTCTTTTAATAGTAAATAAATCTTCTGGTAGGTTTTCATGTCTTCATTATAGCAAAAAAATGTCCTAAAACATGATATAATAGATTACAAATAAGGAGGTTTTCATGAAGACACTTGATTACATCGTTAAACTGACCAATACACCGTCGCCAACGGGCTATACGACGAACATTATGAACTACATCAAGGCAGAAGTGGAAGGTTTCGGCTATGAGGCTATCAAGACTGCAAAGGGTGGCATTCTAGTTACAGTTCCTGGGGAAAATGACCAGAAACATCGGATGCTGACTGCCCATCTGGACACTTTGGGTGCCATGGTGCGTGCAGTCAAGCCAGACGGCCGACTCAAAATGGATTTGGTGGGAGGATTTGGCTACCCTTCTATTGAAGGAGAAAACTGCCTGATTCATTGTGCCAAGAATGGTAAGACCTTTACAGGTACAATTTTGATGCACCAAACTTCTGTCCATGTCTATCGAGATGCTAGCACCGCTGAGCGCAACCAGACCAATATGGAGATTCGTTTGGATGAAAAAGTAACCAATGCGGATCAGACGCGGTCCTTGGGGATTGAAGTCGGAGACTTTATCTCCTTTGATCCACGGACTATTGTGACTGAAACTGGCTTTATCAAGAGCCGTCACCTGGATGACAAGGTTTCAGCCGCTATCCTGCTTCATCTTTTGAAGGTTTACAAGGAAGAGGCAATCACTCTACCTTATACCACCCATTTCTATTTCTCCAATAATGAAGAGATTGGCTACGGTGCCAACTCTAGCATTCCAAGTCAGGTGGTTGAGTATCTGGCGGTGGATATGGGGGCAATGGGAGATGACCAGCAGACAGATGAGTACACAGTTTCTATCTGTGTCAAAGATGGTTCAGGCCCATATCATTATGAACTCCGTCAGCACTTGGTAGCCTTGGCAGAGAGGGATGGTATTCCATATAAATTAGACATTTATCCATATTATGGTTCGGATGCATCTGCGGCTATGCGAGCTGGTGCAGATGTCAAGCACGCCCTACTTGGTGCGGGGATTGAGTCTAGCCATTCTTATGAACGCACCCATTTGGATTCGGTCCATGCGACTGAGCGGATGGTAGATGCCTACTTGAAATCAGCAATGGTAGACTGAGATGAATGAAAGCCGTTTTTTAGAGTTATTCAATGACTTGGACAAGGTCCTGCGCAAGGTCTGTGGAGTTGCGGATGGGGAATACGCAGATGTTGGTTCCATGCTAGCCAAAGCCAAGGAATTGACGCGACATAATCCCGTTGAGGCTAATTGGGATAATCTCTACGTAGCCAGACAGCTCCGTAATCTTATGGTCCACGAAAGACGAACGAGTCTGAAAGAAGTCGCTCAGCCCTCGCCAGAATTGATTGCTGTCTTGGAAAAGGTCATTGCCCAGTACCAAACACCCATGACCATTGAAACCTATTTACAAAAGGTTCAGAAAATCAAGCCTATCATATTTGATAGCCAGGATAAATTGATGAGTGCCTTGGAAATCGTAGAGCGAGAGCATGTTTCTAAGTTTCCTATTTTTTCTGGCAAGTCCTATCAAGGCTTGGTGTCCGATAAGGGCTTGGCCAACTGGTTAGCAAAAACGAGTAAGGAAGTAAGCTCTATTCGTGATACATTAGTGGAAGCTAGTTTGGCAGATGTATTGGCCTGTGAGGAAGATAGTATTCAAGTGGTCATTTTACCAGCTCAAACCAGTCTTTACCAGCTGATCAATCATTTCGAAGGGCAGAAAAGGACAACGGTTTTGGTCAGTCGTCAATCCAATGGGCAACTTCATTCGCCAGAGGATATCGTCGGAATTATCACAGCTCAAGACTTAGTAGCAATTTATGGAATGGTGGATTGAGCGGAAAGGAAAAATCATGTCAACAAATCGTTTAGCCTGGGATGAATATTTTGCGGCGCAGGCGCTCTTGATTGCCAATCGGGCGACTTGTAAACGTGCCAAGGTTGGTGCTGTCTTGGTCAAGGACAACAAGGTTGTAGCAACAGGATACAATGGCTCGGTTTCAGGGACAGAACATTGCCTGGACCAGGAATGCCTCATGATTGACGGTCATTGTGCTAGGACCTTGCATGCGGAAGTCAATGCCATTTTGCAGGGAGCAGAAAGGGGCATTCCACATGGTTTTACTGCCTATGTGACCCATTTTCCCTGCCTCAATTGTTCCAAGCAATTGTTACAGGTTGGTTGCCAACGTGTCGTCTATATCAATGAATACAGAATGGACGACTATGCCCAGTATCTTTATAAGGAAAAAGGGTGTGAGTTGGTGCATTTACCCTTGCAGGCAGTCAAGGCAGCCATTGCGGACGCAGAATTTATGTAATCAGCAAAGAAGTTATCAGAAAGTGGTAACTTCTTTTTTATTTTTTGTAAATGAACTGCCAAGACAGCTGAAACTATGGTATACTAGAAACGTTATTAAGTCCCGAAAAGGTAGTTTATAGACTAGTTAATATTTGCAGAAACACTTGAAATACAATAAAAGAAACTGGTAACATTGAATAGTTAGCGTAAAAACTTTACTACACTTTAGTCACCATTTTCTTCAAATAAGGCTGATTTCATACAGTCTGGTATTGTCTTTCTCGTTGAGTATTTGGAAATTTTCCCTTGCTCAAGACAGGTGTCTTTCGCAAATCACTAGTCTTCGACTAGTTCTTTGTAACCTTGATAACAATTTATTTTAAGGGGGACATTTTTATGTCAGAACGTAAGTTGTTTACGTCTGAATCTGTTTCGGAGGGTCATCCGGATAAGATTGCAGACCAGATTTCAGATGCCATTTTGGATGCTATTTTAGCAGAGGATCCAGATGCGCACGTAGCGGCGGAAACGGCTGTTTATACAGGTAGTGTTCATGTCTTTGGTGAGATTTCAACCACAGCCTATGTAGATATTAACCGTGTGGTACGTGATACGATTGCGGAGATTGGCTATACAAAAGGTGAGTATGGTTTTTCAGCTGAGTCGGTTGGGGTTCATCCGTCACTTGTAGAGCAATCGCCAGATATTGCCCAAGGCGTCAATGAAGCTTTGGAAACTCGTCAAGATGCTAGTCAAGATCCATTGGATTTGATTGGTGCAGGTGACCAGGGGCTCATGTTTGGTTTTGCAGTAGATGAAACGCCTGAACTGATGCCATTGCCAATTTCACTTAGTCACAAATTGGTGCGTCGCTTGGCCGAGTTGAGAAAGTCTGGTGAAATTGCTTATCTCCGTCCAGATGCAAAGTCACAAGTAACAGTTGAATACGATGAAGACAATCAACCAGTTCGTGTGGATACTGTCGTTATTTCGACCCAGCATGATCCAGAAGTTAGCCAGGAGCAAATTCGTCAGGATGTGATTGAGCGTGTCGTTAAGGAAATCATTCCAGCTCAATATTTGGATGATCAAACCAACTACTTTATCAACCCAACTGGTCGCTTTGTTATTGGTGGACCTCAAGGGGACTCTGGTTTGACAGGTCGTAAGATTATCGTTGATACCTATGGTGGTTATTCTCGTCATGGTGGCGGTGCCTTCTCTGGTAAGGATGCGACCAAAGTGGACCGTTCTGCATCTTATGCGGCACGCTACATCGCTAAAAATATCGTTGCAGCTGGTTTGGCTAAAAAGGCTGAGGTTCAATTGGCTTACGCTATCGGTGTTGCTCACCCAGTTTCAGTTCGCATCGATACCTTTGGTACGAGCACAGTAGCGGAAAGCAAATTAGAAGCAGCTGTTCGTCAGATTTTCGATTTGCGCCCAGCTGGTATTATTCAAATGTTGGACCTCAAACGTCCGATTTACAAGCAAACTGCAGCCTATGGACACATGGGACGTACCGATATCGACTTGCCATGGGAACGCTTGGATAAGGTAGACGCTTTGCAATCAGCGCTATAAAAGATTATGTAAGAACAGTTGCAAAACAGGAGACAGACTTGCTCCTGTTTTTTTGCATATCAAATAACTAGCTTTTTAGCTCCTCTTGTGGTAGAATGAAACGTATGCCTTTTTGAAAGGAAAAAGAGACTAGATTGTATGAGAAAAATTGTTATTAATGGAGGAAAGGAATTAAAAGGGTCAGTTACTGTTAGCGGTGCTAAGAATTCAGTAGTTGCCTTGATTCCTGCTATTATTTTATCGGATGGAATTGTCACACTAGATGGTGTCCCTGCAATTTCAGATGTAGATAGTTTGATTGATATTATGGAAACCATGGGGGCTACCGTCAAGCGTGATGGTGAAACGCTTGAAATTGATCCTCGTGGTGTTCAAGATATGCCCATGCCCTTTGGTAAAATCAACAGTTTACGTGCTTCTTATTATTTCTACGGTTCACTTTTGGGGCGCTTCGGTCAAGCAGTGGTTGGTCTGCCGGGTGGCTGTGATTTAGGTCCACGTCCGATTGATTTACATTTGAAAGCATTTGCGGCCATGGGTGCTGAAACGACTTATGAAGGTGAATACATGCGTTTGGCGACAAATGGTCAACGTATCCAAGGAGCGCATATCTTCATGGATGTTGTCAGTGTTGGTGCGACAATCAATACTATTTTGGCAGCTGTTAAAGCTGAAGGTCGTACGGTTATTGAAAATGCGGCGCGTGAGCCAGAAATTATTGATGTTGCAACCTTGCTCAACAATATGGGCGCTCATATTCGTGGAGCGGGTACAGATATCATTACAATTGACGGTGTTGATAGCCTTCACGGGACTCGCCACCAAGTTATCCCAGACCGGATTGAAGCTGGTACCTATATTGCTCTTGCTGCGGCAGTTGGTGAAGGTATTCGTATTGATAATGTTCTTTATGAACACTTGGAAAGCTTTATTGCTAAGTTGGAAGAAATGGGCGTTCGCATGACTATTTCTGAAGACAGCATCTTTGTTGAAAAGCAAGAAAAGTTAAAGGCTGTAAGTATCAAAACTTCGCCCTATCCAGGCTTTGCGACTGACTTGCAACAGCCAATCACACCGCTCCTATTGACCGCAGAAGGAACAGGCAAAATTATTGATACCATTTATGAAAAACGGGTCGGGCATGTTCAGGAACTAGCTAATCTTGGTGCTAAGATTTCGACAGGTAGCAATCATATTGCCTTCGAAGGTCCAAATCAATTGACCGGTACATCTGTTAAAGCGACAGATTTGCGTGCGGGGGCTGCTATGGTCATTGCAGGTTTGATGGCTCAAGGTCGTACAGAAATTACCAATATTGAGTTTATCTTGCGTGGCTATTCAAATATTATTGAGAAATTAACAGAACTGGGTGCAGATATTCAGTTGGTTGAGGACTAGTAGCAGTTTCTTGCTGCTAACATGAAACAATTCGGGGCTGGGAGTTATTCTCAGCCCCTTGGGTACACTATGACAGTTTGGACAAGACTAGCAAAGTTTGCTTGCTTTGAAACAGAAGGCTTGATTTTGCGCCCCTTTTCCTATGAAGATGGAGAAAATTTCTTTGACATCGTTTCCAAACCAGAAAATCTTCCCTTTATCTTTCCGGCCTTGGAGGATAAGAACCTGGCTCTTGCGACCATGGTTGAGAAATTTATGCGTAGCCCTTTGGGCAATTGGGCTCTGGTGGATAAGGTTTCTAGGCAGATGATTGGTGCGCTTTGTTTTGAAAAACTAGATGAACGTTTGCTAACTGCGGAGCTCAGCTATTTCCTAAAAAAAGATTACTGGGGGCGAGGGCTGATGACGGAAGCGGTGAAAAATCTGGTCTTTCTAGCCTTTTATGAAATCGGTCTGAAGGAATTGACCATCATCACCCATGAGGAAAATGTGGCCAGTCAGATGGTGGCTAGAAAATCGGGCTTTGTGCAGGTCGGGCAGTATAAGGGGAGTGACCGTTACAGTCACAAAACAAGAAAGTATAGAAAATTTAGCTTGAAGAAGACAGATTTTAAATTAGAAATGTATGAGGAGAATCAATGATTACCATTAAATCACAACGTGAAATTGATGCCATGAACCGTGCTGGTGATGTACTAGCTGGTATCCATATCGGCTTGCGTGATATCATCAAACCAGGCGTGGACATGTGGGAAGTGGAAGAATATGTCCGTAAAATATGTAAGGAAAAAAATGTCTTGCCTCTTCAAATTGGTGTTGATGGTGAGTTGATGGACTATCCTTATGCGACTTGTTGTGGGCTCAACGACGAAGTTGCCCATGCCTTCCCACGTCATTACAAACTGAAAGAAGGCGATTTGTTGAAAGTCGATATGGTTCTCAGCGAGCCCTTGGATAAATCTGTCCTTGATGTTTCTAAACTTAATTTTAATGATGTTAAGGCTATGAAGAAAATTACCCAGACCTATCGTGGTGGTTGTGCAGACTCTTGCTGGGCTTATGCAGTTGGTCAAGTTTCAGAGGAAGTGCAAAAACTGATGGATGTAACCAAGGAGTGTTTGTATCGTGGTATCGAGCAAGCCGTTGTTGGCAATCGTATCGGTGATATCGGTGCGGCTATCCAAGAATATGCCGAAGGGCTTGGCTATGGTGTTGTTCGTGACTTGGTCGGCCACGGTGTTGGTCCAACTTTCCACGAAGAGCCAATGGTTCCTCACTATGGAACAAAAGGCCGCGGACTTCGCTTGCGTGAGGGTATGGTCTTGACCATTGAGCCAATGATTAACACAGGTACCTGGGAAATCGATACCGATATGAAGACTGGTTGGGCTCATAAGACGCTTGATGGTGGTTTGTCTTGCCAATACGAACACCAATTTGTTATCACCAAAGATGGTCCGGTCATTTTGACGAGTCAAGGCGAGGAAGGGACTTACTAATACTCTTCGAAAATCAAAAGCAGACGTTGTTGACTTGATTTGATGAACGTCAGTTCTATCTACATCTTCGTCGCCTAGTCTGTTTTTAATTTTCATTGAGTATAAAATAGCAAGAAAGGAGGAGAGGGAATGAAGAAAACCAAAATTGTTGAAGGTTTGAAAACATTCTGCTCAACCTTCTTTTCTTTTTATCGGAATGCTGATATTGATGTGACCAGTGTCGCGGTTGCATATTACCTGCTCATTTCTATTTTTCCTATTTTGTTGACTTTGGCCAATCTTTTGCCTTATTTTCCTTTTGATATAGATGCTATTTTGTCAGTCGTTGCTGAATTTGTTCCTGATAGGCTTTATCCGTCGGTATCTGCCTTTATTACTTCTATTTTGACCAAGCCGTCTACATCTTGGTTAGGTATTTCAATTGTAACGACACTATGGACTTTGTCACGCAGTATGACAATTCTACAGAAGGCAGTCAATAAGGCTTACGGTCTCAATGAACACAGAGATTTTATCATTGGCCATCTGATTGGTATATTTTTGGGCATTGGTCTTCAGGTCATTATTTTATTAAGTATGACCATTTTAACCTTTGGGCAGGTGATAATATCCTATTTCAAAGAATTGTTTCAATTGGAAAATGCTTGGATTGCGGGGATTTTTAGCCAATCACAGTTGATTGGATTATTTGCTTTATTTACAGCCCTGTGTATGCTCTATTTTTTCCTTCCTAATGTTCGGATAAAAAAGATTCGCTATGTCTTACCGGGTGCAAGCTTTGTCTTGCTGACCATGATGTCGGTTGGAAAGTTTTTTGCATTGTATGTGGATAATTATGCCAATCGATTGCTAGATTTTAGAATGGTTACAGCCGTTATTTTCCTTGTTTTTATGCTTTGGTTTATTTTTATGGCCCAAGTGTTGATTATTGGTGCGGTCATCAATGCCAGTGTTCAGAGTATGCAGGTCGAAGAATTTCATGCAAGAGATGGGGACTTTGTTTCGATTTTGAATAGGATTAAGGGACGCTTTACACCGATTGATAGAGAGTAAATCCCAAACTAACCGAATATAAAAAACGAGGTTTCAGCTGGAGCCTCAGTTTTTTTACATAAACCTTGTTTATCTCTTCATTTAAAGATATAAAATGATATAATTGTATTAAAAAATAAGTTAAAAAAGGGTCTAGTATTATGGTTAAGGTAGAGTTGAACTATAATCCTTATTTATTTGAGACAATTGTTCGGTTCAATGGGGAAGAACCAATGATAAATAGTCTTGTTGAAAAATATAAAACAGAGAAGTTACAGCAGTGGGTGAATCAGGTTCCTAGTATATTTTACGATGAAATGAATGGCTTTGATTTTGATTTGGAGTTTTCAGGAACAGAATCAGATTTTCTAGGGCTTAAAAAATCTTTTTTGACTGCAGGTATTTCAGAGTCGGATGTCAGATTTTTTCATAAAGAAAAACTAGAGGATGTTACTACAAAAAATGAACGTATCAATCAGTTACTTTCTTGGTTAGAAGTCAATAGAAACAGAAGATTCCCTTATTTGGATTTTATAGAGTTAAATCAAGATTTGTTTATAAATGAGTATCCGTGTTTATTGATTGGTAGTCGAGTAGATATTCCAACTAGTTTTCATGATGAAGTAACCATAGAAAGTATCGAGGCTATCAGTCAATTACCGAGTGATTTAGAGAATACCCCCATTATTTTCTACATAGACATGAATAATAGGGAGGTTATTAAAGAGTTCCTCAACTATCTTTTGGTAAATGCAAATGTAATACAGGAGCAGATTTTCTTTTTGTGTTCAAGTAACTTGGATCAACCAATACTTGAGAGGTTGGTTCAGGATTTTGGGATTAATAGTCCAACATTTCTCAAAGGAATTGCTGATACGAGGCTTTTAGATTATTTCCATACTTATCCACAAACGAATTATGTTGCTCAAGTTTTGAAATGTTTGCAAAATGAAATTGAAAAATTACAAGCTGAACTGGATATTGAAAATCAACAGAGTCAAAAAGTAAATGCTTTAGTCTATAAGAAAATTCGTACTTTAGAAGATATTTTACATAAACTGAATGTATCTAAAGCTCAATTTGAAAAGAATGAAGTTGAGGAATTTTTTGCTGAACTGCAGATTGTAAAACAAAATATTATTGAAAGACTTCAAAAATGGAATAGACGAAGAGTTAGAATTGACAATGATTACACAGCCTACCAGGTAATGGCCCAACTTAATTACTTCGTTCAACAACAATTTCAAGAATTTTTAAATCAAGTTGAATCTTTCTACTTTTTAAAAAGTAAAGAAATTGAGAATGATAAGTTAGATATTTATCTGAAAGCAGAATATAAAGATGGTTTTGTAGCAAATACTCAACTAGATTTTGATGGGGCAAAGTGGTATGTAGTAGATATGACTGAGTCCTTAAAAGTTTTCAGAAAGCAAGAGATGGTACCAAAGCAGGATGATATTCTTGAACTAATTAATCCATTTGGCAAGAAGAAACAGAGAGATACACTAGAGATGGTGGAAAGAATTACCTACCTTTATCAAGATTTTAGAGATAAGGCAGTGGAACTTCTTACTCCTATATTGGATGATGTCATAGCAGAATGTATTCGATTATTAACAGAAAAGTCAAGTCAAGAAGATAGAATTTATGTTCTCCATTTAGAAGAGTTAATTGGCAAACATGAGGACGAGAAGGAAGAGTTAACCAATCAGTTAACAGAAGATGAAAAAGAGTTACAATTCGATAATGATTGGTTCTTACAATTTGAAAATCAAGTACATAAAATTGGAAGAGGATAAGGATGGCAGAATTACCAAAAACTCAAACAGATTTACAACTTTCTGATGGGACTGAGTTAAGTCTAAAAAATCGGTTAGATATCATTGACGAGGGGATTCGCCGAAAGTATTTGGCTCGTCTTACAGAAATGCCGATTGCCCCCATTCAATCTATTAAGCCGCTTGAAGAAGATTTAATTAATAACGTTCGACTTTTTAAAATCACTGAAATGGTTTATCAGAAGGGAGAACCTGTAACAGATAAATTCACAACTGTTTTCAATACTCTTTCAACTTATAATACATCTGTATTTATTCTCTTGGACAGTGACGGGAATAAGACTGATTTCTATCTAGGTGTGAGAAATAATGAGCAAGACGGATCAATCAGCAAACGTTCAACAGTCACCTTAAGCGATACGTTAAAAAATACACTAATTGGTCATTTCCCAGGTTCAAAAATCAAAAATGAGGATCGGCAATCAATTTCAGTCTTATCCAATAAATTATTAACGTATCAAAATATGGCTTCTGTTAGCGTTGTAGGGACGTCAAAAACGGCTACTTCAGATGAATATTCATTTGTACAAGGTCTTGAAAAATTAGCCTTAGCCTTGCAAGGGAGACAATATACAGGGATTATATTAGCTCAAAATCAATCGTCTCAATCCATAGAATTATTAAGAAAAGACTATCAAGATTTGTATAGTAAGCTATCTGCACTACAAAAGAGCCAAGTGACAGAAAATATCAGTTCAACTATTTCAAAAAATCAGTCATTTGCGGAGATGGATGGACGACAAAAAGCAGCAATGATTGGTCAAGCAGCAGTAAATGTTTTAGGTGCTGGACTTGGAGCAGCAATTGGAGCGAATACTGTCGGTATTAGTCAAGGTGCAATGTTAGGCGGGCAATTAGTGGCACCAATTGGTGGCTTCATTGCTTCCTTAGCTCCTGTAGAAAATCGAAGTGAAAGCTATTCGAGTAGTAGAAGCACTACAATTGAAAATAAGGCTATCACCGATATGATGGGGTTATTAGATGAAGCAATCAAGCGAACCAATGAATTTGATAGTTATGGTGTTTGGACTGTTGCAGGTTATTTTAGTTCAGATGATATGGCTACAGCTGAGATTGCAGCAAGTAACTATCGTTCTTTAATGAATGGTGAACAGTCTGGTCGTGAAGTTTCAGCTATTAATTCATGGAGAAGAAACAATCCGGAACTATTAGGAGATTTTCAGGATTTGATGACCTACCTTTCTCGGTTTGCTCATCCTCAATTTATTTATGGTAGTAATATCTTGATTAATGCTGCGACGACTGTTAGTGGTAAAGAATTAGGTCTTCATCTGGGTTTACCTCGGAAAACTGTACCAGGTTTACCCGTGATAGAGCATGCAGAGTTTGGAAAAGAAGTATATTCCTACACGCCAAGGTATGACGATAATCCTGAGAATAGGTTAACTTTGGGAAAAGTGTTTGATTTAGGGCAAGTAACCGATAAGGTTGTTGAATTAGATAATAAAAGTTTGAGCATGCATACTTTTATTACTGGATCTACAGGGTCAGGAAAGTCTAATACGGTATACCAAATTCTCAGTGAGCTTCGCCAAGATAAGAAAAAATTCTTGGTGATAGAGCCGGCGAAGGGAGAGTATAAAGATGTATTTGGAAACTATGATGATGTGAATGTATTTTCTACTAATCCAAATCTAGCTCCCTTAGTACATATAAATCCATTCGCATTTCCTGATTCTGTACATGTCTTAGAACATGTTGACGGGTTAGTTGAAATATTTAGTGTTTGTTGGCCAATGTATGATGCAATGCCTGCCTTCTTTAAAGAATCAATCCTACAAGCCTATGAGGTTGTTGGTTGGGATTTAATCTCTTCAAAATTTGAAGGGGAAGAAAAAGTCTATCCTAATTTTGAAGTTATTTCTGAAGAATTGGAGAAATTGATTGACCAATCGGATTATGCTTCCGATATCAAATCCAATTACAGAGGTGCCTTGCTGACGCGTGTTCGTTCTTTGACGGTGGGATTAAATAGATTGATTTTTTCAAATCAACATACCCCATATGAACAACTATTTGATGAAAATTGTATTCTAGATATTAGTAGGATAAAATCAGCAGAAACTAGGGCATTGATAATGGGCTTGACAATTTATGCACTTAATGAGCATCGACTAGATCAAGTGGAATGCAAGATCCTTAAGAAGAACCAAGAGTTTTGGCATGCAACCATTATTGAAGAAGCACATAATTTATTAAAAAACACCAGTCAGCAAGGAGATTCTAGTTTGATTGGTAAGTCTGTTGAAATGGTAACCAATACAATTGCGGAAATTCGTACATATGGAGAAGGTGTGATCATTGTGGACCAGTCTCCGTCGGCAGTTGATATTGCGGCAATCAAAAATACCAATACAAAAATTATTCTACGGACACCGGAAGCAAATGATAGGGAAGCGATTGGGCGTTCTATTGGATTAACAGTTGATCAGGTGAATGAAATTGCTAAATTGCCTAAAGGGGTAGCAGTTGTATATCAAAATGAATGGCTCAGTCCAGTTTTAACAAAAGTTGATAAGGCATCTGTTCAGGAAGGTGAATATCAAAATAGATTTCCTCAACTTATTCAGTCAGTTAGAGAGGCTCGATCTGACTTGATCTCAGTTTTATTACAAGCTTGGTTAGAATTAACTCCAATTTCTAAAAAATCATTATTAGTTAGTTTAGAAATGATAGACGTGAGTAGAAAAACACGAAATCTCATCAGTCATTTAATTGATGACTATGCTTTTTTAGGAGGAAAATTAATTTGGTCAAATCAGGAAATAGTATTGTTACAAGGATTAGTTTTGGAAGTTTTAGGAATCAGTCACTCCTTGTTTGAACACATTGTGGATTTGGGTGCACAAGCTTTAAGGGATTTGGTAATCAGTAGGACAAATGGATTTAATCAAAGTCAAATTGATGTCATTTGCCACGTATTAACAAAGGTGGATTAAGATGGAAAAGAGTTTACGATTTGATAGTTTAGAAACAAATAGACTAGATACCTTTGGTCATAATATTGAAGATAAGTTAAGAAATTTACATAAGGAATTTCCTTCAAATGTTAAAGCTAGTGATGGAGTATACGGGATACAGGAAATCCAAAAAGAGAATGGGCTAGTTGAGAGAATTGGCAGAAATAATCAAAACATTGTTTATAAAGAGTATCTACGAGATGGTCAGTTGTATCTTCGGAGGGAAAAAATTAAGCCTGGACTATTGAAACATTCTTATATTGATGATTCTGGGCAGGTGTATCTCGACGAATGGCGTAGTAAAAATTCGGATGGAACTTGGCAGCGCAATCAAAGAGTAAGACCAAATATTGAAATAAAAAAAGGTAATGTGACTGCTGTTTCAGATAATCAAGGAAGAATTACTTCGGCTTCAATTGAAGACTTGCAATTGAAAACAGGAGAGAAGCGGTCTAGTTTACAAGGAATAAAAAGAGAAGATCATTATAGAGTTAATGATCAAAAAGGACATCTGATTCCAGATAGATTTTATGGTTCCAATTTGCCAGAGAATATTGTTGCTCAGCTTGATAGAGTCAATCAAAGAAAAATAAAAGAAGTAGAAGGTCTTGTTGCAAATCTAAAAAAAGCGGGAAATAAGGTAGATTACCGCGTTGATGTGAATTACCATCCGAATTCTCATCGTCCGACCTCATTTGAGCCACATATAAGAGTCAATGGGGAGAACTATCTATTATCTAAAGATTTACAAAAAATCTATAATTCGGATGTGAAATTATTTGGACGAATAGCAACCAATCTAGGTGAGAGTGCCAATAAACTATTGGTATCCGATATACATAAAGAGGGTATGAAGAACGGAAAAATGGCTATGGCTTTGACGGGAGCAATGTCATTGATTGATAATACTGTCCAGATTGTTGAAGGCCAGAAATCAGTTGAGGAAGGTATTGTAGATCTTACCAATGATACTGGAATCGCAGGTGTTGTAGCATATGGAACAGGTATTATTACAGAGACAGTCAGCAAAAAAATGGCAGATTCTAGCCGTACCTTGCTGAAAGGATTGGCCAAAAACAATATTCCGGCAACCGCCGTATCGTACGCAGTCGAATCATATGATACAATTTCTGAATTTGCTCGTGGAAGAATTGAAGGTACTGAGCTCGCCTATCGAATGGGTGATCATACAGCAGCTACTGCAGGCGCTATTGCAGGTGCAAAAGTTGGCGCTACACTAGGAACAGCTGTAGGACCAGCTGGAACTGTAGCAGGTGGAGTTGTTGGCGGTATGGTTGGCTATGTGATTGCATCTGAGGCCTATCAGTCAGCAATTGAGATAGGGTCTCCTGCGGTTGATGCCTTGGGAGAAAAAGTTCAAGAGTATGGTCAACAAGTAGCAGAACTCGCAACTGAAACAATTCCTGAAAAAGCTGGTGCGCTCATTGAAGATATGACAAAATACGCAAGTGAATTCAAACTTCCTTTGAAATTGTAAAAAACGAGGTTCCAATTGGAGCCTCATTTCTTATCTTTAAAAATAAATAATTTACTCAAGAAATAATTGAGTACGATAACCAGTACTTGTGAGAAGAGTGTTGCGATGGCGTTAACCAGTGAGATGTCATTATTGACGAATTGTCCAATCCATTGTGGGTAGGCTTGTACCAGCAAATAGGCTAAAAACATATCCAAAACTAAGGTTGAAATACGTGCAGTAGCGAACTTGATGAGACGTTGTCCCCAGCCTGCTCTGGCTTGTTTGAAAACGAACCGGTCATTGGTCCAGAAGGCAAAGAGAATAGCGACAGCATTTGCCAGAAGGGTAACAAGAAGAATGGAAGGGATGACTAGAAATAGCCCCATTCGAGTAACCATATAGACAAGGGTAGCTGCAACCCCTGCAATCAAATAAAGGATGACTTCATTATTTATAAGTTGATAAAATAGTTTTTTCATAAGAACTAGTCTACCATTTTTCTTTCATTTATGCTATACTAGACAACGTTGTTGAGAAAATCAATGACCCTTGGGGCTTGCTCACTTTACCCAAGCATATTTCAAGCATTTTGCTAAAGGAGAATTTTTATGAATACATCTAAATGGACTGCCAGAGATATGGCAGAGATTGCGCTTGTCGCTGCCATCTATGTAGCTTTGACCTTGACACCGCCCTTGAATGCTATTTCCTTCGGAGCTGTTCAGTTCCGCTTGTCAGAAATGCTCAATTTCTTGGCTTTTTATAATCGCAAGTATATCATCGCTGTGACCATCGGTTGCATGATTTCCAATTTGATAGGATTTGGGGTCATTGACCTTTTTGTTGGTGGATTTTCAACCCTTATCTTTGTTACCCTTGGGGTTATCCTCTTTGAAAAATACAAGAATGACTACCTCTTCGGTGGCTTGTTTAATAAGGCATTCTTTTATTTCTCATTCTTTTTTGCGGCGACCATGTTTACCATCGCCTTGGAATTGAAATTCTTGTATCAATCACCATTCTTCGTGACCTGGTTGACAACTGCTGGCGGAGAACTGCTTTCCTTGCTAGTTGGAGCAGTAGTGATTGATAAGTTATCGAAAAAAATCAATTTCGAGAGATAAGTTTTAGAGAAAAATGTGAGCAGACACTTTCGGGTGTCTTTTTCTATCTAAATTTTTGTCAGGGCTTACATTTTAGGGTATACTAGAACTAGAAAATACAGGAGGTCTCTTTATGAAGACATATCAACTAGCTAATGGTGTGACCATTCCAAAAATTGGTTTTGGGACTTGGCAAATTCCTGACGGTGAAGAGGCTCATCGTTCGGTTCTCTATGCCTTGGAAGCGGGCTACCGTCATATTGACACTGCTCAGATTTATGGAAATGAAGCTAGTGTCGGTCAGGCCATTGCGGACAGTAGTGTGGCACGGGAGGATATTTTCCTAACGACAAAGGTTTGGAATGACAAGGTTGGCTATGAGGACACCTTGGCGTCTGTTGAGGTGTCCATGAAGAAATTGCAGGTGGACTATCTAGACTTGCTCCTTATTCACTGGCCCAATCCACAGGCTATTCGTGACGGCATCGGCTGGAAGGAGCGCAATGCTCGTGTATGGAAAGCCATGGAAGAGCTCTACCATTCAGGTAAGGTCAAAGCTATCGGTGTCTCGAACTTTATGGAACATCACCTGGAAGGCTTATTGGAAACTGCTGAAATCACACCCATGGTCAACCAGATTATGTTGGCACCCGGTACTCCACAGTCAGAATTAGTAGCCTACTGCAAAGCCAAAGGCATTCTCTTGGAAGCCTATAGCCCATTTGGTACAGGAACACTTTTCCAAAGTCAAGAAGCAACAGAACTAGCTAAAGAAGCAGGTTGCAGCGTGGCTCAGCTGGCACTGGCTTGGTCCCTAGATAAAGGTTTCCTGCCATTGCCAAAATCAACCAGCCCAGAAAATATCAAGGCCAATTTGGATATTGATGACCTAGTCATTAGTCCAGAGGCCGTAGCCCAGTTGGACAAGCTTGCAGGTGTCAAAGGGTGGTTAGACCCAGATTTGGCAGCGTTTTAAGAAGAAAAATGAAAGTATGTGTAGCTCACATGCTTTTTCTATTGTGGTAATTTACAACGCTTTCATGCTATAATAGTAGCTATGGAAGAAAAATATTTGAAAATTGCTCAGGAATTGGGCGTTAGTTTAAAACAAATTGATACGGTTCTTGCTTTAACAGCGGAAGGCAACACCATTCCCTTTATTGCTCGTTATCGGAAGGATGTGACTGGGAACTTGGACGAGGTGGTCATCAAGTCCATAATCGATCGGGATAAGGCCTTGACTGCTCTTGCTGACCGTAAGGCTACTGTCCTTGCCAAGATTGAAGAGCAAGGCAAATTGACAGACCAGCTCCGGCAGGCTATCGAGGAAGCGGAAAAGTTGGCAGATGTGGAAGAACTCTACCTGCCTTATAAGGAAAAACGTCGGACCAAGGCAACGGTGGCGCGTGAGGCAGGGCTGTTCCCACTGGCTCGTCTGATTTTGCAGAATGTGGCTGACTTGGAAGAACAGGCTGAAGGTTTTATCTGCGAGGGCTTTGACACTGCTCAGGCTTGTTTGGCTGGGGCTGTGGATATTTTGGTCGAAGCGATCTCAGAAGACAATAAGCTTCGGGCTTGGGTTTACCATGAAGTGCAGACCAATTCAAGCCTTACTTCAGAGCTAAAAGATCAAGAAGCAGATGAAAAAGAAGTCTTTCAGATTTACTATGATTTTTCAGAGAAGGTGGCAAAAATGCAGGGTTATAAGACCTTGGCCATCAATCGTGGGGAGAAATTAGGCATTCTCAAGGTTTCTTTTGAACACAATGTGGATAAAATGATTCGCTTCTTTGAGCTACGTTTTCCACAGTCCAATAGCTACATCAAGGATGTCATCCAGCAGGCCATCAAGAAGAAAATTCTGCCTGCTATGGAGCGTCGGATTCGGACAGAATTGACGGAAGAAGCAGAGGAAGGGGCTATCCAGCTCTTCTCTAAAAACCTACGTAATCTGCTTCTCGTATCTCCCCTCAAAGGCAAGGTTGTTCTTGGTTTTGACCCTGCCTTTCGGACAGGGGCTAAGCTGGCGGTTGTAGACCAGACTGGAAAACTCTTGACAACCCAGGTCATCTACCCAGTTGAGCCGGCTGGTCAGCGCCAAATTGCCCAGGCCAAGAAAGACTTGGCAGACTTGATTGGGCAATACCAAGTGGAAATCATTGCTATCGGAAATGGGACGGCCAGCCGTGAGTCTGAAGCTTTCGTTGCTGATTTGCTCAAGGACTTCCCAGAAGTTTCCTACGTCATCGTCAATGAAAGCGGAGCTTCTGTCTACTCAGCTTCTGAACTGGCGAGATATGAGTTCCCAGACCTCCCTGTGGAAAAACGCTCTGCCATTTCCATCGCCCGCCGTCTGCAAGACCCTCTGGCTGAGCTTGTCAAAATTGATCCCAAGTCTATCGGTGTCGGCCAGTACCAGCACGATGTCAACCAGAAGTCTCTGTCTGAAAGTCTGGATTTTGTGGTCGATACGGTGGTCAACCAGGTCGGTGTCAATGTCAATACGGCCAGTCCTGCCCTTTTGGCTCACGTTGCTGGTCTTAACAAGACCATTTCGGAGAACATTGTCAAGTACCGTGAGGAAAATGGTGCTCTGACCTCTCGTCAGCAGCTCAAAAAGGTGCCTCGTCTGGGTGACAAGGCCTTTGAGCAGGCAGCTGGTTTCTTGCGAATTCCTGATGCGACTAACTTTTTGGACAATACTGGCGTGCACCCTGAGTCCTACAAGGCTGTGGAAAACCTGTTAGAACTTCTAGCGATTGACCACCTAGATGAGGCTGCGCAGGAAAAATTAAAGCAGGTTGCTATCGTAGATACAGCAGAAAAAATCGGTGTCGGTCAGGAAACCTTGAAGGACATCATCGCAGACTTGCTCAAACCTGGTCGTGATTTACGGGATGACTTTGAAGCACCAGTCCTCCGCCAAGATGTCTTGGATGTTAAGGACCTGGTAGTCGGACAGGAATTGCAAGGTACGGTCCGCAATATTGTGGACTTTGGAGCCTTTGTGGATATCGGTGTCCACGAGGATGGTCTGGTCCACATTTCACGCATGGTCAAGCGCAAACGGGGTAAAAATGGACGCCAACAAGTCTTACCACATCCAAGCGAAGTTCTCGCAGTTGGGGAGATCGTAACGGTCTGGGTGGTAGAAGTCGACATCAAACGCAACCGTATCGGTCTTAGCCTTTTGAAACCAAATGGATCTGAATAAGTATGTGCAGGAAGTTTCCCTGCAAGACTTCGGTAAGGAATTCCGGCATGTAGCGATCTGGAACAGGCGATTACGCTCAACGGGTGGTCGCTTTTTTCCAAGAGATGGGCATTTGGATTTTAACCCCAAACATCTGGAGGAACAAGGCTTAGAAGTCTTTCGGAAGATTGTCCGCCACGAGCTCTGCCACTACCATCTCTACTTTGAGAAAAAAGGCTATCGGCACGGAGACAGGGACTTCAAGGAACTGTTAGCTGCGGTGGACGGCCTGCGCTATGCTCCCAAACTGGAACAAACCGCCAAGCCAAGCCTGCTTTATACCTGTCAGTCCTGTGGACAAGTCTACCAGCGCAAGCGCCGCATTGACCTAAAAAAATACCGATGTGGGATGTGTAGGGGTAAACTTACTTTATATATTAATCACAAATCACTTATCACAAATCACAAGTGATTTGTGATTGTTGATGATAAAATAAGAATAAGAAGAAATAGAAAGAAGTGAGTGATTGTGGGAAATTTAGGCGCACAAAAAGAAAAACGAAATGATACACCAATCAGTGCAAAAAAAGATATAATGGGAGATAAGACGGTTCGTGTTCGTGCTGACTTGCACCATATCATAAAATTTTGTATAATAGGAATTGAAGTTAAATTAGATGCTAAAAATTTGTAATTAAGAAGGAGGGATTCGTCATGTTGGTATTCAAAATGCGTAATGTAGATAAAACATCTACTGTTTTGAAACAGACTAAAAACAGTGATTACGCAGATAAATAAATACGTTAGATTAATTCCTACCAGTGACTAATCTTATGACTT
>NZ_POPB01000304.1 GCF_002964045.1 Streptococcus suis | reverse complement strand
AGAGAAGGCCTTTTTATTTTGTCCAGATGAGGTGGTTTAAGCACCAAAACAGCTATTTTTCCCTAAAAACAGTAAAAAAGACAAACACCAAAACGATGTTTGTCTGCAATCTGCAAGAAGTGATTTCCTAATCACTTCTTTTTTTGCTTTCTAAAATAAAAAGAAGCAGCCTAGACTACTGCTTCTCCAATTCTTCTAAAATACTTGCAAAATCTGTTTTGAGTACTTCCAAGCTTGTTTCAACTTGACTTCTTGTCTGGTTATTTTTAACCACAACCTGACCAGACTCGATTTCGCTACCACCAAGGGTAATAATGGTCTTAGCGCCAAAGACATCTGCTGATTTAAACTGGGCCTTGAGCTTGCGGTCAAGGTAATCTCGCTCTGCACGGAAACCTTGCTTGCGGATGGCTTGAACCAACTCAAGCGCTCCGCCATTGGCCTCCTGACCTAAAACTGCGATGTAGACATCTAGCTGGGTGTCGAGAGGGAGCTCGATGCCTTGCTTTTCAAGGACTAGGATGAGGCGCTCAATCCCCATGCCAAATCCAAAAGCTGGTGTTTCAGGTCCGCCAAAGTAGTTCACCAAACCATCATAACGACCGCCGGCACAGATGGTCAGGTCATTGCCACCTACCTCGGTCATAAATTCGAAAATAGTATGATTATAGTAGTCCAAACCACGCACCATGTTGGTGTCGATGGTGTAAGCAATCCCCAAGCTGTCCAGCATCGTCTTGACTGCCTCGAAGTGAGCAGTACTTTCTTCATCCAGATAGTCCAAGATAGACGGTGCATTTTCCACTGCGACTTTGTCTTCTTTTTCCTTGGAATCCAACACACGCAAAGGATTTTCTTCTAGACGGCGCTGGCTATCTTTAGACAACTGTTCCTTGAGCGGCGTCAGATAGTCAATCAAAGCCTGGCGGTAAGCGACACGGCTCTCTGGATTGCCCAGACTGTTGAGGTGGAGGCGAATGTCTTTGATTCCCAACTCTTCAAAGAAGTGATAGGCCATAGCGATGGTTTCTACGTCTGTCGCTGGGTTATTGGAACCAAAGCACTCGACACCAATCTGGTGGAACTGACGGAGACGACCTGCCTGCGGACGCTCATAGCGAAACATTGGGCCCATGTAATAGAACTTAGCCGGCTTTTGCACTTCTGGGGCAAAGAGCTTGTTTTCTACATAAGAACGAACAACGGGTGCCGTACCTTCTGGACGGAGGGTGATATGACGCTCTCCCTTGTCATAGAAATCGTACATCTCCTTGGTCACAATGTCTGTCGTATCGCCAACCGAGCGGCTAATCACCTCATAATGCTCGAAGATTGGAGTGCGAATCTCAGCGTAATTGTACTGTTTGAAAATGCTGCGGGTAAAATTTTCCACATACTGCCATTTGGCAGAATCCTGCGGTAGTAAATCCTGTGTTCCCTTTGGTTTTTGTAGTTTCATGATATTTCTCATTTCTCTAAATCTTGTCCTTTATTTTATCATATTTTGGGCTTTTTTGGAAATGGCAGAGCAGACAAAAAGCCGTGCCAACTGACACGACCTTGTTTAAAAAGCTATTTCTTGTCTACAATCTGGAAATTCAAGTCGGCCACTTCGATCTCAACCTCAAGTTTTTCTTCTGAGTTGAGATTGAGGAGGTTTTCTAAGGCTGTTTCTGCAAAGGCCGCTACTTTTTCTTGGCGTTCCGCATCATTCAATACTTCCTCACTTGTCTTGTAAATGGCTTCTTGGGATTTATCATTTAGAAATTCCTGGGCCTTTTGTCCAGAAGTGAAGACATCAACCGCCTTGTCTAGCAGGCCATTGCTATTATTGCTGATTTTGATTTCTCCATGTTGCTGAGAATCAACTTCGACAAGCACAGGTTTCTTGAAGGTTAAGGTATTGTTTTGAATCTGAACATCTGACTGACCAATGCCCTCCAAGACCAGCTTGAACTCCGTCTGCACAGGAATATCAACAGACATTTCACGTCCTACAAAGAGCTTGGTAATCGGTTCTGTCCAGTCTGGCCATTCTTTTAATTGATTGTTTTCAAAGGTCTGATTGGCAGTCGTGTCCACCTCGGCACCTGCTACAACCAGCTTGCTTTCCGCTTCAAACTTCTTAATGACAAACTCATATTGAACCTTATGGGTCCCCTGGAACCATGCCAGAATACTATTTCTAAACCAGAAGACTCCTAGACCAACAACCAGTAACAAAACCAAGAGGCTAGCCAATTTTTTCGCGAAAAACTTCCCAACTGTTTTCATACAGTTCTCCTTCATATTTGAATTGTCGGAACTTGTCCTACAACTATTTTATATACCCATTATATATGCTGTCAAGTATTTTTGGCATTTTTTTGACTATTTTATCAAAGTTCAGGAAATTCTGCTCACTAGAAGTATTTGAGAAAAAATTTTTTTAAAAAATCTGTCAAGTAACTTTACTTTACAAAAAACTTTTGTTATACTGTTAAAGTTGACGAAAGTCATACACACTATTTTAGATTTAAAAAGGGTTTGACCCTGACATTTAATGGAGGAAGAAAGAAATGGCAGTACCTGCACGTCGCACTTCAAAAGCGAAGAAAAACAAACGTCGTACTCACTATAAAGTAGCAGCTCCAACTGTGAAATTTGATGAAACTACTGGAGATTACTCATGTTCTCACCGTGTATCTTTGAAAGGATACTACAAAGGACGTAAAATCGCTAAGGCTGCTTCAGCTGAATAATAGAAGGGAGATACCATGCGCGTAAATATTACACTTGAACACAAAGAATCTGGTGAGCGTTTGTACCTTACTTCAAAAAACAAACGTAACACTCCAGACCGTCTTCAATTGAAAAAATACTCACCAAAATTGCGTAAACACGTTATTTTTACTGAGGTGAAATAGGGATTCACTACACGTCAATAGACGGTAGAAACCTTGATTTTAAGCGATTTTTGAAATATTGAATTTCATTACATTGCAGTACAATTCAATTGAATCTCTACATTTTTCTCTACATTTTTAGATAATAAAATAAAGTAGAACATGCAGATATTAAAAAGAGCACTTCGAATGAGGTGCTCTTTTGTTGTATTTAATTTCTTCGAAGTTGCTGTCATTTGATTGTTCAATACAAGATTACAGCTTCCATCAACTAACAGTTTTCAACTTTGCTCCGAAAATAGAATAAGCTAACATTCCCAATCCAACCAGATAAACTAGATAACCAACTCCAGGTGTTCCGAATTTATAAACATAAAATGGATTCCAAATTAGTATTGAAGCAATTTCAATAATTGCATAGCGTTTTATATTGTTTATATTATCATGTAATAAATTTGATAATAGTAAAAATGCAACAATACATATTATTGATGAAAAAATTGGATGGTCTGCAAAAGCTGGTGTTGGAAGTAAAGATTTGTTCATTATATTGAATGGTAACAATTGTGAAATTACCAACAACACAGTCGCAATCACTAATAGTTTATTTTTAGAATATAGTTCTAGTAGTTTATGGAAATCAAAGTTGTTTGTCTGGACTAACTCTTCTTTTTTAATAAAACGAATGTACAAATAAAGAATAAAGATTATTGAACATAACAAAAGTGCCAATCGAATAAAATGATACCCAAACAGCAGTTTACTTGATTGTGCTAAATCTGTCGGCATTTCAAATAGACCAAACGTAAAAAATGACATTACTGAAGAAGCAAAGTATCCTATGCCATTTGCAAAAGCAGCACTTTGCTCAGATTCGATAACATCAGTCGAAATGTATGAAAGAATATTAAAAATTAAAATGGTATTTAAAAATCGTAAGGGAATAAAAATCTTTTCATTTCGACTAATCAACGCACAAATTTCTATGAGTGTACAAATTAATAAGAATGGAGCTACTTCTGCTTTTCCGTAGATGTTCAGATTTCCAATTTGGAAAGTAGCATCATACATTACATCAAAAAACGTAGCTATAATGAGAAGTATTTGACTAAGCACGAGCGCTTGTAATATCTTATCTAATTTCGTTCCACTTTCTTTTAAATTACTAAATAGTATTTTCATTTAATCCTCCAAAATTTTCTATTAATGATGCTCCCATTTCAAGAAAATATTATTTATACTTTTTTCTTTTAACAACTAATCCAAGACTTGCTAGCCCTATTCCTACTATTTGAAAAATTGAACTATTTATCTGGCCTGTACTTGGTAACGTTTTTGCACGTTCCACACGTGAATAAACAGGTTTTTCAGCTGAATTTTGCAGAACAGTATTGGTATTTTGTACTTCTCTTACTGCTGTTTTATCAGCCTTTGAAAGTATATTTGTTTGAACTTTTGGCGACTGTGCTTCATATTTATCAGAAACTTTTTCTGTATCAAGTTCCCTCATCAATGCATCAATATCATACGCAGGCAATTCATGATAAGCAGGTTCGCCTTTGTATGTAATCAACTCTTCTTCAGGTGTTTCAGAGGGAGTAGTCGGTTCGAGCGGTGTAACTGGAGCAACTGGTATTTCAGGTTCAACTGGCTTGCTTGGCTCAGCCGGAACACTTGGAACTGTTCCACCATTATTCATATTGTTATTCGCATTGTTTTTAGCTTCCTCCTCAGCACGCTTACGTTCTGCCTCCAAACGAGCCTCTTCCTCAGCTTTAGCTTTGGCATCAGCCTCTTCTTGTGCTTTTTTCTCAGCTTCTAAACGAGCTTTTTCAGCAGCTTCTTTGACTAGGCGCTCTGCCTCTGCTTTTGCCTTAGCCTCGTTAGCTAGGCGTTCCGCTTCTAGGCGGGCTGCCTCTTCTTCTAAACGAGCTTTCTCCGCTTGTTCTTTAGCAAGGCGCTCTGCTTCTGCTTTGGCTTGTGCCTCTTGCTCCGCTTTAATGCGAGCTTCCTCTTCAGCCTTTGCCTTAGCCTCAGCCTCTTCTTGTGCTTTTTTCTCAGCTTCTAAACGAGCTTTTTCAGCAGCTTCCTTCGCAAGACGTTCTGCCTCTGCTTTAGCCTTGGCTTCATTCGCCAATTTTTCTGCTTCAGCTTTGGCTTTAGCATCCTGTTCAGCTTTGATACGAGCTTCTTCTGCCTTACGCTCTGCCTCAATGCGTTCCGCTTCCAAACGATCAGCTTCAGCTTTGGCAGTTAGGTAAGCCTGGTAAGCATCGTACTGAGCTTGAACTGTTTTCAATTCAGCAACAGCTTTTTCGTAATTAGCTTGCGCAACGGATTTCTCAAGAGTGACAGTTGCCAATTTAGCTTTTGCATTGTCTAATGTAGCTTTAGCTGTTGCTTGTTCTGCAAGCAATGGCTCTAGTTCAGCCTTCAATTGATTAAGCTTGTTGGCATACCCCTGCACTGTTGCAAGCGTAGTTTTAGCAGTCTTCAACTGGTTTTGAGCAGTAGTCAATGCAGTCTGCAAGTTAGCCAAAGTTGCCTTCTCATCTGCCAATGTTTTTTGTGAAGCTGACAACGTGTTTTGTGCATTTGTGAGACTTGTTTTAGCAGTAGCGAGTGCTTGCGCCTTTGTCGCCACGTTTGCACGACTTGTCGCCACATCAGCTTGTGCCAATCGAAGGGTGTTTTGAGCAGATGTCAACGTTGCTTCTTTTGTAGCAAGGTCTGACTTAGCGTTCGCGAGTTCAGTTTTTGCAGTGGCAAGTTTCGCCTGAGCAGTTGCCAAGTTAGCTTTAGCAGCATCTAGTGCTTTTTGTGCCGCTGGTGTTTTAACAGGCACCGCTTTTGCTTTAGCCAGTTTGTCCTGTGCCAGTTTCAACGTGCCTTGCGCAGCTTGCAACTTGTTTGTTGCAGTCGTTACAGCTTGTTGGGCAGGAGCCAATTTTGCTTGAGCAATTGCTAGTTTGTTTTCTGCACTTGTAACAGCTGATTGGAGAGCTTCTTTAGAGATTGGGTTAGCAATTGGTGTTCCACCATACTCTGCCTTTGTTCCACGGTCTGTGAATTCAAGTAAATAACCTGAGTTCTTAGTTCCTGTGTAACCTGACAAGCCAAAATACTGATTAGCCTTGTCTGCGTCGTAGTATTTAGAATCTAAGTTCAACAGAGAAATAGCATGCCCGAAGTGTTGTGTTGTTGAATAATCAAACAGCATCATATCTTCCAATGTTGAGGCAATCTGAGTTTTTAGATCCGCCATCGTATAATCTTTGGCTGTGAAACGGTGCAAGCGACGTGAAAAATCTTCATCCAAAGCCTGACCTGTTTGAGCTAATACTCGTTTAATCGCTTCAATGTCGTGCCCTTTTGTTGAATCCCAATCGTCTGCTAGATACTCTTTTGCAACCATGTCAGCTAGCCCCATAGACCCAGTTGAGATGAGTGCTTGGGAGGTGATGCCCATTTGAGAACGCAAATCATTGATAGTAGTTTGAGCAAACTGAGCTAATTCCAATCGGTCTGCTTCTGTTAGGTCATTTAACCCATTTCCTGTTTTAGCAATGACAACACGGTTATTTGAATCAATTGCTTTGAGGGATGCTTCAAGCTTGCTAAGGAATTTTCCGTCAATGCTCTCTTGCATCAATTTGTCGGATTCGGTTTGGAGGATTGCCCAGATACGATTCATCTCAGTTGTATCTTTAGTAATGTAACGGGCTTCATAGAACTTAACTAAGTTTTCTTTATAAGTGTCTGACAGTTGCACTGTGAAGATAGAACCAAGTGCTAAGTTCGCCTTGTCTAGATCAGTCTGAGCTGTTGAGATGTTGTTCTGAACAGTTGTCAAATTAGCATTGGCATTGTCTAATTGAGTTTGAGCATTGTTCACACCTGCTTGTGCTGTATTTACTTCTGTCTGAGCCGTGTTGATATCTGACTGGCGCTTGGCGTCAGCAGCTTGTGCTTCTGCAAGTTTGGTTTCAGCAGTAGCTACCTCGCCTTCTTTTGCAGTTACTTCTTGAGTAGCTGTCGTTACAGCTGTTTCTTTCTCCGCTACGACAGCTTTAGCAGTGTTGACATCAGCTTGTACACTTGCTACTGCGTCTTGCGCAGTTTTCTCGTCCGCCACATCTTGTGCCAACTGCTTGTCGGCTTGTGCTTTTGCAGTCTCAGCATTAGATACTTGAGTTTCAGCGTTAGCTAAAGCTGTTTCATTGGCAGAAACTTGATTTTCAAGATTTGACACATCTGCCTGCGCCTCTTTAATCTCGTTTTGTGTGTTGGTAACAGTTTGAGTTGCAGCATCCACTTGTTCCTGCGCTTGAGCAACCGTTGGGTTGTTATCAATTTGCTCCTGGGCAGAGACAATCTCTGTTTGTTTGTCATTTACTACATCTGTTGCAGTGGTGTAAGTTGCCTCAGCCGCTGAAACAGCTTGCTCTGCAGTCGCAACGTTTGCTGTTACTTGATCAAGTGCTGCCTTGCTCGTGTCTACTTGAGTCTGTGCTTGATCAACTTGCCCTTGCGTTACTTCAGCTGAAGTGGCGGTAGTCGCTACAATAGCTGTCCCTGTCACTTCTTCTGCTTTTGCGCTCACTGTACCGACAGTAGTCATCATCCCGATAGACAAAACTCCGACTGCACCATAGGCTTTAAGCTTACGAATTGAACCGTGTGATTGAAACTTATTTTCTTTTTTCATATTACACTTATTATCTCCCAATTTTTTATTACTATTTTATCATTTATATCAGTCATAAACAACACTTTATAAGCTGTTTCAGTTATATATATCAGTTTTTTTATTCTAATAATAGGTAAGATAGTGTTATGACAAACAATCTACAAAAATTCATTGCTAAAAGAATCAAAACACTGCGACTCCAGGCTGGACTCACTCAAACAGAACTTGAAGCCCGAGCTGAATTGGGTTTTAATTACATTAATAAACTTGAAACAAAAGAGAGCAACATCACTATAAACACGCTCCACAAGATCATCGATGCATTGGAAGTTGACGTTCCAACATTTTTTGATATGCAGATAAGCAAAGATGAAAATATGGACGAATTGATTATGATGTTAACCGAACTTCCAAAAGGCAAGCGAGATGATGTTATCTTGGCAGTAAGCCAGCTAATCAAAACGTTGAAATAGACTCATTGATAAATTTTCATAGGCCTAATTCTTGATTTAAGAGATGGGTCTTTTTGTATGCTTCAAAATCTCTCTACTTATTTGATAGGTATTCTTCTATCTTTTTTTCAGCATGTTCCCGTAGTTTGATAAGGTCATGTATAACATCTGAAACATTAACGTCATGTTGAGATGAACGAAGTTTTAATAGCAAAGCAAAAACTGCGCTACAATATCCTCTTATCCTCCCTCGTACAAACGCCACTTTTTCTTTATCTGTACATCCCTCTTCCAGACCAAAATGATAGATCAGTCTTAAATCTTCCTCTGTCTTGTCTAATAAAAATTTTGTTAATTCTCCACTATTCAACAAAACACCGTCCTTTCCTAAGAATTCACAATAATTATTGGACGAAAAAAAACGACCAATTTTCCTGATAGCTACCATCTCCAGTCTTTGCAGTCTATTCTGCAAAGTTAGAGGATTGATGTTTTCAGTCATTGATCGTTTCTGAAATATTCTTCTTTTACGAATAACGAAAGTAAAACAAGTAGCTAATTACAACATAAAAAATATAGTTCGATCAACAACCCGAAAATGGTTGATAATCTTCCATATTGAAATACCAATTATTTTACTACTTCTTTTACCAAGTTTTTTACTAATTTATTGCATTATACCAAAAAATTGCGAAAATGTCTGAAATCAAACAGACCCTGTTAAAATATTTACTTTTAATTTTGGTATATATCTTGTATAATGTATTTACAAATACAGGAGGTATATCCGATGAATGTTTTATTACGCAAAACAGGTAACAGCACTGTTATCACTATCCCAAACGCTATTAAAGAAGCACTTGGTGCTGAAATTGGTGAAGAAATCGAATTCGTCACTTCAGGAAATAATGTCATTATTCGTAAAGCTGAGCCAACATTTGACTTTGACAAAGAGTTAGAAAAAGCTATGAGCCAATACGATGAATTATTGAAAGAGCTGGTAGATAAATGAAATACCTATCCGCTGAAGACATTATCAAAATCAATGTTATGGTTATTGGAAAATATTCCCCAAAGGAGCCCGTTGGGATAGCTGATCCAAACAGCCTGCAGATGATTGTTGAGCAGCCAAAACAAGAGATTTTTGGAAAAGTACTTTATCCCGACATTTATAGTAAGGCTGCCATTATCTGGATAAACCTAATTAAGAAACACCCTTTCAAGAATGCTAACAAGCGAACTGCCGTGCTAGCTTTACATATGTTTCTAGCAACGAATGGATATCAATCCAATCTTTCCTTAAACGATGGACTGGAAAAGACGATTGAAATTGCTACGTTTCAAGGTGACTTCGAGGAATTAAAAGATAGGATTATCCAGTTTTTGAAAGAAGAAAATCGAGTGTATAAAAAATAAAAAAGTGGTTATCACCTATTTGGTCGATAACCACTTTTCTATTTTAATTGATCGCTTAGATATTTAGAAGTCTATAACAGTATCGGGTCCAGTAGAATAATCATCGAATCTATGATTTTGAATAGCTTCCAATAATGAACTATTCTTTACATCATTCATAAACATTTTCCATTTTCCAAGAATAGCCTGCTTAATCAAAATTTTAATCTGAATTTCAATATCTTCTTCAATTATTTCTGAAGTCACTGTAAATATTTCATTTTCTAGCGTAACAAAACATTGTTGATTCTCAAGTCGAATAGTCAACTTATCATTATTTCGTGAGAAAGAAATAAGTGCAAAATCTTCTTCAGGATAATAATAATCACTGACTATATCGATAAAATGGCCCCTTGATAGTAGGATTTTCTTACACTTCATCTCAATACCAACAATAATTGATACTATCTTTTCCATTAGAACATCATCAATCATAGTCCCCCACTCCTTTCCTTTTATTTTGTTCTGTGTTTAGAAAGTATTTTATTCCATAGACACACCTCCAATCTGATTCATAATTATTATGCCACTTTTTATAAATTCAAAAAATCGTGTTGAGTATTCTTGTAAGCGAAAAATGTTTTTCGTTTTTTTATTTTTTTGAAAAAGCGACATAATAATATTGAAAAAATTGATGTAATAGAGATTGGAGGTGGAATGCTGTATCATTTGAAGACGAACACTGGGCTCGGTGAAAAATAGATTTCGAATGAGATGGTCTTCTCTTTCTTTGGGTGTCATTGACCAGGAAAAGAGAGCGAAAAAGGAATGAAGTAAATGGTTATTCTGCGGAATGAAATGACGTACAGAATAACCATTTAGCAATAAATTTAGTACAGAAAAAGATGTTTAGCAAAAGTTAATAGTAGTTTTTAGACAATATGTAAAGACCCCCAGTTGAGAATTCGTGGATTTACCTGTACACTAGAATAAAAAAACAATCAACTTCTAACAGGAATTATCACACTCAATTGGAGGTCTTAT
>NZ_POPB01000303.1 GCF_002964045.1 Streptococcus suis | reverse complement strand
TTTTCTTTGTGTAGCATAGGAGAACCTCATAAGTCCTTTTTCTTATATTATACTCCTAAATACGAAGAAAAGCCCTTAGAAAATCAATTCTAAGGACTTTGTCTTCAGTCTGAGAGAGAACGAACTTCGTTCTCTCTTTCTTTATGTTCAAAGCAATCAAAATCCGTTTTTTAAAATTTTCAAAGTTCCTGAAACCAAAGGCATTTCTCTTAATGACTTTGATGAGATTGTTGGTAGCTTCCAGTTTGGCGTTGGAATAAGGCAATTCCATGGCGTTTATAATCTTGTCTTTATCTTTCAAGAAGGTCTTAAAGACGGTCTGGAAAATAGGATTTACTCCCGGAATTGTCTCTTCAATGAGGTCAAAGAAATGGTCCGAGTTCTTCTCTTGGAAATGAAAAAGCAATAACTGATAAAGTTCGTAGTGCTGTCTTAGTTCATCTGAGTAGGATAGTAGTTTTTCAAGGATTTCCTTGTTGGTTAAATGCGCACGAAAAGTCGGACGATAAAAGCGTTTATCGTTGAGTTTGCGACTATCTTGTTGCACCAGTTTCCAGTAGCGTTTCAAGGCACGATATTCCTGTGATTGACGGTCCAAATGGTTCATGATTTGGATG
Organism: Streptococcus suis; assembly: GCF_002964045.1. Lineage (GTDB taxonomy): Bacteria > Bacillota > Bacilli > Lactobacillales > Streptococcaceae > Streptococcus > Streptococcus suis_U. The sequence continues at coordinate 35,886 of NZ_POPB01000303.1, read as the reverse complement.
CGGACACGGTTCATGGCTCTGCTCATGTGTTGCACAATGTGAAAGCGATCCAGAACGATTTTGGCATGCGGAAAAAGCTGTTTGGCCAATTGGTAGTATGGGCTAAACATGTCCATAGTGATGACTTTAACGCGGTTTCTGGCCTGTCTGGAATAGCGTAGGAAGTGGTTTCTAATCGTGGCTTGCGTGCGTCCGTCGAGGATAGTGATGACTTTTAATGAGTCGAAATCCTGAGCAATAAAACTCATTTTTCCCTTCTTGAAATTGTACTCATCCCATGACATATTCTCAGGAAGCCAATCCCAATCGGTTTTAAATTGGAACTCATTTAGCTTGCGAATGACGGTTGAGGTAGAAACGGCAAGGCGCTTGGCGATGTCGGTCATAGACTGTTTTTCAATGAGCAATTGAGCGATTTTCTGATGGACAACGGTTGCGATTTGGTGGTTCTTCTTGACAAGAGAAGTTTCCGCGACAGCCATTTTTCCGCAATTTTTACACTTGAAACGGCGTTTTTTCAAGCGAATGAGAGTTCGGTAGCCAGCACACTCCAGATAAGGGATTTTAGAGGCTTTCTGGAAGTCGTATTTGGCCATCTGTCCCTTGCAGGCAGGGCATTTAGGAGCTGGATAATCCAAGTGACCATGAAGTTCTTTGTGTGTCCCCATATCGTATTCGTCAGCGATAACGATATTTTTGTCTTTTATTCCGAGAAAATTTGTGATAAGATTTAGTTGTTCCATATAACACCTTTCTAAAATGATGGTTTAGTCGCTTTTCATTATAGGTCATATGGGACTTTTTTTCTACAATCAAAAAGGCTCCATAATCGCCATAGGGGATTTACCCACTACAGAAATTATAGAGCCAGGAAAAATCGGAAACAGTATGGAATATGGTATAATAAAAGGACTGGACGGAGGTTGTTTGTTATGTATAAGAAAATTATCGCAACGGATATGGATGGTACCTTTTTACGAAGTGACCATGGATTTGATGCCAATCGGTTTCGAAATTTGCTAGATCTATTTAAGGAAAAAGGCTACTTGTTTGTGGCGGCAAGTGGTCGTTCTCTGCCAAGTCTTAAACAGCTATTTGAAGAATTTTTAGATGACATCGCTTTGGTAGCTGAGAATGGAGCAGTTGTTGTTTATCGCAATCAGACCATCTACCTGGATGATCCAATTCAGCCAGCAACTTACCTTTCTTTAGTCGAGGAACTGGTGCAGAGTGGGCACGTAGCTGCCCAACATGTGACCTTATCTGGCTTAACCGCTTCTTATATGCTGGAAGCAGTTGACACTGGACTGTATAATATTTTATCGGACTATTATCACGATATTGCTCTTGTGGAACGATTTGAAGATATTTCTGAGCCAATTATTAAGTTGAATCTGTATGTCGATGACTCCAATCGTCAGTCAACTCAAGACTGGATTAATCATCATTTCAAACAATTGACTGCTGTTACAACTGGTTTTACCTCGATCGATATTATCTTGTCAGGTGTACACAAGGGAATTGGTTTGTCTCATTTGTGCCAACACCTTGGTCTAACAGGAAAGGAACTGATTGCCTTTGGAGACAACCAAAATGATCTGGAGATGTTAAAACTGGCATCGGTCTCAATCGCAACTGCGAATGCCATAGATGAGGTAAAGGCTCAAGCAGACCTAGTCATTGGTCATTGTGATGATGAATCTGTCATAGAATACATGGAGGAATTAGTAAATGGCAATTAAGTTGATTGCGTTGGATTTGGATGGAACCTTGCTGACATCGGATAAACGGATTTCAGAAGCAAATAAAAAGGCTTTGCAGGCAGCGCGTGAGCGTGGAGTTTATGTAGTTCTGACAACAGGACGCCCCTTGCAAGCTATCGGAGGCTTTTTAGAAGAACTAGATTTACTTGGAGAAAATCAATATTCTATCACTTTTAACGGCGGTTTGGTCCAGGAAAACACTGGCCGAATTTTAGATAAAACGGGATTCACCATTGAAGATGTCCGTGCCATCCGTCGTGTGACAAATGAATTGGATTTGCCATTGGATGTCTTGTACGGCGGAGATGTTTACTCGCTTCCAGCTGCCCATGAATCTCTTTACCTAACAGCCAATCCACTTTTGAATAAAATCAATGTTTCAGATGAGGAGCTGCCTGAAGATTTTGTCTACAATAAGGCAGTCTCAGCAGTAGATGCAGCATTTCTAGATGGTCAAATTCCAAAAATTCCTGCGGAATTGTACGATCGTTTCGAGATTTTCAAATCACGCGATATCTTACTTGAGTGGAGCCCCAAAGGGGTTCACAAGGCAAATGGCTTGGCTAAGTTGATTGGACATCTGGGGATTGACCAGTCAGAAGTCATGGCCTGTGGTGATGAAGGAAATGACTTGTCTATGATTGAATGGGCTGGTTTAGGGGTTGCCATGGCTAATGCGACTGATGAAATCAAATCAGCAGCAAACGTTGTTTTACCAAAAACTAATGATGAAGATGGTATTGCTTGGGCCATCGAGCACTATGTATTGAATGAGGACTAAGTATGGGATTATTTGATCGATTATTTGGACAAGAAAAGCAAGAGGAGCAGGTTGCTCTTGTTGAAGAAGTGGAAACAGAGCAGTCGGCTTCAAGCGAAGATACAGTAACTACTGAAGTTGAGTCAGCTACTCAAGAAATGGAAGAGATCCAGTCTGAAGTAGCAGAGCCTGAATTGACAGCCGAACAAGAAGCTCAGAAACAACGGACCTTGGACATGATGGCCCAGTATTACGCGGCCAAGGAAGCTGCTGCGGCTCGTGTTAAGGAAGCGCAGGAACAAGGTTTTGACCCAGCTATTCAAACCAAGGCCAAGGCAGAGCCTGTTGAGGAAGTTGCTCCAGTAGAGCAAGAAAGTGAGCAGGACAAGTACCAGCGGACCTTGAAAAAAACTCGTACAGGATTTGGGGCAAGGCTCAATGAATTCATTGCCAATTTCCGTTCGGTTGATGAAGAATTTTTCGAAGAGTTGGAAGAAATGCTGATTTTGTCAGACGTAGGTGTGCAAGTTGCTTCTACTCTGACAGAGGAGCTCCGCTATGAAGCCAAGCTACAGAAGGCCAAAAAGACAGATGAACTCCGTCGGGTTATCATCGAAAAATTGGTGGATATTTACGAAAAAGACGGCCAGTTCAGCGAGCAGATCAATTTCCAGGGTGATTTGACAGTCATGCTCTTTGTCGGTGTCAACGGTGTTGGGAAGACGACATCTATCGGAAAGTTGGCCTACAAGTACAAGCAGGCTGGCAAGAAGGTCATGTTGGTCGCAGCGGACACCTTCCGTGCGGGTGCGGTAGCCCAGCTGGTTGAGTGGGGTCGCCGTGTCGATGTGCCAGTGGTCACGGGTCCAGAAAAGTCAGACCCAGCTAGTGTGGTCTTTGATGGGGTAAAACGTGCCGTGGCAGAAGGTGTGGATATTCTCATGATTGACACAGCAGGTCGCTTGCAAAATAAAGAAAACCTCATGGCAGAGCTGGAAAAAATCGGTCGCATTATCAAACGGACTCTACCTGATGCACCGCATGAAACCCTCTTAGCACTGGATGCCTCCACAGGTCAAAACGCCCTCAGTCAAGCCAAGGAATTTGCAAAAATTACCCCATTGACTGGGCTAGTCTTGACCAAGCTAGACGGTACAGCCAAGGGGGGTGTCGTCCTTGCCATCCGTCAGGAACTAGATATTCCAGTCAAGCTGATTGGTTTCGGTGAGAAAATCGATGACATCGGTGAATTCAAATCCGAAGAATTCATGCGTGGGCTATTGGAAGGATTGGTATAGAATGAAAAAAGTAGTTAACTGTGACAGTTAGCTACTTTTTTGCTGGTCCATAATTCTTGTAATTTCTTCTGCAGTGTCCACCATGCCTCTTTGGTACCAAGCTGTGCAGGCTCCTAGAATAGAATAGCCGATAAAGGCATAGGAATAGGCAACCTCAGTCGGTAATGTAGAAAGGCTTTGCTTGTCTGTCAGAAGCTGGGCGATAAAAATTTCCTTTTCGCTCTTGTAGAGGCAGTCAATCAGGCTCTTGTTCTGCTGGAAAAATGTGAAGATTGATGGAAATGTTAGTTCTGTTCCATATGTATCCTGATAGATAGAAAAAGCTCTTTCCAAGGCCTGTTTGAGAATGTCGTCCTTGCTCTCAAAATTGCGATAAAAACTGATGCGGGTTACACCAGCACGCTTTGCAATGTCAGTTATGGTGATTTTTTCATATTCCTTTTGTTGAATGAGTTGCAGTAAGGCTTCTTGAATATAGTGACTGGCTGACATGATACAAACTCCTTTGATTTGTTACATATGGCTGCATTGCTATTGCATACGAAATAATTAAATGTTACACTTGTTACATCTTAAATGAAATAAATTGAAATGTCAAGGAGTAATCATGACGATAAAACGTTGGCTTGTTTTAGGACTTATAGCGATTGTTGGATTTTTAATTGGTCGCTTGTTGGTCCGTATTTTTCTTAACCTACTCTTAGGTGGAACACTTTGGGGAGGCAATTTTCTATGAGAAGGAGAAAATTTGTGGGATTTGGAATTCTGGTATTTGTGATAGCTCTTCTTGCGGGTGTGGCTTCTAAGGGATTAATCAAACCAGCTTGGGTAAAGGACTATTCTGTTGAATGGACAGACAAGGTGGGAAGAACAGTGACCGACCTGTCCTACGGAGAAGGAGAAGCACAAAAGTTTGACCTCTATCTACCTGCGGATAACAGTAAAAAATCTTATGGACTGGTTGTATATCTCAATACAGGAGGATTTACAAGTGGTGACAAACAAGATGACAAACAGATCTTGCAATGGCTTGCTTCTAAGGGCTATGTAGCAGCTGGCATCAACTATTCCTTGGCAACCGAAACAAATGGTGCCAGTGTAACATCTCAAGCTCAAGAAATCAAGGAGAGTATTCCATATGTGATTGAGGCGGCTAAAAAAGAAGGCTACTCCATTGATAAAATGACAGTTGCAGGAGGCTCGGCAGGGCATGCCTTGGCAATGATTTATGCTTATCGAGATGCCAAAGAAGCTCCCGTGCCAGTAGTATTGACTTTTGGAGCTGTTGGACCTTCTAGTTTTTACATGGAGGATTGGGGCATCTACGGAGCGGATACTAATCTTGAGGCAGCTGCGGGGCTCACCAGTTCCATGTCTGGTCAAGAAATTACTGAGGAAATGATTGCAGATGGTAGCTACAAGGATATTGTCAACCAAATTTCTGCAGTTTATTGGGTGACTGAAGAAACGGTGCCAAGCGTGGTCATCTATGGCAAGCATGATAAGGTGCAACCTTATAAAGCAGCAGTGCGATTAGAAAAAGCTTTGAAAGAAAAAGGAGTTGACTATCAATTTCTTACAGCCGAGCATTCGGGTCACGGTTTACAGAATGACGATGCTGTCTATAAAGAGTATATGATGCTGGTGGAAGAATACCTCGCAAAATATATGCCGGTTGATTAGTTGAAAAAATAGAAGCAAAAAGTCGTTAGTTCAACAAGAACCAGCGACTTTTGTGTTTTCATTTTTTCCTCAATAATGCCTCAATCCAGTCTGGTGCATAGGCAGAAGTACAGCCTTTTGGAACTTTCATGTCCACATAGACTGCCAATTCCTGACCGATTGCAAGGCCTTGTTCCAGATAGTCGGGGTAAGCAACGGCAATCTCCACCAAGCATTGGTTCATGGTCCATTGGACAAGTGGGTCTGCGGTTTGCAAATGCTGGCGTATATGGTCTAGAGTTTCTTCAATCTCTTGATTTGTTGCTGTTTTTCCAGCAAAGTATTTGGCACGAAGGAACCAACCTAGTCGCTGAAAAATAGCTTGGTCTTGGATGAGTAAGTATTCCTCCCAGTCTTTGCTATCCTTACGTTTGCTAAGAATGATGGAAGCCAGCTTATCGAGGACGTTGACCGAAACTTGTTCATTGAGGCAAGCTTCTAAAGCTGTAGAAGTCAGTTGATTAGTTTTTGTTTTGACAATCTGAATAGCTAAATATTGTGCCTCGAGTACATCTGTTTGCCAGAGTGGAGCAAACAAGTCCAGTCGATTTTTATAGACCTTGGCGATACCAGAAATAGCTCCCATCGGAACGCCGTAGTAGGGCTTAGTTTCGCCAATTTTTTCATAACGCTTGAGGGTGCCAGCATGGCTGGCTGCTTCAAGTTGTGTGAGAATGCTGTTTATTTCAGTCATGAGTACCTCCGAAAAAAACTGGATTGCTCCAGTTTTTATATTATTATTTCAACAAACCACGTTCACGATACCACACATCAGGAGTCCAAACCCACTTGCAACCGTAGCTTTCTAGCAAATCAAAGGCTGCTTCAGGTCCCATAGTTCCAGCTGGATAGGTGTGGAGTGGGACTTGGTTGCTTGCCCACAAATCAACAATGCGGTCAATCAAGCTCCAGCTTGCTTTCACTTCTTCCCAATGGCTAAAGTTAGTAGAATCACCATTTAGGACATCGAAAAATAGTTTTTCGTAGGCTTCAGGTGAATTTCCAAGAGCAGTTGCATTGTGGCGGAAGTTGAGTTTGGCAGGAGTAAGAGCAAAGTGGGAACCAACTTCCTTACCGTTGATAGAGAGCATAAAGCCTTCGGTTGGTTGGATGAAAATGGTCAAGACATTGGCCTCAGAAGGCTGACCAAAAATATCTTCTGCATGCTTGAAGGTGATGGTCACGCGCGTGCCCTTTTCTGTCAGACGTTTACCTGTACGGAAGAAGAAAGGAACATCACGGAAACGATCAGTATCAACGAAGAAGACCCCTCCAGCAAAGGTTTCTGTCTGAGAACCTTCGGCAATATTTGGTTCATCCAAGTAGCTAACGTAGTCTTTTCCGTCGATGGAACCTGCTACATATTGACCACGGATGAAGTTGCGTTTGAGGTCCTCATCAGAAGGCTGACGAAGGTGTTGGAAAACCTTGATTTTTTCAGCGCGGACATCATCTTCCTTGAAGCTGGCTGGCTTATCCATTGCTAGCAGGGAAAGAACTTGAAGGGCATGGTTTTGCACCATGTCTTTTAAGGCGCCAGAGTTGTCGTAGTAACCTCCGCGATCTTCAACACCAATCGCTTCGGCAAACGTAATCTGAATATTGTCAATAAAATCACGATTCCAGATATGCTCAAAGATAATGTTGGCAAAGCGGACCGCAAAGATATTTTGCACCATTTCCTTGCCTAGGTAATGGTCGATACGATAGATTTGATCTTCATTGAAAGCAGCCGCCAATTCATCGTTGAGTTTGCTTGCTGTAGCAAGGCTAGTTCCGAAAGGTTTTTCAATAATCAAGCGTTCAAAACCTTGACCATCAACGATTTGCTCAGATTTGAGGTGTTTGGCAATGGTTCCGAAAAATTCTGGTGCCATAGAGAGGAAGAAGACCTTGTTGTGTTGCGTATCGTATTTTTCACACAAGTCGTCCTGCAATTTACGAAGAGCTACATAATGTTCCGTATCATTGACATCATGGCTTTGGTAGTAGAAATGACTAGCAAATTCATGTGCTTGGCGTGGTGTGTCAGGCAAATCACCTAGTGATTCGATAACTGTTTGCTCAAAAAATTCCTTGGTCCAAGGTCTACGAGCTGTACCAATAACAGCAAAATTTTCTCTAATATGTCCAGCCTTGTAAAGACGGAAAAGGGATGGATAGAGTTTGCGTTTGGCAAGGTCGCCACTAGCACCAAAAATTGTAAACAATACGTGTGATGACATAATTTTTTCCTATCTGTTAAATATGAGTAATATTATACCACAAATTGTCAGAAAATTCATTTACTAAATCCAATCCTTAAAAATTTCGATAAACATAAGGATTATCTGGTTTTTGAACAGATTGTATATTCTGGGTTTCTAAGGTTGGCAAGTTCTGCTCGAGGACGGTATGATAAGTGACCGATAGCTTGCCCTCTACCCTGACCCAACTATTATCTGCAAAGGATTGGTCTGCTCCTGAAACCAATAAGCCATAGACTCCTGAGTCGGCTATACAGTGGATAATGCCAAAGCGGAAGAGGAAAAATTGCTGGCTATTGTCAGGGTCATTGTAGACAAATCCAGTCATTTCAATCGTTTTTCCTGAAAATTCATTTGGAAAATCATAGATAGCCTCCATAACTTCCATGTAGTTTTCACTAGTAATCTCAATTTTCTCCTGAGCCAAATAGCGATCGGCAATTTCACGCATTTCAGATTTGTAGACGGATTCTGTAAAGTAGATGGACGTATCTGGCTTCAGGTATTGCACTGTTGTGCCTTCTTGTTCTTGCGTTTTAGCATCATTTTCGGCAGCAAGTGGGAAATGATAGCCCTTGGCAGCAACTGTGGTGGAATCAAGGCTGACAGTTGGGAAGAGCCAAGCAACGGCCAGGGGAATGATTAAAAATATAAAACTGGAAAGCTTGGATGATTTTTTCGTCAAATGACTATGCGTATCAAGATCTTTAACCCAGATGTATAATTGCACAATTGCCAAAATAAAGGACAAAATCATAGAAAGATAGGCTAAATATCGGTAGTGCAAATTAATATATTGGTCTAATTTTCCAGAAATATAGAGATACATGGTCATTTCAAAATAACCTGCAAGAATTAAGAAACGAATCATGCCAAACCTCCTAATATGAGACTATATCCTAAAATAATGATTGAGATGCTGGCGATAAATCTGAAAATAAATTTACCTGTAAAGTAGTGTTTCATCATCAGTAAATTTTTCACGTCTACCATTGGTCCAATAACTAAAAATGCCATCACTGGAGCAGAACCAAAAATTGAAAGCAAGGATGCACCGATGAATGCATCTGCTTCTGAACAAAGGGAAAGAAGAAATGCAAGTAGCATCATCAATAAAATAGCTGACAGAGGATTGTGGCCAATCGTTGTCAAAACAGCAGTTGGAATATAGACCTGGACTAGACTGGCAAATAGACATCCGAAAACCAGATAGCGCCCGGTATCAAAAAATTCATCAATGGCATGAAAAAGTCCAAATCCAACTTTTTGCCAATTTGTTTTTTGGGAATAATCATGCTGATGTTGACTAATCTGACATTCTTTTAGAATAGGTTCCTTAACATAGAAACCAAGAATGATACCTATTATGACAGAAACAAGGATTGCTCCCAATGCTCTGTAAAGTGCAAAAAGGACAGAGTTTCCAAAAGCGGTGTAGGTTGCAAAAAGTACGATTGGATTGATAATAGGAGCAGTTACTAGGAAGGGAATTGCGGTATAGTTCGGAACTTTTTTCTCTAGTAAGCGATGAACAATAGGAACAATTCCGCATTCACAAGAGGGGAAAATGAAACCGATAAAGATACCAAATAGAATGGCAAGTATCTTGTTCTTTGGCAGGATACTAAGTACCTTTTCTGGTGTGATGAATACCTCAATAAAACCAGAAATCAAAGATCCAATCAGAACAAAAGGCAGTGCTTCAATGATTATAGACAGGAAAATAGCCCCCGCCTGCAAGACGGAGGATGGAAGTTGATCAAATCCTAACATATTAGTTTGTATCTAACTTGGTGTCTATTTTTTCCGCATTTGCCTTTGGATCAGGAAATTCAATTTCTTCTAGTTTGTCAAATGAAGCAAATTCTTCCAACATTTTTTCTAAATCATCTTGACGTTTACATGTGATAGCCATAGGGCACCTCCAAAAATTATATATGTCTATTATACCTTTTTTACAAATAATTATCTAAATTTTCAATGCTTACTAGGCAATTAAAATTATAAGCGACATGCTCAAGTCATGGTATAATGGTCTTATGGAAAAAAGAATATCAGAATTAGTAGACTTACTTAACAAATATGCCGATGAATACTATCGCTCAGACAAACCAAGCGTGTCTGATGCCGAATACGACAAGCTCTATCGAGAATTGGTGGAACTGGAAACAGCCCATCCAGATCTGGTATTGCCTAACAGTCCCACCCACCGCGTTGGTGGCAAAATTTTAGAAGGATTTGAAAAATATGCCCATGTCTATCCTCTTTTTAGTTTGCAGGATGCCTTTTCGCGTGAGGAATTGGATGCTTTTGACCAGCGAGTTCGCAAGGAATTTCCACAAGCGACCTATATCTGTGAACTCAAGATTGATGGTCTGTCTATTTCCCTGACCTATGAAGCGGGCAATCTAGTTGTTGGTGCCACACGTGGCGATGGCAGTGTCGGTGAAAATATCACGGAAAACCTCAAGCGTGTAGTGGACATTCCCTTGACCTTACCACAGGTAGTTGACATGACTGTCCGTGGTGAGTGCTACATGCCAAAAGCTTCTTTTGACCGCGTTAACCAGCAGCGGCAGGAGGCAGGCGAGGCAGAATTTGCCAATCCACGTAACGCAGCGGCAGGCACCCTTCGCCAGCTGGATACAGGTGTGGTGGCCCAGCGTGGTCTTGCCACCTTCCTCTACCAAGAGGCAAGTCCGTCTGAAGCGACCAGCCAGTCACAAGTGCTGGAAAAGCTGGATAGTTTAGGCTTTGTGACCAACCACGACTACCAGTTGGCAGACACGATTGACGAGGTTTGGGCTTTTATTGAAAAAATGGCAGAGCGACGAGATGATTTGCCTTATGAAATCGACGGTATCGTTATAAAGGTCAATGACCTTGCCATCCAAGAAGAACTGGGCTTTACCGTCAAGGCGCCTCGTTGGGCGGTGGCCTACAAGTTTCCAGCTGAAGAGAAAGAAGCTCAAATCCTCTCGGTTGACTGGACTGTTGGCCGCACGGGTGTCGTAACTCCAACTGCTAACCTCAGCCCAGTACAGCTAGCAGGAACAACCGTTAGCCGTGCTACTTTGCACAATGTGGACTACATCGCTGAAAAAGACATTCGCATTGGCGATACGGTCATTGTCTACAAGGCGGGGGATATTATCCCAGCAGTTCTGAAAGTGGTGGACAAGTATCGGACGGATCAAGAAGTCATGCCTGTCCCAAGCCAGTGTCCGTCTTGCCAGAGCGACTTGCAGCATTACGAAGATGAAGTTGCCCTCCGTTGTATCAATCCTATTTGCCCTAGCCAGTTGATGAGCAAGTTGGAGCATTTTGCCAGCCGTGATGCAATGAATATCGCAGGTCTGGGCTCTTCTATTGTGGAAAAACTCTTTCTAGCAGGTCTGGTCAAGGATGTAGCGGACATTTACAAACTGACAGTCGATGACCTCTTGACACTAGATGGTTTCAAGGAAAAATCTGCAGATAAGCTCTACCAAGCCATTCAGGCATCAAAGGGCAATTCAGCAGAACGACTCTTGTTCGGTCTGGGCATTCGTCATGTCGGCAGCAAGGCCAGCAAGATTTTGCTAGAAAACTTTGGCGACTTGGAAGCCCTAGCTCAAGCCAGTCAAGACGAGATTGCCTCTCTAGAAGGATTGGGCCAGGTCATCGCTAAGTCCTTGACTAGCTTTTTTGCCAGCCAAGGAGCCCGGCAGCTTTTAGTTGAACTTAAGGAAAATGCCGTAAACTTGACTTATCTAGGACAGGTGGCAGATGAAAATGCAGCCTTGTCTGGTCTGACCGTTGTCTTGACTGGTAAGTTGGAACGGATGAAGCGGGGCGAAGCCAAGGCCAAGCTAGAAGCCTTGGGTGCCAACGTAGCAGGTTCTGTTTCTAAGAAGACAAATCTTGTTGTCGCAGGGGCTGACGCGGGAAGCAAGTTGGCCAAGGCACAGGAATTAGGTATTGAAATAAAAGATGAGGCTTGGTTAGAAAGCCTGTAAGGTATAGGATATGGAAGAACGCAAGCGAGCACGATTGATTTACAACCCGACCTCTGGTCAGGAAATCATGAAGAAAAATGTGGCAGAAGTGTTGGATATTTTAGAAGGCTTCGGCTATGAGACATCTGCCTTTCAAACAACACCTGAAAAGGATTCGGCTAAAAATGAAGCCAGAAGAGCTGCTTTAGCAGGTTTTGACCTGGTTATTGCAGCAGGTGGTGACGGCACTATTAACGAGGTGGTCAACGGCATTGCACCGCTCGAAAAACGACCGAAAATGGCTATTATTCCAACTGGGACAACAAATGACTATGCGCGTGCTCTTAAGGTGCCACGCGGAAATCCAGTTGAGGCAGCCAAGCTGATTGGTAAAAATCAGACGATTTTGATGGATATTGGTTTGGCAAAGAATCAAAAGAATGGAATTCACCAAGAGCATTACTTTATTAATATCGCTGCAGCAGGTACACTGACAGAATTGACTTACAGTGTACCAAGTCAACTTAAAACTATGTTTGGCTACTTGGCCTATGTCGTTAAAGGTGCAGAACTCTTGCCACAAGTTCAGTTTACGCCAGTGCGAGTGAGCCATGACCAGGGGATTTTCGAAGGGTCAGTTTCCTTGATTTTTGTAGCTCTAACCAATTCAATCGGAGGGTTTGAGCAAATTGTTCCTGATGCCAAGTTGGATGACGGCAATTTTACCCTATTAATGGTGAAAACGGGAAATTTATTTGAAATCCTTCATCTTATTCGTCAGGTACTAGATGGTGGTAAACATATTGATAGTGATTTAATTGAATACATCAAGACCAAAAAGCTCACCATAGAACATCTAAACAATGACAATCGTCTCTTGCTTAACTTAGATGGCGAGTTTGGTGGAGATGCTCCAGTCGAACTGAATAACCTTCAAAATCATATTGAGTTTTTTGCGGATACAGACCTTGTATCAGATGAAGCCATCACACTTGATACTGAGCAATTGAATCGAGAAGATATGGCCAAACGGTTTATTGAAGAAACAGACCATATGGACTCGACTATATAAATAGGAAGAAAAGATATCAAGTCTTTTCTTTTTGTTTGTATATCATGAAATTAAACGCTTCCAATAGTGGTCTTTTCTTGACAAAAGCATATAATAGGAGTATGCTATCAAGGTATTAAAATTTTAAAGGAGAATTCGTTATGAAGTTAGGCGCATTGGCCTTAGGTTTGGCCTGTCTTGGTGTTAGTATTGGTGAGGGTTTGTTGGTAGCTTCTTACCTTAGTTCAACTGCACGTCAACCTGAAATGCAAAGCAAGTTGATGGCTGGTGTATTCTTGGGTGTTGCCTTTATTGAAGGAACTTTCTTCGTTACTTTGGCGATGGCATTTGTATTGGGTTAGTATCTCAAAAGAGAATTAGAAAAGGGGTGTAACTCCATTGGAAGAACATTTAAGTCCAACACTTACCCTAGGTCCTATAACTTTTGATTTGACCATGGTACTGGTTTCTGTCATTACCATTTTAGTTATTTTTTCACTTGTTTTTTGGGCTAGTCGCAAGATGGAACTCAAACCAAAGGGCAAACAAAATGTCCTAGAGTACGTCTACGAATTAACCATTAATTTCACAAAAGGAAACTTAGGTGATGAAGATGCTAAAAGGTATGCCTTGTTTTTCTTCACTGTTTTTACCTTCCTAATAGTGGCAAACAACCTGGGTTTGATGACCAAATTGGAAACGTCGGACGGCCATAATTTATGGACTTCTCCAACAGCTAATATGGCTTATGATTTTGGTTTGGCAACAATTGCAACTGTGTTTTGTCATGTTGAGGGGATTCGTCGTAGAGGGTTTAAGCAATATCTAAAAGATTTTGTGACACCATGGGCAATGACACCAATGAACATTCTAGAAGAGGTTACAAACCTGGTTTCACTTGCTTTACGTTTGTATGGTAATATCTACGCTGGTGAGGTCTTGGTTTCACTTCTTCTTCAATTATCACAACAAAGTGCAGTGGCCTATCCAATCGCATTTGCTCTTAACATTGTTTGGACAGCTTTTTCTGTCTTCATTTCATGTTTGCAAGGCTATGTATTTGTCATGCTGGTATCCATGTACTTGAATAAAAAAATCCATGGTCATAGTGAGTAAGAAAGGGAAAGACAACTATGGTAACAACTATTACAATGCAATCTAGTACCATTCTTGGAAACTTTATCTTGGTAACGGCTTCTTTTGCAATTTTGATTGGACTAATCCGACTATTTGCTTGGGATCGCATTACGGGTATTTTTGAAGAGCGTGCCAATAAGATTGCAAATGATATTGATGCAGCAGAAGAAAAGCTGACAGCTGCATCTGACCTCGTACAACAACGAGAGGATGAATTGGCTAAGGGTCGTATTGAAGGTCAAAAAATCATCCAAGATGCTGTTGAACGTGCTAAATTGGAGAAAAAACGCGTTCTAGAGCAAGCAGAAGTTGAGATTCAAGCTTTGAAGCAAAAAGCTCAAATGGAAATTGATGCTGAAAAACGTGAAGCTCAAGAAAACTTGCGTGTTCAAGTTGCCGAATTAGCGGTTGACTTGGCAGGTAAAATTATCTTGGAAGATTTGGACCAGCAGGCTCATAGTAACTTAATTGATCGTTATTTGGACAAACTAGGAGACAAATAGATGAACGCTAGAGAAAATGCCATCGTGCAAAAATATGCTCTATCATTTGTTGAAAAAGTTAGTGATCATGCAGAAATTTGGGATATGTATGACCAAATTTCTGAATTGATTTCTATTATCCATGATAGTAAGCTCAATCGTCTCTTGCTGTCTGCTACGGTATCAAGAGAAGAAAAGGCTGCATTTGTAAGGACTGTTCGTCAATCAAGTTTCTGGCAAATCAACGATTTGATTGAGGATATTATTCGTGATGGTCATGCAGACTTGTTACTTGAAACACTAGAGCGTGTCCGCCTACAGATCAGTAAATTTAAAAATGAATTTGAAGCCCATGTGGTTTCTGTTTACCCTTTGACTGAAGTACAAAAAGAACGTCTTCGTCAAGTGGTTGAAGAACGATTTGCCCTACGTGTTCGTAACATCTCTGAAGAATTGGACCCAAGTTTACTTGGCGGATTTGTCGTTACTGTCAACCACAAGGTAATCGATGCAAGCGTTCGAACTCAGTTGAAGGACGTTAGAAAAAAACTTTAAAAAATAGAAAGTGGTGTTCTTTTGATTAATGCACAAGAAATTAGCGCTTTACTAAAACAACAAATTGAAGGCTTTCAGCCTGACTTTGACTATACAGAAACTGGTGTCGTAACCTACATTGGTGACGGTATCGCCCGTGCGCAAGGTCTTGACAATGCCATGAGTGGAGAGCTTTTGGTATTTGAAAATGGCACCATTGGTATGGCCCAAAACTTAGAAACCAACGATGTTGGTATTATTATTCTTGGTGAATTTACAGATATTCGTGAGGGTTCAGTGGTACGACGTACTGGAAAAATCATGGAAGTACCTGTTGGTTCAGCCTTGATTGGTCGTGTCATCAACCCACTTGGTCAACCTGTGGATGGTCTTGGTGAGATTCGTACTAGTAAGACTCGTCCAATCGAGTACCCAGCGCCAGGTGTTATGCAACGTAAGTCGGTTAATGAACCGCTTCAAACTGGTCTTAAGGCGATTGATGCTTTGGTTCCGATTGGTCGTGGACAGCGTGAATTGATTATCGGTGACCGTCAGACAGGGAAGACATCTGTAGCTATCGATGCCATTCTCAACCAAAAAGGCCAAGACATGATTTGTATCTATGTGGCTATTGGTCAGAAGGAATCAACAGTTCGTACGCAGGTAGAAACCCTTCGCCAATATGGCGCCTTGGATTATACAATCGTCGTGACGGCGTCAGCTTCACAACCGTCTCCATTGCTATTTTTGGCTCCTTATGCTGGTGTTGCGATGGCAGAAGAGTTCATGTATGAAGGCAAACACGTCTTGATTGTTTACGATGATTTGTCAAAACAAGCGGTAGCTTACCGTGAATTATCTCTCTTGCTTCGTCGTCCTCCAGGTCGTGAAGCTTACCCAGGTGATGTATTCTACTTGCACAGTCGTTTGCTAGAGCGTTCAGCCAAGGTTTCAGATGAATTGGGCGGTGGCTCCATTACAGCTCTACCATTTATCGAAACACAGGCAGGTGATATTTCAGCCTACATCGCGACCAACGTGATTTCGATCACGGATGGACAAATCTTCTTGAAGGACGATTTGTTCAACTCAGGTATCCGTCCAGCCATTGATGCGGGTTCTTCTGTATCACGTGTAGGTGGCTCTGCACAGATTAAGGCCATGAAAAAGGTTGCAGGTACCCTTCGTATCGACTTAGCTTCTTATCGTGAATTAGAGGCCTTTACACAATTCGGTTCAGATTTGGATGCGGCAACTCAGGCAAAACTCAACCGCGGTCGTCGAACTGTGGAAGTCTTGAAACAGCCATTGCATAAGCCACTTCCAGTTGAAAAACAAGTTTTGATTTTGTATGCATTGACAAATGGCTATCTTGATTCAGTGCCGATTGATGATATCTTGGCATTTGAAGAAGAATTGTACGCTTATTTTGATTTGCACTACGATAGTCTTTTGGATGTGATTCGTACGACGAAAGACCTTCCCGATACAGATGAGTTGAATGCTGCTATTCAAGCCTTCAAAGACCAGTCTGTCTTTAAGTAAAGGAGTGAATAATGGCAGGTTCTCTCAATGAAATCAAATCAAAAATTGCATCTACTAAGAAAACCAGTCAAATCACCGGTGCCATGCAGATGGTTTCGGCTTCTAAACTAGCCAAATCTGAGCAATTAGCGCAATCCTTTCAGATCTACGCTAGCAAGGTTCGTCAGATTACAACGGACCTCTTGCGTGGAGAATTGATGGCTTCAGATACAAGCAATCCAATGCTGATTCGTCGTCCAGTTCAAAAATCAGGCTACATTGTCATTACATCGGACAGTGGATTAAAAGGTTCATATAATTCCAGTATTTTGAAAGCTGTAATGGGCATGATTGAACAGGACCATGACTCAAAAGATGAGTATGAAATTATTGCCATTGGTAGCATGGGAGCAGATTTTTTCCGTGCCCGTGGTATCAATCCTGTCTTTGAATTGCGTGGTTTAGCAGACAATCCAAGTTTTGAAGAGGTTCAAAAAATCATTTCTAAGTCAGTTGAGATGTACAAGAATGAACTCTTTGATGAGTTGTATGTTTGTTATAACCACCATGTCAATAGTTTGACCAGTCAGGTGCGTGTACAACAGATGCTTCCTGTTGAGGATTTGGACCATAATGAAGCAGATGGTTATACAGCCACTTTTGAATTGGAACCAAACCGTGAAGTCATTCTGGAGCAACTCTTGACGCAGTATGCAGAGTCAACTATTTACGGAGCGATTTTGGATGCCAAAACTGCTGAAAATGCGGCTGGTATGACGGCCATGCAGACAGCAACGGATAATGCTAAGAATGTCATTGATGATTTGACAATTCAATACAATAGGGCTCGTCAGGCAGCTATCACTCAGGAAATTACTGAGATTGTAGCAGGTGCCTCAGCCCTTGAGTAATAGAAATAGAGGAAATAGAATGAGTTCAGGCAAAATTACTCAGGTTGTCGGACCAGTTGTAGACGTTGCGTTTGCAGCAGAAGATAAACTTCCTGAGATTAACAACGCACTCGTTGTATACAAAAATGATGATTCCAAGCAAAAAGTTGTGCTTGAAGTTGCTTTGGAACTTGGTGATGGCGTTGTTCGGACCATTGCCATGGAATCAACAGATGGATTGACTCGGGGGATGGAGGTCCTTGACACGGGTCGCCCAATCTCCGTTCCAGTCGGTAAGGAAACTCTGGGTCGTGTCTTCAACGTCTTGGGAGATACCATTGACCTTGATGAGCCTTTCCCAGCTGATTTTGAACGCGAGCCAATTCATAAGAAAGCTCCAGCTTTTGACGAATTATCTACTTCAAGCGAAATTTTGGAAACCGGGATTAAGGTTATCGACCTCCTAGCTCCCTACCTAAAAGGTGGTAAGGTTGGTCTCTTCGGTGGTGCCGGTGTTGGTAAAACCGTCCTTATCCAAGAATTGATTCACAATATTGCCCAAGAACACGGTGGTATCTCTGTATTTACCGGAGTTGGCGAGCGTACCCGTGAAGGAAATGACCTTTACTGGGAAATGAAAGAATCAGGTGTTATTGAAAAAACGGCCATGGTATTTGGTCAGATGAATGAGCCACCAGGAGCCCGTATGCGTGTTGCTCTTACTGGTTTGACCATTGCGGAATACTTCCGTGATGTAGAAGGTCAGGACGTTCTTCTGTTCATCGATAACATCTTCCGTTTCACGCAAGCTGGTTCAGAAGTGTCTGCCCTCTTGGGGCGTATGCCATCAGCCGTTGGTTACCAGCCAACACTTGCGACGGAGATGGGTCAATTACAGGAGCGAATTACCTCAACCAAGAAGGGTTCGGTTACATCCATTCAGGCTATTTACGTGCCTGCGGATGACTATACTGACCCTGCCCCAGCGACTGCCTTCGCTCACTTGGATTCTACAACCAACTTGGAGCGTAAGTTGACCCAGCTGGGTATCTATCCTGCGGTGGATCCATTGGCGTCCTCATCTCGTGCCCTTTCTCCACAAATCGTAGGAGAAGAACACTATGCAGTGGCCATGGAAGTGAAACGTGTCCTTCAGCGTTACCAAGAATTGCAAGACATTATTGCCATTCTCGGTATGGATGAATTGTCAGATGAAGAGAAGACCTTGGTTGGTCGCGCTCGTCGCATCCAATTCTTCCTATCTCAAAACTTCAACGTTGCAGAGCAATTTACAGGTATGCCAGGTTCCTATGTGCCAGTAGCTGAAACGGTGAGAGGCTTTAAGGAAATCTTGGATGGTAAACATGATCATCTGCCAGAAGATGCCTTTCGAAATGTCGGTTCAATTGAGGATGTAGTCGCAAAAGCTGCAAAAATGAGATTCTAAGAGGTAGCTTATGGAACAAATGACTGTTCAAATTGTGACGCCAGATGGAGTGAAATATGACCACCATGCCGCCTTTGTCTTGGTAAAGACAGTTGAAGGAGAGATGGGAATCTATCCTGGACATGAGGAATTGATTGCCGTTTTGGAAATTGATGAAATGAAGGTCCGCCGTGTTGATGATGAAAATCACGTGGACTGGATTGCCGTCAATGGTGGGATTATTGAAATCAATAAGAATATGATTACGGTGATTTCGGACTCGGCAGAGCGTGAACGTGATATCGATATTAGCCGTGCAGAACGTGCTAAATTGCGAGCAGAAAGAGAGCTTGAAGAGGCTCATAGCGCACATAATGCAGATTTGGAAAAACGTGCCACAGTAGCACTCCAAAGGGCTATTAACCGTATTCGAGTAGGTAAACATTAAAAATGGGATTGAACTTAGTTCAGTTCCTTTTTTGCATTTCGTGGTATAATGGGAACATGGTTATTTCAATTTTACAATTTTTTAGTCACCTACTTTTTATCTATTTGAACTATCATCTGTTAGTTTCAACAGTTGATTGGTCAAAGATTTTAAAAGTAACAGGTGAAAATCAGCGCAAAATCAACCTACTAATCTTGTTTCTAGCAATTGCTCTAGGATATTTGGTTTCAACATTCTTCTTGGAATTATTGGTGGTAGGTCGTTCCTTTGCGAATATTTAAATAGAAATGAGTAATATATGGATACAATTATTGTTACAGGTAGTAAAACTGGCTTGAAGGGTCAGGTTGAAATTGAAGGTGCTAAGAATGCTGTTCTACCTTTGTTGGCAGCGACTGTCCTAGCAAGTCAAGGACAAACCAAATTGACTCAGGTCCCAATTCTTTCGGATG
The DNA here is from genome assembly GCF_002964045.1 of Streptococcus suis. GTDB lineage: Bacteria > Bacillota > Bacilli > Lactobacillales > Streptococcaceae > Streptococcus > Streptococcus suis_U. The sequence goes on along the minus strand of NZ_POPB01000303.1, from coordinate 16,176 downwards.
TTTATACCATGAACAATGTGGTTCGAGGTTTGGGAGTTCGAGTTAAATTCGATGAAGATACCAAGTCCATTGACATTGATGCGACTGGTCGACTGGGCAACGAAACGCCATATAAATATGTCAGTCAGATGCGGGCTTCTATTGTTATTCTTGGTCCGATTTTGGCACGTAATGGCTATGCCAAGGTTTCTATGCCAGGAGGTTGTACAATTGGTAGTCGTCCTATTGACTTGCACTTAAAAGGTTTGCAAGCTATGGGGGCTAAAATTAAACAACGAGCTGGATATATTGAAGCAAGTGCAGAGAACTTGCAGGGAGCCCATATCTATCTGGACTTCCCAAGTGTTGGGGCAACGCAAAATTTGATGATGGCTGCAACGCTTGCGCAGGGTACAACTGTTTTGGAAAATGCTGCGCGGGAACCAGAAATCGTTGACCTGGCAATTTTCCTCAACAAAATGGGGGCAAATGTCAAGGGAGCAGGAACAGAAACCATTACCATTACTGGTGTGGACCAACTACATGGAGCTGAACACCAAGTTGTCCAAGACCGCATCGAAGCAGGGACCTTTATGGTAGCTGCGGCAATGACTGGTGGTGATGTCTTAGTCAAGGATGCCGTTTGGGAACACAACCGTCCACTCATTTCTAAGATGTTGGAAATGGGAGTTGAGGTGACGGAAGAAGCTGAAGGGATTCGAGTACGTTCACAGGTGGACAAGCTCAAACCTGTAACAGTAAAAACCTTACCACACCCAGGCTTCCCAACGGATATGCAGGCTCAATTTACAGCCCTAATGGCCGTAGCTAAGGGTGAATCAACCATGATTGAAACGGTATTCGAAAATCGTTTCCAGCATTTAGAAGAAATGCGTCGGATGGATTTGCATTCGGAAATTTTACGAGATACAGCTATCATCACGGGAGGACAAGCTCTGCAAGGAGCCCAAGTCATGTCAACGGACTTGCGAGCTAGTGCCGCTTTGATTCTAGCTGGTTTGGTCGCTGAAGGTGAAACCACTGTTGGCAAACTAACCCATTTGGACCGAGGCTATTATCGTTTCCATGAAAAATTAGCTGCTTTAGGTGCAACAATTGAACGTGTGAGTGGAGAAGATGAAAATGGATAAGGAAAATCTGAGCTATGTAGGTAAACATCTTTTATCCGTATTTATTGTTATCCTAATAGCAATACTGGTCTTTGCTTTAGGATTAATGGTTGGATATGGAATTATTGGAGATGGAGACAATATGTTTGCAGTCTTATCTCCAGTTAAGTGGCAAGAATTGATTAGTAAATTTACAGGAAAGTAGGCTAGACCTACTTTTTTGACGGGAGATATATGGCAAATAAGAATGTAAAAAAACAGGCCATGAGCCTGCTTAGTTTGATAGCAACTATTGTTGTAGTAGGCGGAGGCTATTTTTTAAATAATTCGAGTAGCAATAGTACAGCTAGTTATTCGTATTATGTGAATCAATCGCAGGCAAGTGAGTCTACCCCAAGTGAGGAATTAGGTAGTTCTGTTTTAACAGAGAGTGTAAAAAAACAACTGGGCAATTCGATTGACTGGAATGGAGCTGGTGCTTTTCTTGTCAATGGGAACAAGACTAATCTAGATGCCTCGGTTTCCAATACACCTTATGCAGATACAAAAACAAAAACAGTCCAGGGAGAAACGGTACCAACAGTCGCTAATGCTCTTCTAGCTAAGTCGACAAGGCAGTACAAGGACCGTGAGGCAACTGGTAATGGTCGGACATCTTGGACACCTGCTGGCTGGCACCAAATTCATGATTTGCCAGGTGAATATGATCACGCTGTTGATCGTGGACATCTTCTAGGTTATGCTTTAATTGGCGGACTTTCTGGTTTTGATGCGTCAACCAGCAATCCTAAGAACATCGCAGTTCAGACAGCCTGGTCCAACCAAGCCAACGACCCTACCTCAACAGGGCAGAATTACTTTGAAACTTTGGTACGAAAAGCTTTGGACAAGAACAAGCGAGTCCGCTACCGTGTCACCCTGGTCTATGCAGAAAATGATGATCTAATTCCAGTCGGAAGCCATCTGGAAGCCAAATCATCCGATGGAAGCTTAGAGTTCAATGTATTTGTTCCCAATGTACAGAGCGGGCTCAGCATTAACTACCATAGTGGTGAAATCACGGTGAATGAGTAAATAATCAGATGAATTCCTTCTTGATAAATCAAATATATCAGACGATTTTCACGTAAAATCGTCTTTTTCTTGCGTATAATTAAAAACATTTACAAAAACAGTTGACAAATCATCTGATGAATATTAGAATATAGTTATAGAAAACGCTTACGACTTTGTCGTAGAAAAATTTAGGAGGACTTTCCGATGGAAAAACATGTTGAGCAACGTGTCGAAGACGTTACTTATAACAAAGCCAAATTATGGCAAATCATATTATTTGCGATGAACAATTCATCGACGAATATTTATTTGGTTGCTTTTACTTTCGTGACTTATTTATCGACAGGGGTACTTGGTTTAGCAGCGCTATTTGTTAGTCAGCTCATGGGCTATATTCGTATCTTCGATGGATTTATTGATCCTACAATTGGAGTTATCATTGATAAAACGGATACTAAGTTTGGTAAATATCGTCCTATCTTGGTTTTGGGGAATATCATTACAGCAACTTCTCTTTTTATGATGTTAGGCCTAAGTGGAGTTAGCGAAAATTTGCGCCTACCATTGTTCCTAGTTGTTTTAATTATTCATAAAATTGGTTATTCATTGCAACAAACGATTACAAAAGCTGGTCAGGTTGCTCTTACTAATGATCCAAAGCAACGTCCGATTTTTAACATTGTTGATGGTATCGCCACAACTGTGTTGATGACAGGTAGCCAAGTGGTCGTGTCAGGAACCTTGGTTCCAAAACATGGTGGGTTTACCCCGGGATTCTTCCAAGAGTTATTCCTTGGTGTAGTAATAATTTCAGCTGTACTGGGTATTCTTGCTATTATCGGTATTTGGGAAAAAGACAATAAGAAATACTTTGGTCTTGGTGAGAAGACACAAGAAACTAAGTTGAAAGACTACTGGAAAGTCATCAAAGGAAACAAACCTTTGCAGGTTCTTTCAATCTCTGCAGCTTTTGTAAAATTTGTTGCCCAACTGTTTGGAGATTCCGTTATCGGGGTTATGATGTATGGTATTATCTTCGGTGACTATGCTCTTTCTGGAAAAATGTCTATGCTCTTGATTTTGCCAGGTATTCTTGTAACAGTTGGTGCAGCGCAATTGGCTCGTCGGAAAGGTTTACGTTTTGCCTATATTACGGCCCTTCAACTGGGAATTACAGGTTTGATTATTCTTGCTGTTATGCTTCTTTCTGCTGAACCTGGAATGTTGGATTTGACAAATTGGAATTTCTATACAATCGGATTCTTTGTTGTCTATATTGTAGCACGCTATGCATCTAGTGCTCCATCTGGCTTAGTATTGACCATGGGTGCAGATATTACAGACTATGAAACTTCAGTATCTGGTCGTTACTTGTCAGGTATGATTGGGACTATCTTCTCATTGACGGACTCAATTGCTTCTTCATTTGCTCCGATGGTGGTTGGTTTTGTATTAGCAGCTATTGGATTTGGCAAAGAATACCCAACCGTTGAAACAGCCTTCTCTACAGATTTGAGAATGGCATTGATTGTCCTATTGACAGTGATTCCAGTAGTAGTTTTGAGTCTATCCTTGTTCTTGATGAAATTCTACAAACTTGATCGTGAAGAAATGGCTCGTATTCAAGAGAAAATCCACGTTATGAAGGCGGCAAAAGATGAGGAACGTGTGCGTGCAATCGCGAAAAATGTTCCATTATCTGATATGGATTATGTAGATGTTACTCAATATAAGGTTGACCAATACGATGATAAGTAACTAATATCGAATAACTGACCTAGTTGGAGGATTCCAGCTGGGTCTTTCATCTAGGAGGCGGTATGAAAAAAATATTAGCGTTTGGAGAAGTTTTATTACGGCTATCTCCTCCTCAATATCAAACTTTGACACAGGCATCTAGTTTAGAATGTCAATTTGGTGGCTCAGAGTTGAATGTCTTGGCCAGTTTAGCACAGTTGGGGCATTCAGTTGAGTTGGTGACGGCACTTCCGGAAAATGAAGTTGGGAAAATGGCAGAGCACTTTCTCTTTGCCCGGCAGATTGGACAGAAGCATCTGATTCGAAAAAAAGGAAGGCTGGGGCTTTATTATTATCAAAAGGGCTTCTCTCTCAGACCTAGTCAGGTGACCTACGACCGTGATTATTCTGCCTTTAGCTTATCCAAGGAAGAAGAATATGATTTGGAAGGCATGTTTGACGGTGTCGATTGGTTTCATGTCAGTGGTATAACGGTCGCTTTGAATCCAGATATTTATCGACTGGCCTTTCGCTTAATGGAGATAGCAAAGGAGCAGGGTGTAAAGGTTTCCTTTGACTTGAATTATCGCGAAAGTTTGTGGTCTTCTTTTGAAGAAGCGAGGGAAAAACTATCTCCATTTGTGCAATTGGCGGATATCTGCTTTGGCCTAGAGCCGATTCAACTTTTAAATGAATCTGGTAAAGATATGAAGGATGAATTGGGGCTAGTACGTCCTTATGAAGATAAGGATACCTTGCTGAAGGTTGTTAAAGGTTTAGCAGAGAACTATTCTTTGCATGGTCTTGCTTTTACCCAGAGGGAAATGACCTACAATAATGAATATTTGCTGAAGGCATACTTGTATCAAGATGGTATGCTTTATGAAACAGAAAAAGAATCCATTCAAGTTTTGGACCGAGTTGGGACAGGGGATGCCTTTACAGCAGGAATTATTTTGGGTTATTTGCAGGAAAAAACGCCACAGGAAATAGTCAACTTGGGGATGGCTAGTTTTCAATTCAAACATACCATTGAAGGGGACATTAATGTCATCAGTCAATCAGATATTGATTTGCTATTGAAAAAAGGGTCACGTGAAATAAAACGATAGAAAGAAGGAAAAAGTATGTTGTATCCAATTCAAACAAAAACTCGCTCAGTCTATTCCTTAAATGGAATATGGAAATTTAAGCAAGGGAACAATGATGTTCATACTCTGTTAGATACAGATGAAGTAATGGTTGTACCGAGTTCTTTCAATGATGTTGTTGTCGATAAAGCAAAGCGTCATTTTGTCGGTGATAATTGGTATGAACTGATGGTAGCTCTTCCAGTAGTAGCTGATGATGAAGAGTTAGTTGTACGCTTTGGTTCGGTGACACATCAGGCAAAAGTTTATGCAGATGGTCAGTTAATCGGGGAGCACAAGGGTGGTTTCACCCCTTTTGAATGCTTGGTTCCATCAAACTTATACGACGCTGATCAATTCCGTTTGACGGTTTGTGCCAATAATGAGTTGAATTACACAACCCTTCCAGTAGGGAATTATAGCGAAGAAGTGGATGAGAATGGTCAAATTGTGAAGACCGTCAAGGAAAATTTTGACTTTTTCAACTATGCTGGTATTCAGAGAACCGTACATCTCTATAAACGTCCCCAAAATAGGATTGAGGATATTGTTATTCGGACGGAGCTAAATCAAGATTTGACTCAGGCGGTAGTGAATGTTGATGTGAAGACAGTTGGGCAGCACGATTCCATCCGTATGTCTATTTTAGATCAAGAGGGGCAGGAAGTAGGTCTTCTTGAAAATGGACAAATGGTCATTGAACATCCACACCTTTGGGAGGTCTTGGATGCCTATCTCTATACTGCTAAAGTTGAATTAGTTGACGGAAAAAACTTGCTAGATACCTACTCAGAACAATTCGGCATTCGTAGTGTAGCAGTTGAAAATGGGCAATTTTTCATCAACGGAAAACCGTTCTATTTCAAGGGATTTGGGAAGCATGAAGATACTTTCATCAACGGTCGTGGTTTCAATGAAGCAGCTAATCTGATGGATTTGAATTTGCTTAAAGATATTGGAGCCAATTCTTTTAGAACATCGCATTATCCTTATTCAGAGGAAATGATGCGACTGGCTGACCGTTTGGGAATCGTCGTCCTTGATGAAGTGCCAGCAGTTGGCCTGTTCCAGCTTTTCAATGCAGCCTTGAATTTGACAGGGGATTCTGAAGAGGTAAAAAGCACTTGGGAAGTTATGCAAACCAAGGAGGCTCATGAATTGGTGATTGATGAATTGATAGCACGTGACAAAAATCACCCATCCGTAGTGATGTGGGTTGTCGCCAATGAACCGGCAGGGCATGAAAAAGGCGCACGTGCATACTTTGAACCTTTGATTCAGCGCATGAGGGATAGAGATCCTTCTAAGCGTCCTGTGACCTTGGTCAATATTATGACAGCAACGCCTGATAAGGATGAGGTTATGGATTTGGTCGATGTTGTCTGTCTCAATCGTTATTATGGCTGGTATGTTGCTCATGGTGACTTGAAGACGGCAGAGAAGGGACTTCGTAAGGAATTAGAGACTTGGCAGGAACTTTATCCAGACAAGCCGATTTTGATTACAGAATATGGTGCAGACACCTTGCCGGGCCTACATTCGATGTGGGATATTCCTTATACGGAAGAATTTCAGGTGGATTACTACGATATGAACCATCGCATCTTTGATTCTATTCCTAATTTAGTTGGTGAGCAGGTATGGAATTTTGCTGATTTTGAAACCACGGTTGGTATCATTCGCATTCAAGGAAATCATAAGGGATTATTTTCACGGAATCGACAACCCAAGCAAATTGTAAGAGAAATTAAGAAACGTTGGACTGTTATTCCAAACTACCATTATAAGAGGAAATGAGCTATAATAGTAGCAAATAGAAAGTTGTATTGGAGGACCAAGCACATGGCGAAACCCTTGGTAGAAAAAGCATCAGAACGCTTATTGGAATTGATTTTGGAAAGAGGATATGAAGTTGGTGACAAACTTCCAAATGAGTATGAATTGGCCCAAGATTTAGAAGTTGGCCGTTCGACTGTTCGTGAAGCTGTTCGGAGTTTGGCTACTCGAAATATTCTGGAGGTACGCCAAGGGTCAGGAACTTACATCAGTTCCAAAAAAGGAGTATCTGAGGATCCTTTAGGTTTTTCTTTGGTCAGAGACCGTGTGAAGTTGACGACAGATTTGTTTGAAGTGCGGTATTTGCTTGAACCGAGAATTGCGGAGCGTGTTGCACAGTTTGCCTCGGATGAAGACATTGCTCGACTAGAAGAAATTGTCCTTGCTATTGAAGAGGCGGTAGCTGCTGGAGATTCGAAGCATCTGGAATTGGATGTGAAATTCCACTGTATGCTGGCTGAGATGAGTGGGAATCTGGCTATGACAAGTCTCATGCCTGTCATTAACCAGTCTATCCATCTAATCAATGAGAATTATTCAAATCGTCAGATGAAATCGGATAGTTTACAGGCCCATAGGAATATCTTAATGGCTATCAAACAACGCCATCCTGTTGCAGCCTATGATAGCATGTTGGCGCATATTATAGCAGTAAGACAGGTTGTGTTAAGTGAGTGGTTTGGTAAAGATATGACCATGCATGGTCTCAATGATCATAAATAGAAATACAAAATAGACTGCCCAGAATAATTTTCTGGGTATTTTTTTGCATTTTTCTTGACAAATCATCTGATGAATTATATACTATATCTATAAATGACAACGCTTTCTAATTGGAGGTCAAGATGTTAGAGCAATTAAAAGAAAATTACTTTTTCGCAGTAATTCGCGGAAAAGATGAAGAAGATGCAAAAGAAATCGCTCGCCATGCGATTTTGGGAGGTATTCGAAATATTGAAATTACATTTTCGACTCCAAATGCAGCGATAGTTATCAAAGAGTTACAAGAGGAGTTCTCAGATGATTCTTCCGTAGTCATTGGAGCAGGAACAGTAATGAATGCATCTCTCGCACAAGCGGCCATTGATGCAGGTGCTAGTTTCCTGGTTAGTCCCCATTTTGATAGGGAAATTCAAGACTTGGTGCAAGAGGCTGAGGTATTCTACTTCCCAGGCTGTGCAACTGCAACAGAGATTGTCACAGCTAGTCAGGCGGGATGTCCTATTATCAAGCTTTTCCCTGGTGGTGTCTTGGGTCCTGGATTTATCAAGGATATTCACGGCCCGGTGCCCCAAGTGGATTTGATGCCTTCTGGTGGCGTATCGGTTGAAAATGTTGCAGATTGGAAGAAGGCAGGCGCTTGTGCTGTTGGAGTCGGTTCGGCTCTGGCAAGTCGAGTGCAGGCTGAAGGCTATGAAAGTGTAACGACGATTGCTCGCAGTTTTGTTGCAGCTTTGGAGGGATGAAATGAGTTTTAATGACAAAAACTTTATGCTAAAAAACGAGCCGGCTAGGGAGCTTTACGGGAAAATAGCAGAGCTTCCAATCTATGATTTCCATTGCCACTTGGATCCTAAGGAAATTTTTGAAGATAAGGTTTATGAAGATATTGTTGATCTGTGGCTAGGGGGTGACCATTATAAGTGGCGCTTGATGAGGGCTAATGGTATCTCAGAAGAAGAAATCACAGGTTCAGCAAGTAAACTAGATAAGTTTAAAGCCTGGGCAAGAACCTTGGAACGGGCTTTCGGAAATCCTCTCTATCATTGGAGTCATTTGGAATTGCGACAGGTTTTCGGTGTTGAGGAATTGTTGACCGAAGAAAATGCAGAGCGACTCTATCATCAGCTCAATGCTTATTTGCAAGAACATCAAGTTAGTCCACGGAAGCTGATTGCGGATGCTAGGGTGACCTTTATTGGGACAACTGACCATCCTCTTGATAGCTTGGAATGGCATAAGCGCTTGGCTGAGGACTCAACTATAGATACTGTAGTGGCACCGACTTTCCGCCCAGATGAAGCCTTTATAGAACATCGAAATTTCAATCCATTTATGAAACGCTTGGAGGAGGTAACAGGGATAGCAGTAAGAGACTTTGTAAGTTTTGTAGAGGCACTTGGTCAGCGTGTTTCCTATTTTGCTCAACACGGTTGCCGAGCAAGTGATATCAGTTTTACGGCTATTTCATACGAAGAAGCAAGCCTTGAAGAGCTTGATGATATTTTACTAGCAAGACTTGCAGGTAAAGAGGCTGGTCAATCAAGTATCAATAAATGGCAGACTGCCATCTTTAGAGAATTGTGCCGATTGTACAAGAAACATGGTTTTGTGACACAAGTTCACTTTGGTGCCTTACGGAACAACCATACCGGACTGTTTGAAAAACTTGGAGCAGATGCAGGTGTGGATTCAATTGGAGACCAGACATGTCTGACTGTGAATTTGAATCGTTTGTTAGATAACTTGGTCAAGGAAAATGCCCTTCCAAAAATGATTTGGTACAATCTCAATCCAAGTTACAACATTGCTCTAGCCAATACTTTGGCGAATTTCCAGTCCAATGAGGAAGGGCTTCGTAGTCAGCTACAATTTGGTGCTGGTTGGTGGTTCAATGATACCAAGTTGGGCATGATTGACCAGATGAATGCCTATGCAGAACAGGGCATGCTTGCAAATTTCGTTGGTATGTTGACAGATTCGCGTAGCTTTTTGTCTTATCAACGGCATGATTATTTTAGACGGATTTTAGCGACCTATGTCGGACAATGGATTGTTGATGAAGAAGTGCCTGAAGATTACAATCGTTTAGGTCAGTTTGTAGAAGCCATATCCTATTACAATGCCAAAGAATTTTTTGAACAATAAAGGAGAGTAAATCATGAAAATGTCATTTCGATGGTATGGGAAAAAGGATCCTGTTACACTTGAAGAGATTAAGGCAATTCCTGGTATGCAGGGAATTGTGACAGCTGTCTATGATGTGCCAGTTGGTCAAGCTTGGCCCCTTGAAAACATTCTAGAGCTGAAAAAAATGGTAGAAGAGGCAGGACTTGAAATTACGGTTATTGAATCCATTCCTGTTCATGAAGACATCAAACAAGGGAAGCCAAATCGTGATGAGTTAATTGAAAACTATAAAACTTCCATCCGTAATGTAGGGGCTGCAGGTATTCCAGTTGTATGCTATAATTTCATGCCTGTGTTTGACTGGACACGATCAGACTTGCATCACCCACTTCCAGATGGTTCAACTTCTTTAGCTTTCCTTAAATCTGATTTGGCAGGTGTTGATCCTGTGGCGGATGATTTGAACTTACCAGGTTGGGATTCGTCCTATTCCAAGGAAGAAATGAAGGCTATTATTGAAAATTATCGTCAGAATATTTCCGAAGAAGATTTATGGGCGAATTTGGAGTATTTTATCAAAGCAATTCTACCAACAGCTGAGGAGGCTGGCGTCAAAATGGCCATTCACCCTGATGACCCTCCGTATGGAATTTTCGGATTGCCACGTATTATTACTGGTCAAGAAGCCGTTGAACGATTTTTGAATCTCTATGATTCAGAGTACAATGGAATTACCATGTGTGTCGGATCCTATGCTTCTGATCCGAAAAATGATGTCCTTGCCATGACAGAATACGCTCTCAAACGCAATCGCATCAATTTTATGCATACGCGCAATGTGACGGCAGGTGCTTGGGGCTTCCAAGAAACAGCACATCTGTCACAGGCTGGTGACATTGATATGAACGCTGTTGTTAAATTATTGGTGGACTATGACTGGGCTGGCGCCTTACGTCCAGACCACGGTCGTCGTATCTGGGGAGACCAGACCAAGACACCTGGTTATGGTCTGTATGACCGTGCACTTGGGGCAACCTACTTTAACGGTCTCTATGAAGCCAATATGCGAGCAGCGGGTAAGACACCAGATTTTGGAATTACAGTCAAAACAGTTGGAAATAAGGAGAGCTAATATGTCACGTGTTATTGAGTTTAAGGATAAGGTTGTTGTTATTACAGGTGCAGGTGGTGTTCTTTGTGGCTATTTGGCAAAAGAATTTGCTAAGGCAGGCGCAAAGGTTGCGCTTTTGGACTTAAATGAAGCTGCGGCTCAGGTCTTCGTTGATGAGATTGAAGCAGCAGGAGGCGTTGCAAAAGCCTATAAATCTAACGTTCTTTCTAAGGAAAATTTGGAAGAAGTTCGCCAGCAAGTCCTAGCAGATTTTGGTCCTGTAGATATATTAATCAATGGTGCAGGAGGCAATAATCCCAAAGCGACAACGGACAATGAATTCCATGAGATTGGACTGCCAGCTGAGACCAAGACTTTCTTCGACTTGGATGAGGCAGGTATCAATTTTGTATTCAATTTGAACTATTTGGGAACCTTATTGCCAACACAGGTCTTTGCACAGGATATGATCGGTCGCTCGGGAGCAAATATTATCAATATTTCCAGCATGAATGCCTTTACTCCTTTGACAAAAATTCCAGCCTATTCAGGTGCCAAGGCTGCTATTAGTAATTTTACCCAATGGTTAGCAGTTCATTTTTCAAAAGTTGGTATTCGTTGCAATGCGATTGCGCCTGGATTCTTGGTTACCAACCAAAACCGTGGTTTGCTGTTTGACGAGTCGGGTCAACCGACCGCACGTGCCAACAAGATCTTGACCAATACACCGATGGGGCGGTTTGGTGAAGCGGAAGAGCTAGTCGGCGGAGTCTTCTTCTTGGCAGACGAGAATTTGGCAAGTTTTGTCAACGGTGTTGTTTTACCGATTGACGGTGGTTTCTCAGCCTATTCAGGAGTTTGATGATGAAAACGGATTACGTATTTTGTGTGGACTCTGATGGCTGCGCCATGGACACCATGACCTACAAACACAAACTCTTTTTCGGCCCCTTGGCTGCGGAAGTTTTTGGTGTTGAAGATAAAGAACCATTTTTAACTGAATGGAACCGAGTTAATCTCTACTCACGAGAACGTGGTATTAACCGCTTTGTAGGCTTGGTTAAAGGTCTAGAATTTGCAGGTGTAACTGGTATAGATAACTTGAAAAATTGGGTTGCTACAACAGATTCTTTGTCAAATGCTTCTCTGGAAAGATTAATAGAGGAGCAGCCGTCAAAAGACTTGGAATTAGCCTTAAAATGGTCCACTCAAGTCAATCAAGCCATTAAGCATTATAGCGGTCCTGTTTTAGCCTTCATCGGCGTTCACAAGGGCTTGGAAAAATTGAGCCAGTTAGGAAAAGTCTACGTGGTTTCTTCTGCTAATAAAGAAGCAGTAGAAGAAGAGTGGACAGACCAGGGGTTGATGGAGTTTGTTACAGAATTGTATTGTCAAGACCGTGGCAAGAAAGAAGATGTCATCAAACTGTTAATAGAGGAAGGGTATTGTCCTGATAAGATTATGATGATTGGTGACTCGCCTGGTGATTTGAAGGCGGCGGAATTGAACGCTGTCCATTTCTATCCTATTTTAGTAGGACGAGAGATGCAATCTTGGGCAGATTTGACAGAAACGATTGCAGATGACTTTGTTCATCAAGCATTCACAGATGAGAAAGAAACAGAATTGACACAGGCATTTTGGAATAATTTAGACGACTAGAGAGAAGGGCTAGAGGCGCTATGCCCTCTAGCTTTTTTGGAGGCAAACATGACACATTTAGTAGATTTACGGAAGAAACCTTACAGCCTTGATGATGAGGCAATTTCTTGGATTGAAGAAACCATTGCTCAGATGACCTTGGATGAAAAAATCGGTCACCTCTTTGTCAATATGGGGAGCCAGCGGACGGAAGACTATCTGACTGGAGTATTAAATGATTATAAGATTGCTGCTGTTCGTTACAATCCTGGCCCTGCTGCAGATATTTGGGAGCAAAACTATATTTTGCAGACCAAGTCTAAGATTCCCCTTTTGATTGCAGCCAATACCGAATCTGGTGGGAATGGCGCCGTTACGGACGGAACGAAAATTGGGGATGAAATCAAGATTGCTGCGACAACCGATCTCCGCTATGCTTATGAAATGGGGAAAGTTGCAGGACTTGAAGCAGCTGCAGTAGGTTGCAATGCCTCCTTTGCACCGATTATGGACCTCAGTCGTAATTGGCGCAATCCTATCATTGCAAACCGAACTTGGGGAGCTAATGTAGACCAAGTCATTGAATTATCCAAAGAATACATGCGTGGCATTATGGAGCATGGCATTGTGCCGTTTGCTAAGCATTTCCCAGGCGATGGTATTGATGAACGTGACCATCATCTCTCTTTTGCTTCGAATCCCATGACCAAGTCTGAATGGATGGAAACATTTGGACGGATTTACGGTGAGATGGCTGAAGCAGGTCTTCCAGGTATCATGGCGGGGCACATTCATTTGCCAAATGTTGAGAAAGAAATGCACCCAGAACGTGAATTGGATGACATGTTACCAGCTTCGCTGAATAAAACCCTCTTGGATGAGTTGCTTCGTGGAGAGTTAGGTTACAATGGAGCCATTGTCACGGATGCCAGTCATATGATCGGTATGACAGCTTCTATGTCCCGTCGTGAGCTATTGCCTACAGCTATTGAGGCAGGATGTGATCTTTTCCTTTTCTTCAACGATCCAGAAGAAGATTTGCAATGGATGAAAGAAGGATTGGAAAATGGTCTGCTTTCTGAGGAACGTCTACATGATGCCCTTCGTCGTACCTTGGGTTTGAAAGCTAAACTCGGTCTTCACTTGTTTGAAGGTCGTCGTCAGGAAATCATGGTTCCAAAAGAAGAAGCGCTGGCTTTGATTGGTAGAGATGAGGCGAAACAGCTTGCAAAAGAAGTAGCTGACAAGGCGATTACCCTGGTAAAAGCCAAACAAGAAGGAATTTTCCCAGTCAATCCAGAACGCTACAAACGTATTTTGTTGGTCGAAGTAGATGGCTATAAGGGTGGTTTTGGTGCCATGATCAATGCTGGCAAGAAGAGAGCAGCTGATACGCTGAAAGAACTATTAGAAGCTCGAGGCCACCAAGTATCTATCTGGGAAAATACAGAAGCACGGATTGCCAAATTGCCAGAAGAAGAAAGACCAGCAGCGATTGCAAATGTCTATGCTTCCAAGCGTCCAATTGCCGAAATCACAGATAACTATGATTTGATTATCAATTTAGTTGATGTCAACTCAGGAGGGACAACTCAGCGGATTATTTGGCCAGCTGCCAAGGGAACACCAGACCAGCCTTTCTATGTTCACGAAATTCCAACCATTGTTGTCTCTGTTCAGCACCCGTTCGCACTTGCAGATATGCCACAGGTTGCAACCTATATCAATGCCTACGATGGCTTGCCTGTCACATTAGAAGCCTTGGTTGCCAAACTAGCAGGAGAGTCAGCCTTTACAGGAGTATCACCTGTTGATGCCTACTGTGGCTTGGTAGATACACAGATTTGGCGCGGAAAATAAGGAGGAAAACATGCCTAGATTAGTTGATTTGCGGAAGAAACCCTATTATTTGAATGAAGAGCAGATTTCTTGGGTGGAAGATACCTTGGATCATCTGACTGATGAAGAAAAAATCGGTCAATTGTTTGTCAATCTATTCTTCTTCGGAGGAGATGCCTTTAGTGGAAATAATCTGAGTAATCAGGAATTGATGAATCGATACCATATAGGCGGAGCCCGTTATATGAATGGTAGTCCAGAACAGGTACAAGGACTGATTAACGAGTTGCAAAGCTATTCAAAAGTACCTCTCTTGGTTGCAGCGAACTGTGACTCAGGTGGAGATGGCGCTGTGAAAGGCGGAACCTATATTTCCTCAGGTGCTCAATCGGAAGCCAGTCGGGATCCTCGTATTCCCTACCTAGCAGGTCTCGTATCTGCGAGAGAGGAGACTGCATTAGGTGTAAATGTCAACTTTGATCCGTGCGTGGACATTGTACAGAACTGGCGCAATACGATTGTCAATACCAGAGCCTACGGCACAAATGCGGATGATGTGATTGCCTATACCAGTGCCTATTTAGAAGGATTAACTGCTGAAAGAGATGTTATTCAATGTATCAAGCATTTCCCAGGAGATGGTACAGAAGAACGTGATCAGCATCTAGTCCTCGGTGTCAATGAACTCTCTCCAGAAGAATGGGACAATAGTTTTGGTCGTGTCTATCGTCATCATATTGAAGCTGGTGTTGAGATGATTATGGCAGGTCATATAGCCTTGCCATATTACCAGAAAGAACTGAATCCAAGTTTGATGGACGAAGATATTTTGCCTGCAACACTGGCTCCTGAATTGATCCAAGATTTATTGAAAGAAAAATTGGAATTCAATGGCTTGGTTATAACAGATGCCAGCCACATGTTGGGGATGACAGCAGCCATGCGTCGTGAAGACTACGTACCTGCAGCCATTGCTGCGGGTTGTGATATGTTCTTATTCTTCAATAACTTAGAAGAAGATTTTGAATTTATGCTCAATGGCTACCGCAAGGGAGTGATTACTGAGGAAAGACTTCATGATGCTCTCCGTCGCATTTTAGGTCTGAAAGCCAAACTCAATCTGCATATCAAGCAAGCGGAAGGAACCTTGCTAAAATCAGCTGATGAATTGGCTATTATCGGCTGTGAAGAACACTTGGCTTGGCAACGTGAGGCAGCAGACAAGGCAATTACGCTGTTGAAAGATACACAGAAAAATCTTCCAATCAGTCCAGAAACCCATCGCAGAATCCGTTTGTATTACCTAGAAGGTGAAAAAGAAGGGATTATGGCAGCAAGTACAGAAGTGGTTGATAATCTTAAAGCTGCCTTGGAAGCGCGTGGTTATGAAGTGACCGTCAATGATGGTACGACTCGGATCAAAGGAAAAACGTTGCAATACCGAGAAGAAGTTGATTTAGCCTTGACTGTTGCCAATGTCATTGGATATGGAGCGCAGAATAATTACCGCATCCAGTGGAAAACGGCCATGTCCAATGAAGTTCCTTGGTATGTACATGAAGTTCCAACCGTTTTCGTTTCACTAAACTATACGACCCATCTTCACGATGTTACCATGGTCAAAACTGCTATCAATGCCTACCATCACAATAAAAATACTATCGAATCCCTCCTTGATAAATTGGAAGGAAAAGATGACTTCTATGGTGTGCCAAATGAGAATGTTTGGGCCAATAAATGGCAAGCAAAACTATAAAACTGATATGTAAAGCCCTTTGTCAAGTAAAAACAATCGAACTGATAAAAAAATGAAAAGTATCTAGAAAGAGCCTAGTTCTTAGCTTCGGGCATTGGCCACTCTGATATT
>NZ_POPB01000302.1 GCF_002964045.1 Streptococcus suis | reverse complement strand
GAATTTGTTTGAGGTTTCCTTTTTCCGTCCGTGCTAACTGGTCTAACTCTTTACTAGCTTGTACAGGATCAGCTTCGTAAATCTTAATATCTTTCTCAAATCCATACTTGTCCATTCTTCGTGAATAATTCTTAAACGAGTAGACAACCCCATCTGGCTTTATCCATTGGTCAGAATCTTCCAAGTAAGTCCAGTTTTCAGGATTGGCATCACTCTTCTTGTAGCTTTTCTTCTGCTCTTTCTGATATGTTCCGTAGGGAATCAGAGGGGTTTTCTCCAGGTCATCAAGGATAAAGCTATAATTTTCTTCACTACCATAACCTGCATCTGCGACAATGTGTTTAAAGAGTTCTAGGGTTTGGATGGATTGAAGAAAAGGCTTGAGTGTACGAGTGTCAGTTGGATTCGGAAACAGTCCGTAAGCTAAGGCAAACTGGCTGTTTGTGCCAAGTTGGAGGTTGTAGCCCGGTTTGAGCTGACCATTCTTCATATGATCCTCTTTCATTCTCATGAATGTAGCGTCGGGATCTGTTTTTGAGTAGGAGTTTCGTTCTTGTAAAATCTGTTTATCTCGTTCGTACTTCTGTTTCCGAACAAGACAATCTTCTTTCAACTTTCTCTTGAGTTTCTTAATTCTTCTTCGTTTCTGTCTGTTGGCTGAGCCACCTTTGATGACTTTAGGCTCTTGTGAGATAGCTTCTTCCACCTCATCCAATACTTGTTCGGTTTCTTGTAGGAGTTGGTTTAGTCCCTCGCTAGTGAGGCATTCTTCCTTGGACAAGGCAGTATTCACCCCTTCTTGAACTAGCTTGTCATAAAGGGCAGAAATGTTTCCGTTCAAGGCATCTTCATAGCGTTCAACGGCCTTTCTCCATGTGAAAGAATATTTGTTGGCATCAGCTTCTACCTTAGTCCCGTCAATGAAGAGAGCCTCATCTTCAATCATCCCATTCTCTCTGAGGAGGAGGGTGAAGTAAATGAAGGCAGTTTTGATGAGCTGATTGGCGTGTGTGCTAGCCCGAAAACTATTTATGGTCCGATAACAGACGTAGGTATCCTGACTCAGCCATTTCATAGGAATGACTTCTTCATTCATTTGGACGATTTTTCGACCAGAGAATACTTGGCGCGCATAGGCGAACAGGGTCATTTTGAGCAACATAGCTGGATGAAAGGCAGGACGACCTGTGTGGGAAGTTTCTTCTAATAGAACGGATTGAGGAATGGTGTCCACAAACTGACTAATTAGACGAGCCTCGTGAGTAGCAGGTAAGTCCCAAGCAATATTTAATTCCAAACTAAGCTGATTTGTGTTATACTGTTTATACATTTTCATGCCTTTCTAGTTGTTTTGTCGTTATAATAATTATAAAGCATGAAATGGAAAACGAGCAACTCCTAATTGGAATTGCTCGTTTTTTTATGTATGAGCAGCTAGTTTTTGCCCAGCCTCTTTTTGATTATGCCCAGTCTGATTTTTTCAAAGGCATTATGAGTGCCTTTCTTTTTATTGTTCTCGTAGTTACAGCCATATGAGGAGTTTGCAGTTTAAAAATGTGTGTTATTGAGAGTATGATGGATTCTGTTGATTTCCTAGTTTTTTTATAGATAACAATAAGTTATATTTGAATCATTTTCTGCCAAAGTAAGTTGCCCAAATTATTTTCATTTTATAGTTTCAAGTGTTATAATGGAGTGTTAGTATGATGGAAATAAGGAATG
Organism: Streptococcus suis; assembly: GCF_002964045.1. GTDB lineage: Bacteria > Bacillota > Bacilli > Lactobacillales > Streptococcaceae > Streptococcus > Streptococcus suis_U. The sequence continues at coordinate 25,902 of NZ_POPB01000302.1, read as the reverse complement.
AAGTATGAAAATAAAAAAAGAAACTGTGTCAAAAGATAGATTATGGAATTCAAGTATTCATTTCCCAAGACTTTTCCGATATGCTCGTTATTACCAGCTAACTAAGCTAGGAGTAGTGATGTTTTATGGATAGTAAACTGTTTAACAAGTGGAGTGTTTACTTTCTTTACGTTTCAATTGTGATTTTTCCACTTAATATGTTATTGTCACTTCTTCTTCAAAAGACAGGATTTGCCTTCCTTGCTGCAAGAAGTATCTATATTTGCTATGCAATTGTTTACATGTTTGCATTGGTCATATTTGCGCGATTTGGAGTGTCAATGAAGAGGATAGTTGCACTCTATGCCGTTTATTTTTTATATTTTATCTTCTATTTGACAGCTGATCCATTTGTGAAAGATATTTTTTCGGGAGTCGTGATGATGATGATTTATTTCTATTATCTTCCCTACTCTGTATTAATTCTATCTAGAATAACGGACTTTTCTTTGCTGTTTTCAAGTAAGTGGATTGAATATACAAATTATTTTGTCATTTGTATTGCTTTTATTGTCAAGTATGTTTTCAATGATGTGACAAATTACATGACCTATTCCTATAACTTGCTGCCGATTTGGATTTTATTTACTCTGAATTTTATCCATCGTCCTACCTTAATCAAAGCTGGAATTGCAATTGTCATGCTTTTGGAGGGTGTTATTTATGGAGCACGAGGTCCTTTAATTTGGTTAGCAGTGGGAGGTATCTTGGGTATGCTTCTTGAATTGATTGAATACAAGGTCATTCGTCATCTTACCCTAAAGAAATTCTCACGTTTCATTTTTAGCCTTGGAATTTTTGCAGGAGTCTTCTTTCTCGTAAGACAACGACTAGGATCCATCGAAATTGAAGGTTCCTATATCCTGAGTCGTTTAAAGCAAGGAGATTTGGGAGATAGTACAGGAAGGGTTGTCATGATTGACACTGCACTTTCGTATTTGAAGCTCATGGGCGGTGAAATTAATGGCCTATTCTTTGACAGAACCATTATGCCTGAAAAAATTTACGTCCATAATTTTATTCTGGAAACCTTACTTGCTTTCGGTTGGCTACTTGGTAGTTTTTTATTATTGATTTTAGCTTTTATTCTGTCTAAGTGCTTCCTCATGTCAAATGCTGTCAATAAAAAAATGATGATTTTTGCTGTATCCTCTTTCTTTCTAAAATATTTTTTATCGGGAAGTATGTACGAAGGGGAAAGTTTTATTATTTTGGTAGCAATCCTATTTGCTATTTATCAGCAAGAAAAAACAAGGAATTCCGATTTATGATTCATAAAAAAACTCCGTCAATTTCAAGTAACCTTACTTGATAATTGATGGAGTTTTCTTATTTCTTAAAATGAAGGAGACTCTTATTCAAAACGATCCTATTCAAGATGTAGCTGATAAAAGTTGTTAAGAATATGCTGATAAATCCAAAGAAAATCCAGGAGATGAATGATTGAATTTTATTGACTTGCGGCAAAAATAAAAGATTCGACAAGAGAAATACACCGGCATCCACAAGCAGCTGTTTATTCAATAGACGTAAATCAGTTTTTAATATATAGTTATAGGAGTACCACATGTAGTAAATCAAGCTGAACAAAAGGGCAACGGCAGTTCCAATTGCAACTCCAACGATTTGCCATTCGAAAACCAAGGCGAGAGATAGACCAAGATTCAATACAGCTTCGAAGTACGTACCAAATTGAGTATTTTTAAAGTCGCCTTTGGAAAAGACAAGGGTACGGTAAGGTAACCTTAAGGCATAAAATAGGATTGCAAGTGTCATTAGATAGCCGAATACAGGTTGATTGTAATTGGCATCAGTAATGTTTTGGGTATAGAGAACAACAAATGGAGTGACTAGTTGAAAGGTGCTACTGATAAAAATGGTAGAACTAGTGTGTAAGAGCCATTCCATTTTATGAAATTGTCTTTGCAGAAGCATCTTATCTTCCATATGCAGTGCGCGCCCCAGAAATGGTCGCAGACCGCTGGTTGCTGCGTTCAAGAAAGTCTTTATCCCCTGAAAAACGGTATTATAGACAGCGTAAACAGAAACTTGAGAAAGACTAGCAAAGAGTGAGAGAATAACCACATCTGTACTTTCTTGGATGGTATAGGCGATATGCTGGCCTATACCATACCACTGTTGTTGGATTTTGTAGCCTTTATCAATATTCTTCTTGGAGATTTTATAGTGTTTATGAACATAGAAACTAATGCAGACGGGGGGAAGGATGAACACGAGAGAAGAAACAAATTTCACCAGGTAGATACTGTGACCACTGCTAATTAATAAAATAGATAGGGCTAAGTTAATGATGTTAGCCGTTCCGTGTAGCAGTTCCTTGATATAAGCTCGTTGGTCGGAACCTAATATAATTTGACTGGTAATGCCAACAAAGAATTGCAGAAGGTGGGATAGGGATAAAATGAGAACTAGCCCGATAACTTGAATGCTGGAAACATTGCCGGTTAATGTATGAGGTAGAATCAGGCACAAGCAACCAATATAGGCCAATAAGGCTACCCCAATTCGATTGAAAAAAACTCTGGATTTATAGTAAATGGTTGATAATTTGTTGAAGTCACCGTCTAATATCGGTTTATATAAACTTGCTTGAATAACGGTAGCCATTCCGAGATCGAGGAGGCTGATTAAATTGAGGTATTGGGAAATACTTGACATCAACCCGTTAATTTCTGAACCATAGGCAGTAATAAATAATCTTGGTAAGATAAGACTGCAAATGATGGAGATACATTTATTGAGTAAGGAAATTAGTCCATTGAGTTTTAGTGATTTTGTATTCATAGAGGTTGCAACTTTCTAACAAAGGACAATTATTATAAACATGTTCTTTTGAGAAAAGAATTTTTTTTGATAAAATAATACTAAAGGATTTCCCCTACATATTGCTATTTTAATTGGATATAATAATTTGTTTCGCTTGCAATAGTTTCTTGACTGCAGAATAGCCAAGGAGGGAGCAAGCCCAATAGAGAAATGGAATAGGTCTAGGTTTGATCTGAAGGGATTTCCATAAATGTTGACGAGTTTCTTTAATCTGGCCTAATTTGAAGTAGCGCATAGCAAGGTAATATTCTTGATAAGCCAGCAAGTCCTTTTCTGAAAGTACCTGTAATGCCTGGTTGATGGCGCGTGCTTTTTGGGATACAATTTTGTAGCCCTGCATGACCTTAGTAGAGTTTTTAGAGATACTGTCTTCCTGTATTTCATAGACAACTAAATCTTCTGCCAATTTGTAGCCCTGGCTGACTTGAAGTAGCTTGAGAAACAAATCCCAGTCTTGACAACTGAGAAGTTGTAAGTCTAAACCGCCGACCTGCTGAAATAGATTCTTTCTTACCATTAGGGTAGAGAAACCACCTAAGTTATTTTGCTTAATTGTTTCTTTTAGTGGAATAATACCTTCTGGAAGGACATGGACTGCTTTAGCACCGAAACCAGTCACAACAAAACCAACTTCAGGTCGTTCTTGCAAAATACGAACTTGTTTTTCAAGTTTTGTTGGGAGAAAATAATCATCTGAATCAAGGAAGGCGAGGTATTCTCCTTTAGCCTGTTCTACCCCTAGGCTTCGACAAGCATTGGCGCCACTATTTTCCTCTACGACAAAGAGTGAAAGATTGTTCTGTTGTTTTTGTAAGTCTTGAATTACCGAAATAGATTGGTCAGTTGATTTATCGTCAACAACGATGATTTCTACATTTGGATAATTTTGCTGATTGATGCTTTCAATGGCTCTTTGGATTAAATGTTGGCGATTAAAATTCGGAATAATGACTGAGATAAGTGGTTTCATGAAACTGTCCTTCTAAATTTCTACATTTTTATATTACAATAGGATAGACTTTTTTTCAAATTTAGCAAATCAGTTTGGTTGATTTATTACAATGCAAATCACACTTTTAGAATATGGTTCGAATTATAAATTTGAAAGATAATGATTGAAAAGGATATATGATAAAGATGAAGCAAGTACATGAAACTCCACTGGTTAGTGTTGTCATCCCTGTTTATAATGCCTCTAAGTTTATTGAAGAAACTATTCAGTCTGTCCTTGAGCAGACTTATCAACATTTTGAAATCATTCTTGTAGATGATGTTTCAACGGACGAATCAGTATCTATCATAAGAAACATGATGGCGACAGATAAGCGCATTTCCTTGCTTGAGAACGATGTTAATTCAGGGGTAGCTATTGCAAGAAATAGGGGAGTTGCAGCTTCGACAGGTCGCTATATTTGTTTCTTAGATGCCGATGATCTTTGGCTACCGACGAAACTGGAAAAGCAAGTGGCATTTGCCTTGAACAAGGGCTATGCGTTCACTTTTACATCTTACCAATTTGCAGATGAGAGCGGGACCGCTCTAAAGGCACCTCTCCTTGTACCAGGGAAGATTTCTTATCAACAAGCACTTGGTAATCACACGATTTTTACATCGACGGTCATGCTAGATCTTAATCAGCTTACTAAGAAAGATATTGAAATGCCCGATGTTCGTAGAGGACAGGATACTGCTACCTGGTGGAAGATCCTGAAAATGACAGACTACGCTTATAGTATGGATGAGGCCCTTTCTATCTACAGAAGAACATCTGTATCCTTGTCAGCTAATAAGTTTGCCGCTATAAAACGTACTTGGAATTTATTTAGAAATGTAGAAGGCCTGTCTTTGTGGCAAACTATACCACCATTTTGTAGCTATGCTATAAACGCGATTAAAAGAAGGATATAAGGAGAATCATGGTTGTACTTGTTGCAACATTAAATACAGAAAATGTACCAAGACTGATTGAAGAAATGAATTTGATGGAAGTAGATACCATCGTGATCAACCAGTCTAGTGCAGGTAGAGAAGGGACAATTATCGAACAGTGTCAACAAACAACCATTGTCCATAGTGAGAGACTTGGTTTGAGTGCCAGTCGTAACGAAGCGATTTCCCATGCTCAGAGTGAGGATATTTGTCAGATTGCTGACGATGACATGATTTTTGTTGACAATTATAAGGAAATTGTTGAGAATGCCTATCAGGAATTTCCAGATGCAGACGTAATTGTTTTTTATGTCGACCTTGAAAATCATGCTATCGCAAGAAGTAGTATTCCCAAGGGTAGAATGCAGTATCTTCATGCCATGCGTACCTCATCCGTTCAAATCAGTTTTAAAAAGTCCAGCTTAGAGAGGGTAGGTCTCAAATTTGATGAACGGTTTGGTATCGGGGCAACATATGGTTCGGGTGAAGAGAATATTCTCTTGTTTGACGCACTGAGAAAAGGACTGAAACTTTATAGTTATCCCGTAAAAATTGCTTCTTTACGCGAAAGAGAATCACATTGGGATAGATCACCTACACCAGAAAATTGTCGTAAGCGAGGTGCAATATACAAGCGAATGACCAATAACTGGTATTGGTTGTTGATTTTTCAGTTTGCGATTCGCAAACGGAAGCAAATGTTACCTGAAATTTCCATATTTGACAACATTTGCTATATGTTCCAAGGAGCGAGAGAATTTGCTAAGTCAAAATAAGACTTCATCAAACAATTTTCTGTTCAATTTAAGAAAAGCAAGTAAATAGATTTTACATGCTACTCGCATTGTTTTGCAAACAATAACAAAAATAAATAAGGGGGGGGTAGTGGTTGTGTACATTAGAAATCAAGCATGGGCGAAACTTGCCACTATTGTTGAGGCGATTATAGTTGTTGTGGCTACTTTAAAAATAGTAGATGTGTATCAGTTTATTGATATAAATACCTGGGATTTAACATCTCTCTTAGCAACTCTACCTTGGATAATCATTTTTTATGTATTCTTGAGTAGAGCCTTTGATACACATGTATATTATAATCGAACAGTAAAGATTAATATTCTTAATTCCTTTTTTGTTCAGTTATTCTTTTTAAGTAGTTTACTAATAGTTGGAACACTATTTTTGGGTACACTTCGTGTTTCACTAACTTCTTTTGCTATCAGTCTGATAGCAGGTACACTTTTGTCTAGTTTGATTCATTTGACATTTTTTAAGATTTATGAAAATACAGTAAAAAGAAAACGTCTTTTGATATTGGGGGAAGAGTCTGCCGTACTTAAAACCTTGAAGAATTTTCAAGATTCTAGTGAGACCCTGCATAAAATAACTCATTTAGTAACAGATCACTATTTAGAATCTGTCAAGAAAGTCGTAGATGAAATCGATGTGGTCTATATTGCGGGCAACATAGATAGTAAAACCCGATTGTCAATATACGAATATTTGATTTCTCGTGATAAGATCCTTTATCTATCGACCAATGTTGAAAATGCAATCGTCATTAATGCACAGTTGATGAATATCTCTGACGAGAGTATGATTCAAGTTTCACCATACTATTTATCTGTTGGACAAGCCTTTGTAAAAAGGGCCTTGGATTTCCTAACTGCAAGTGTGTTAGTGCTTTTATCAAGCCCTATTTTTATCTTAACGGCAATTTTGATTAAATTAGAGAGTCCGGGACCAATCTTTTATCGACAAGATAGAGTTACAAAAGGAAATCGTGTGTTTTCAATCTTAAAGTTTCGCTCGATGAGAGTAGGAGCCGAGCAAACTACAGGTCCTGTTTTAGCACTCGAAATTGATGATCGTGTGACGAGAATTGGAAAGTTTATTCGCAGAACTAGAATTGATGAGTTACCGCAGTTGATAAACGTCCTAAAAGGAGATATGTCAATGGTCGGACCTCGACCAGAACGGCCATTCTTTGTTGAGCGTTTTATTCAAGAAAACGGATATTATACGCTCCGACACAATGTTCGTGCTGGTATTACAGGCTATGCGCAAGTTTATGGAAAATATACATCTGATTTTCAGAGTAAATTAAAATTTGATTTGCTATACATCAAGAAATATTCCATCTTACTAGATATTAAATTATTACTGAAAACCTTTGTCACTCTTCTCGATAAGACAAGTTCTCGTGGTCAATCACAGGAGGATAGCAAAGAAATCAAGATTGATAAACTTGCTGAAACTATAAAAATACTGTCTTAGTTATAAAATTTTAGTGGTACGATATATAGTGGAGGCTAGTGATAGATTCAAAAGGAAATGTTTATGAACAAAACATTAGAACAAGACAAGGATAGCAGAAATCAGATGACAGTTGCAGAAGAGCCAATGAATACCATTGCAGTTGTTGGTCTTGGTTATGTCGGAATGTCCATTGCAGTTCTGTTAGCGCAAAATAATAAGGTTTACGCTGTTGATATCCAAGAAGAGCGAGTTGAGCAGGTTCGGTCTAAAAAATCTCCAATCCAGGATGATTATATCGAACGATTTTTAAAAGAGGAAAACTTATTCTTAGAAGCTACGACAGATGCTGAATCAGCCTATAAAGCAGCTGATTTTGTAGTGATTGCTACTCCGACCAATTATGACGATAAGACAAATTATTTCGATACAAGCTATGTTGAAAGTGTTATAAAAGATGTTTTGGCAGTAAATCCTGATGCCCTCATGATTGTGAAGTCAACTGTTCCAGTAGGATTTACTTTGAATATGCGTCAAAAATACCAAACTGAGAACATTGTCTTTAGCCCAGAATTTCTTAGAGAATCGAAAGCACTCTACGATAATCTCTTTCCATCTCGTATTATCGTTTCCACAGAAATGACAGACTCTCCTAAGACGAAAATGGCTGCTCAATTATTTGGTGATTTACTGGCACAGGCTGCCCAGAAGGCTGATATCCCAATTTTGATAATGGGTGCCACGGAAGCAGAGGCTGTTAAACTTTTTTCCAATACCTATTTAGCCTTACGAGTTTCTTACTTCAATGAATTGGATACTTATGCGGAGCTGAATAATTTACGGGCAGAAGACATTATTAAGGGTGTTGGTTTAGATACGCGAATTGGTCAGCATTACAACAACCCTTCGTTTGGTTATGGAGGCTATTGTTTGCCTAAGGATACCAAACAATTACTTGCCAATTATCAGCAAGTCCCACAAAACATGATTTCAGCTATTGTTGAAGCAAATCGTACTCGAAAAGATTTTATTGCGGAACAAGTTATCAAATTTGCTGAGAAAATTCATGCCACTACCAGTGATAAACCAGTAACTATTGGTGTTTACCGGCTGACCATGAAAACAAACTCGGATAATTTTAGACAAAGTTCCATCCAGGGAGTGATGAAACGTTTGGGGAGCAAAGGAGTAGATTTAATCATTTATGAACCAACTCTTCCAGAGAACTCAGTTTTTGAGGGTTGGAAAGTGGTGAATGACATTGAAAGTTTTAAACAACAATCAACTGTCATAATTGCTAATCGCTTCGAAGAATGTTTGCAGGATGTTGAAGATAAAGTCTATTCTAGAGACATTTTCAGAAGAGATTGATAATGATCAATTCAATCTGCATTAAGGACGCCAAACGCATGAAGAAAACATCGTTTTCATACAAAAAGTTATTTGGAATTTTGTTGTAATGTAGGTGAAAACTAGGATAAATCAATGCAGGTATGTAAATTTCGTCTTCTTCATGCGTATGGCGTGATTTCAGAAGGCTTGCACTTGCAAGCTCTTCTCTTTTTTTGTAGAATAGTAAAAGTGAGGTTTGAAAATGAGTAAAAAAGATAAAAAAATTGAAATTCAGATTGAAGATAGCAAGGTCTTGGTAAACAAGGAAGAATTTCCAGGTTACCGTCTTGTGATTGGTAAAAAAGTCATCGGAGAGATTGCAGAATTGGCTGATAATCATTTCGCAGTGATTAAAAACGGGAATACGGAAAGCTTTTATAAAAAACTAGAAAAAGCAGTTGGAAATATTATAGAAAATTATAATTTAAGCCACTAAAGGGCTTGTAATAGTCACTATTTTATGTTAGAATAGTGACTGTTGGTGTATGGAAAGATAGCGAAGAGGCTAAACGCGGCGGACTGTAAATCCGCTCCTTCGGGTTCGGGGGTTCGAATCCCTCTCTTTCCATGTCTAAGATACTAAGGGCGTCAAACGCACAGTAAAAATAGGAAGTTAACAGCAAATATTGATTTACTGGTAACTTATCTTTTTACACAACGTTTAGCCTGAATTCATTTTAGAATACTATCTTAGAAAAATGTTTTGGGGTATCGCCAAGCGGTAAGGCAAGGGACTTTGACTCCCTCATGCGTTGGTTCGAATCCAGCTACCCCAGTAAAGGTACTAGATATAGTCTAGTTCGTCAAAGATGTCTAATTGTTGTTGTCCTTGCGTGTGCCTTAAATAAAATATATTTTATGTTGGGTCGAAAGACCTGATTGTCGGAGGTTTTTTTATAATGAACGAATTTGAAGATTTGTTGAACAGTGTAAGCGAAGTTACACCTGGTGATGTGGTAACTGCAGAAGTATTGACAGTTGATGCTGGTCAAGCAAACGTAGCTATCTCAGGTACTGGTGTTGAAGGCGTATTGACTCTTCGTGAGTTGACAAACGACCGTGATGCTGATATCAACGACCTTGTTAAAGTTGGTGAAACACTTGAATTGCTTGTACTTCGCCAAGTTGTTGGTAAAGATACAGACACTGTTACTTATCTTGTATCTAAAAAACGTTTGGAAGCGCGTAAAGCATGGGACAAGCTTGTTGGTCGTGAAGAAGAAGTTGTTACAGTTAAAGTAACTCGTGCCGTTAAAGGTGGTCTTGCAGTTGAATTTGAAGGTCTTCGTGGTTTCATCCCAGCTTCAATGATCGACAGCCGTTTCACTCGTAACACTGAGCGTTTCGTAGGTCAAGAATTTGATGCTAAAATCAAAGAAGTTGATCCTGCAGAAAACCGTTTCATCTTGTCACGTCGTGAAGTTGTTGAAGCAGAGGCTGCAGCAGCACGTGCAGAAGTATTTGGTAAATTGTCAGTTGGTGAAGTTGTAACTGGTAAAGTTGCACGTATCACAAGCTTCGGTGCTTTCATCGACCTTGGTGGTGTAGACGGATTGGTACACTTGACTGAATTGTCACATGAGCGTAACGTATCTCCTAAATCAGCTGTAACAGTTGGTGAAGAAGTTGAAGTTAAAGTTCTTGCAATCGACGAAGTTGAAGGTCGCGTATCATTGTCATTGAAAGCTACACAGCCTGGTCCATGGGATGGTGTTGAGCAAAAATTGGCAGCTGGCGATGTAATCGAAGGTAAAGTAAAACGTTTGACTGACTTTGGTGCTTTCGTTGAAGTATTGCCAGGTATCGATGGATTGGTACACATTTCACAAATTTCACACAAACGTGTTGAAAATCCAAAAGATGCTTTGTCAGTAGGTCAAGAAGTAACTGTTAAAGTTCTTGAAGTAAACGCAGCTGATGAGCGTGTATCACTTTCTATCAAAGCTTTGGAAGAGCGTCCAGCAGCAGCTGAAGGCGAAGAAAAAGCAGAAAAACGTGCTCCACGTCCACGTCGTCAAAAACGTGAAGAAAAACGTGATTACGAATTGCCAGAAACTCAATCTGGATTCTCAATGGCTGACCTTTTCGGTGACATTGAATTGTAATTCATATAAAAACTTGCCTAGTGCAAGTTTTTCCTTTCCGTCCTTAGTGTAATGGATATCACGTAAGATTCCGGTTCTTGAGATGGGGGTTCGATTCCCTCAGGACGGACTAAAAAGCCTGGTGTACAGGCTTTTTTATTTTATATTTTACGGAGGTTGTGAGATGTTACATTTTGAAAATGACTATAACAAAGGTGTCCATCCCGCCTTGCTAGAAGCCTTAGTTGCAAGCAACCAAGAAGGTTTATCTGGATATGGCACTGATAAATATACTGAATCTGCTATCGAAAAAATCAGACTTGCTACGGACTGTCCTAATGCACAAGTTACGTTTTTAGCAGGTGGCACGCAGACCAATCAAATTGTCATTTCGTCTATGTTAGCTTCCTATGAAGGAGTCATTGCAGCGGATACTGGTCATATTGCAGTTCATGAAGCGGGGGCAATTGAATTTACAGGCCATAAGGTGTTGGCCTTACCGCATACGGATGGCAAACTTGTCGCAAGTGAAGTTGAGAACTATATTTCCGATTTCTACGCAGATGCTAATCATGCTCACATGGTTCATCCAGGAATGGTATATATTTCCCACCCGACTGAGTATGGTACACTTTATAGCAAGTCAGAGTTAGAAGATTTGTCAAAAGTTTGCCAACAGCATAATATTCCGCTCTTTTTAGATGGAGCTCGTTTGGGTTATGGTCTTGCTGCTCGTGAAACGGATCTTGATTTGAAGACAATTGCAGAGCTGACAGATGTTTTCTACATTGGTGGTACAAAACTCGGTGCCTTGATGGGGGAAGCTTTGGTATTTACAAAGAACAACCAGCCTAAGAATTTCGTATCGATCGTCAAACACCATGGTGCCTTGTTGGCGAAAGGAAGAGTGACAGGTGTCCAGTTTGATTGCTTATTTACTGATGACTTGTATCTTGAATTGGGGCGTCATGCTATCGCAATGGCAGAGCAACTGACCCAGATTCTGGAAGATAAAGGATTTCAATTCTACCTCAAATCACCAACCAATCAGCAATTTGTTATCGTCAAAAATGAAGAGTTGCCTAAACTGACTGAAGCAGGAATTGCTTACAGTTTCTGGGAAAAATATGACGATAGTCACAGTATCATCCGCTTTGCAACTAGCTGGTCAACTAGTCAAGAAGATATTGATGAATTGAGAAATAGATTATAGCAAGCAAAAAAGAAAGGTTAGCCCTTTCTTTTTCGTCTGTAAATTTTGATCTCTTTTCTTCTAGAATATTCTTATTACAAACTTAATAAGAAATAGATTAGAAGAAATTTTAATTCAAAAATTAGTCAAGTATATAATGCATAAGAAAACGATTTGAAACAGAATTTTCTATATGTGATTAGTATTAGTAATCATCAAAAGCGTACCATTTTGATCATTCAGTATATCAAAATAAACGAATTAAATGAAAAAATATTATTGATCAGATGTTGTTTCAGAAGCACCGCTTGTGACTTCTGAACTAGCGCTAGTTTCTGTAGCTTCGGATGTTTGACTTAACGAAGTACTGCTTTCAGATGAAATATTGGTAGATTCAGAAGTCGTTGCTGAAGCTGATTGTATTGTTTCACTAACTGAACTTGTAGTTGTGTCATAATTGGATTCTTGGCTAGAAGCGTTGACTTGAGACTGACTACTAGAGCTGGATGGAGTTATAGAACTACTTGTTGGAGTAGTGTTTGTACTGGATGCTGTCGATTTAGCAGTAAAAGTATAAATAGTAATACAGGCAGTAACAATCCCTAAAATCGAACCTATAAAGGTCAAAAACTTTTGTAGTTTTGTTAAGGCAGAACCATGTTCTTTTCTATTTGTTGATTTCATGTGCTATCCTCCAAGTCCGTCATAAAAAACCAAGTTTAAAACTATCTTAAAGATTGGCGAAAGGCATGAAAACGTGATAAAATAGGACTATTGCAAACAAAGGAATGAAGAAATGATTTATTTTGACAACGCAGCCACGACCCAGGTATACCCAGAAGTGTTGAAGACCTATACGGAAGTGGCGACAAAAATTTGGGGCAACCCCTCTAGTCTGCACAACCTGGGTAGCCAGGCGACACGGATTTTAGAGGCATCTCGCAAGCAAATAGGAGAGCTTCTCGGCAAGGACAGCAAGGAAATCTTTTTCACCTCAGGTGGTACAGAAGGTGATAACTGGGTCATCAAGGGCGTGGCTTTTGAAAAGGCACATCTGGGCAAGCACATCATTGTGTCAGCTATTGAGCATCCAGCGGTAAAGGAGTCAGCTCTATGGCTCAAAACCCAAGGTTTTGAGGTGGATTTGGCTCCGGTCAATGCCCAAGGTTTTGTGGATGTTTCAGCCTTAGAAAGCTTGATTCGTCCAGATACCACATTGGTTTCTGTCATGGCCGTCAACAATGAAATTGGTGCCATTCAGCCCATTCAGGAAATTTCTCAACTGTTAGCTGATAAGCCAACCATCTCCTTCCATGTGGATGCTGTTCAGGCTATCGGCAAGGTGCCAACGGAACGGTATTTGACAGACCGAGTTGATTTTGCTAGTTTTTCAGGTCACAAATTCCACTCTGTCAGAGGAATAGGTTTCGTCTATGTCAAAGCTGGCAAGAAAATCGCTCCGCTATTGACAGGGGGAGGACAGGAAAGCGATAAACGCTCAACTACTGAAAATGTGGCTGGTATCGCAGCAACTGCTAAGGCGCTCCGCTTGACCCTTGACAAGGCGATAGATAGCCAGAAGCGGCTGACAGCCATGAAGCAGATCCTTGTGGATGAATTGGGCAAGTACGATGATGTGACAGTCTTTTCTGGACTAGAGGACTTTGTGCCAAGCATCGTAACTTTCGGGATTAAGAACATCCGTGGTGAAGTCATTGTCCATGCCTTTGAAGACCACCAGATTTACATTTCGACAACTTCAGCCTGCTCGTCCAAGGCTGGAAAACCAGCTGGAACACTGATTGCTATGGGTGTTCCGCAGAAGTTGGCTCAAACTGCCGTCCGTATCAGCTTGGACGATGACAACGATATGGGGCAAATCGAACAATTCCTCACGATTTTCAAACAAATTTATCACAATACACAGAAAGTAAGGTAGTATGAACTATTCAGAAATTATGATTCGCTATGGCGAATTGTCAACCAAAGGGAAAAACAAGATGCGGTTTGTCAACAAACTGCGTAACAACATCAAGCATGTCCTTTCAGTCTATCCAGAAGTGACCGTTTATTTTGACCGTGACCGTGGTCATGTCTATTTGAATGGGGCGGATTATCAGGAAGTGTCAGCTTCTTTGAAGAAGATTTTTGGTATCCAAAATTTTGCACCGTCTTATAAGATTGAAAAATCAGTTCCAGCCTTGAAAGAAGCGGTTGTGGAGATTATGCAGTCTATTTACAAGGAAGGGATGACCTTCAAGATTGCGGCACGTCGTAGCGACCACAGTTTTGAATTGGATAGCCGTGACCTTAACCAAGTCCTTGGAGATGCAGTTTTCACAGCCATTCCAAATGTACAGGTGCAGATGAAGTCGCCAGACATTACTCTGCGAGTGGAAATTCGTCCTGATGCAGCCTATATTTCCCATGAAGAAATCAAGGGGGCAGGCGGTCTTCCAGTAGGTACATCTGGCAAGGGTACGCTGATGCTATCAGGTGGTATTGATTCGCCAGTTGCGGGCTATTTAGCACTGAAACGTGGGGTAGAAATCGAAGCTCTCCACTTTGCAAGTCCTCCTTATACTAGCCCAGGTGCACTTAAAAAAGCCCATGATTTGACTCGTAAATTGACTGCCTTTGGTGGTAATATCACCTTTATCGAAGTGCCGTTTACAGAAATTCAGGAAGAAATCAAGGAAAAGGCCCCTGAAGCCTACTTGATGACCTTGACCCGTCGTTTCATGATGCGAATTACAGACCGAGTTCGTGAAGAGCGTGGTGCTATGGTTATTATCAATGGTGAAAGTCTAGGCCAAGTTGCAAGTCAGACCTTGGAATCTATGCAGGCTATCAATGCAGTAACTAATACGCCTGTTATCCGTCCTGTTGTCACCATGGATAAGCTGGAAATCATTGATATTGCACAAGAAATTGATACTTTTGACATTTCCATTCAGCCATTTGAAGACTGTTGTACCATTTTTGCACCAGACCGTCCAAAGACTAATCCTAAGATTAAAAATGTGGAGCAGTACGAAGCTCGCATGGATGTAGAAGGCTTGGTGGAACGAGCTGTAGCAGGGATTATCCTAACTGAAATTACACCGAAAGAAGAAGTGAAAGACGAAGTGGATAGTTTGATTGCTGATTTATTGTAAGGAAACAAAAATATTTTTCAGAAATATAATGAAAATCTAGCGAAAGCTAGATTTTTTGCAACTTGCTCGGAAAAGCAAGAGTTGTATGGTATAATAGTTTTTCACAAATATTTTTTCTAACAAAGGAGGAGTTATGAAAAAAGGAGCCTTAACAGGTCTACTCCTGTTTGGTATGTTTTTTGGTGCGGGAAACTTGATTTTCCCGCCTGCACTCGGTGTCTTATCTGGTGAGAATTTCTGGCCAGCTATATTAGGATTTGTCGTATCGGGTGTCGGCATTGCCGTCATTGCTCTGATTGTCGGTACCTTAAATCCAAAAGGCTATGTCCATGAGATTTCACGCAAGATTTCCCCTGCTTTTGCAACGATCTATCTTGTAGCCTTGTACTTGGCGATTGGTCCCTTCTTTGCCATTCCACGTACAGCTACAACGTCCTTTGAAATTGGTATCGCGCCCTTGTTGGGTGAAAGTAACGTTTCCTTGTGGTTATTGGTTTTCACCGCTTTGTATTTTGTTGCTGCTTATCTAATTGCCCTCAATCCATCACAGATTTTGAATAGTATTGGTCGTATTTTAACACCTGTTTTTGCCATTTTGATTGTGATTTTAGTGGTGCTAGGTATTGCTAAGTATGTTTCAACCAGCCCATTACCAGCTTCGGAAGCTTATTCAGCGGGTCAGGCTTTTGGTACTGGATTTATTGAAGGATATAACACCCTCGATGCACTGGCTTCCATCGCTTTTAGTGTGGTAGCAGTAAACACCTTGAAGCAACTTGGTTTCTCCAGCAAGAAGGAATATGTATCTACCATTTGGTCAGTAGGCCTTATTGTAGCCTTGGCTTTCTCAGCGCTTTATGTTGGTTTGGCTTTCCTTGGAAATCATTTCCCAGTGCCAGCAGATGTTTTGGCGTCCGATACCAACAAGGGTGTCTATGTTTTATCTCAAGCAACCCAAGCCATCTTTGGACCAAGTGCACAGATTTTCTTGGCAGCGATGGTTATCGTAACCTGCTTCACTACAACAGCTGGTTTGATTGTGTCTTCTGGTGAATTTTTCGCTGAGCGTTTTCCACGTTTTAGCTACAAAGTATATGCGACTGTCTTTACCTTGATTGGTTTTGGGATTGCCAATCTTGGTTTGAGTAAGATTATTGCCTTCTCTATTCCAGTTCTTTTGATTCTTTATCCAATTACCATCTGTATTGTTTTAATTACCATTGTCAACAAATTTGTACCGCTTTCAAAATATGGTATGCAGTTGACAGTTGGTCTAGTAACAGCTTTGTCATTGGTAGAAGTTTTGGCAGGTCAATTTGGTTGGACAGCTGTTTCAACAATCATTTCAGCTTTGCCATTGGCCGGACAATCATTAGCATGGTTATTGCCTGCTCTTGTTGGAATCGTTCTTTCACTTTTCTTGCCAAACAAGCAGGAGAGCGAAGTTTTTGACATTAACTAAGTTTCAAAATAATATCAAAATTTCAATTACGCAGACTAATTATCAAATTAAATAGTACAAATTAGAAAACATCGATAAACTAGCAAACGAAAACAATTGAGAAATCATCTCAGTTGTTTTTCATTTATACCTAAAAAGTGTTATAATATTAAGTATATACAGTATGAGGAATTTGAAATGAATAGAACTTGTTTAATTACCGGGGCCAGTAGCGGAATAGGCAAAGCGATAGCTTATTCTTTCGCCAAAAATGGTGATAACGTTATTATAACTGGTCGTAGAAAAGAAAAACTTAAAGAGATAAAGTCTGATATTGAACAGAAATACAATGTGAAAGTGTATATTTCATCGTTCGATATTACTAATAACAAAGAGGTCATCGAGCATTGCCAGAAATTGTTAAGTGAAGTTGGACCCATTCACATTCTAGTTAACAATGCTGGATTAGCATTAGGCTTGGAGAAATTTCAAGACTATGATTTTTCAGACATGATGACAATGGTTGATACCAACATAAAAGGCTTGTTAGCAGTGACACATCAACTATTGCCACAAATGGTTAAGAACAATGAAGGCCATATCATCAATATTGGTTCAACAGCTGGAATTTATGCTTATGGTGGTGCAGCAGTCTATGCAGCTACAAAATCAGCCGTTAAATTTTTATCTGATGGTATTCGAATTGATACACTTGAGACGAATATAAAAGTGACTACCTTGCAACCAGGAATTGTAGAAACAGATTTTAGTCAAGTTCGATTCCATGGTGATGTAGAAAAAGCAAAGGCTGTTTACCAAGGGATTGAAGCCTTACAAGCCGACGATATCGCTTCCTGTGCGCTTTTTGTAGCAAACCAACCAAGTCATGTGCAGATCTCTGACATGACGATTATGGCAACAAAGCAAGCAACTGGCTTTACCATCCATAGAGAATAGGAGTGTGATATGAGAAAAAATGGTTATTTATGTGCTGTAAGTTTACTTTGCTCTGTATTTTTGATTGCTTGTAGCAATAATCAAGGTCAAGAATCAACTGCTACATCATCAAGTGTTGAACAAGTGACTAGCGAGTCAAGCTCAACAACTAGTTCAAGCGAACAAAAATCAATTAGTTTATTAACACTAGATATCGATACCCTTATGCAAGGTAATTACGATAGTATTATCGGAACTTGGCAAAATAGCCAGGGAGAGCAGCTGACTTTTAATATCAAAGGCCTGGTTTCAGAGACACGTAATTTGATCGGACGAGGAAAAATTACAGATGGAATTTTCGAAACTGGTTTTGTAGACAAAAACACTGGCGAATCTGGTCTGTTAATGGTACCTGCCAACTTTTCCATTCCATCAAGTTTATTAAACGGTGGAGAAGACCTTTCAGATACAACAAAAGACAGAATGGTCATTGCAACAGAAGTTTTAGATACAGCTGTTGATGTTTTCTACCGCGTCTCAAATTCAGCTAATAGTGGTTTGGATCCATTATCAAATACTCAAACAGGAGTAACCTTAGATAGCGGGCCAAAAACGATTGAATATGCCAATCAAATACTTGGAGAAAATAACTGGCAAGTAGTTGAAGGCAATTATACTAGAACTGAATCCATACCTTATAATATTTTGGAAGGAAATGATAAAATCCGTTATACAGTTTATCAAAACGGGGTTATTATCAACGCTAATTATCAAATTGTTTATCAACCATAATTATAAAATGGAGGTAGCATATGTCATTCTCTTCATTCGAACCAACTAGAAATGTTCAAGATTTTCATTTAGCCGCTTTCGCTTATTATGATGGACTAGATGTCATTGATGAGCTCAAACCAGGTACACCTGTACAATTGATAGGGGAGCCAACCAATCCCCATGATTCCGAAGCTGTCGCAATATTTTATAATGGCACAAAATTAGGCTATATTCCAGCCGATAAAAACTCATTGATCAGTCGTCTCATTTATTTTGGACACGGAGATATTCTTGAAGCTAGAATTCAAATGTCCAATACTGAAAATCATCCCGATCGTCAGTTTAGAGTTGTCGTAAAATTGAAGGATAATCGAAAATAACAGTCAATTGATTTTGGCTGTTATTTTATACGCAATTTCGCTGCCTTTTTCTGCTTCTCAATAATACTTACGAATGCTGAAAATGAAGCATCTAAACGACTTTGATAATGTTTATTTTGGATAAGTAGTTGCTCTAGAAAGATGGGGAATGTCCCCTTTTTATAAAGTTCTCCTTGAAAGAAGAATTTATCTGTACGTTTATCAATGAAGACAATAGAAGAACGCCAGCGACTTTTTCGAGAGTGCGATGGTTTCCATGAAATTTTTAATTGATTCTCATAAAAATACCAGCCCATGATATAGATTTTAGTTTCTCTATTTCTTTTATGATCCTTGTATAGGCATGGTACAGCATAAACATTCCCTCGATTGGTCTGTAGAAAAGGATGAAAGTCTCTAATTTTTTCATATTCATTTCGAGGAACAATGTTTAATTTACTATCCTTTTCATATTTTTTCTCATCTACAGTATAGGAATAGCGGTAGGGGTCATAAATGGTTGTACGATTGTGTTCCCTATATTTTTGAAGCAAATCCTCGAAAATTTTTAAGTTACCATAATTTTCGACTATATAAGATAGGCTGACACCTCTACGATTGATATTTTTTTGTACTTCGAGAACATAACAAGTCGCCCAAGACTCATATGGAACAGCACCCAATCCAATCAACAAATTATCTTTATCGAAATGACTTGCAAATCGTGACTCATGGTTTTTTCCAGACTCGCTTTGTAAATCCACGTAGACTATATTATTCTCATTTTTATAAACAATCAAAAAGCTTTCAAGAAGGTTCGAATGTTGAAATACTGGTATGGAATAAAAATGATGAAAGCTCGGTAAATTTAATAGTTTTCCAATAGTGATATTTGTCATACATTAAGTATATCAAAAAAATAACTTCAATTCTAGACAAAAGTTTAATTTGTTAAACTTTTCGGGTTAAATAAAAATGATACGTAGAAAAGTAGCTAAAACAACAATTTCAGAAGTAAAAAAAGAACTAGATAAACACAAATCAGATTCTGAACAATAATGAATACAATAAAAGGAAGCCAAACTAAATATTGACTTCCTTTTATTATATATGTAATTTCTAATCTTGGACTTACGATGCTTTCTTGTTTTCAAGCATCGGCTAAATTTGTCTTGATGGACCGGCTGATAGAACCTATTCTCTGGCTTGCGACGCTTTCTTGTTTTCAAGCGTCGGGTAAAACAGTCTATCCCCAGACAACGATGCTTTTGCGTTTTTAGGCATCGGCTAAATTAGTCTTGATGGACTGGCTGATAGAGCCTCTCCCCAGGCTAGCGACGCTTTCTTATTTTTAGGCGTCGGGTAAAACAGTCTATGCTCAGACTGTTTTACTCCCACTCAACTGTTGCTGGTGGTTTGCTTGTGATATCGTAGACGATGCGGTTGACGTGGTCGACTTCGTTTACGATGCGGACGGAGATCTTCTGTAGGACTTCCCATGGGAGTTTGGCAAAGTCAGCAGTCATTCCGTCAACAGAAGTGATGGCACGGATGGCGATGGTGTAGTCGTAGGTACGGCCATCACCCATGACACCTACAGAGCGAACGCCAGTATTAACCGTGAAATATTGCCACACATCGCGGTCAAGGCCCGCTTTGGCAATTTCTTCACGCAAGATTGCGTCAGATTCACGAACAGTCTGGAGTTTTTCTTCTGTGATTTCACCCATGACACGAATGGCAAGACCTGGTCCTGGGAATGGTTGGCGCCATACAACTTCATCCGGCATACCAAGAGCAGTACCGAGGGCACGAACTTCATCCTTAAAGAGAGTATTGAGCGGTTCAATCAACTTGAACTGCATATCTTCTGGAAGACCACCAACGTTGTGGTGAGATTTGATTGTCTCAGCAGTATCCGTACCAGACTCGATAATATCGGTATAAAGTGTTCCTTGTGCTAGGAATTCAACATCAGTCAACTTGCTCGCCTCATCGTCAAAGACGTAAACAAATTCATTACCGATGATTTTACGTTTCTTCTCAGGGTCAGATACGCCTGCTAGAAGGTCTAGGAAACGTTTGGCAGCGTCAACGCGAATAATATTGAGGCCGAACTTGCCACCCAACATCTCCATAACCTGATCACCTTCATTTTTACGAAGAAGACCGTGGTCAACAAAGATACAAGTCAATTGGTCACCGATAGCACGTTGAAGTAGGACACCAACAACAGATGAATCTACACCACCTGACAAACCAAGCAAGACTTTCTTGTCCCCAACAGTCTGGCGGATTTTTTCAATTTCTGTTTCGATGAAGTTTTCCATTGTCCAGTCGCCCTTTGCACCACAGATACCAAATGCGAAGTTTTTCAGAATATCATTACCATAAACCGAATGACGAACTTCTGGGTGGAACTGGATACCGTAGATGCGGCGTTCTGTGTTTTCGATAGCAGCAAAAGGACAGTCAGCAGAAAGACCAACCAAGTGGAAGTCAGCAGGGATTTCAGTTACTGCATCACCGTGGCTCATGAGTACAAGTTGTTCTTCTGGTGTGCCTGCAAACAGAGCTGAATCAGCTTTCAACTGAAGTGTTGATTGACCATACTCACGGTTACCAGCCTCACCAGCAGGAACAACTTTACCACCCAACTTATGAGTGATCAACTGCATGCCGTAGCAAATCCCCAAGATTGGAATACCTAATTCAAAGATTTCAGGATCAATATCGAAGGCATTTTCAGCGTAAACAGAGTTTGGACCACCTGAAAGAACGATACCGATCGGATTGATGGCACGAACTTCCTCAGCAGTAATTTTGTGGTTTTTCAATTCTGAAAAGACACCAAATTCACGAATACGACGTGAAATAAGCTGATTGTATTGGCTACCATAATCCAATACAATAATTTTTTGGACATCTTGTTTTGTCATGTTTTTCCCTTTCGTTTTGAAAATAATTCAAATACTGTTACTTATTTTATCATAAAAACGAACATTTTCCAAACTATATTTGCTAAATATATGTTTTGCAAACTATGGGAGAATTTATAAAATAGAGCGTTCGTTTTTTTCTAGATTTTACTGAGTTTGTTATAGGGAAAGGGTGCAGATTGTTTGTCTAGGAATTTTTTACAGATAAAAATCGGTCTAGATTGGTCAAAATCTTGATATTTTGGTAAACTAGAAGCAAGAAAGGCTAGATAGATGAAAGCAGCATACATTACTATTCATGATAAATTAAAAGAACAGATCGATAAGGGAGTCTGGAAGGTCGGGCAACGATTACCTAGCGAGCGTGATTTGGCAGAGGAATTCGGCGTTTCTCGGATGACCTTGCGCCAAGGAATTACCCTACTGGTTGAAGAGGGAGTCCTACAACGAAAAGTTGGTTCTGGCACTTATGTCGCCAGCACTCGTGTCCAGGAGAAGATGCGTGGGACAACCTCCTTTACAGAATTGGTACAGCTCCAAGGGAAAGAGCCGAGCAGCCAATTACTGTCTTATATCCGAACTAAGCCCAACGATAAGGAAGTTGAGCACCTTGCATTAGCGAAGGGAGAATACATCATCCGGATGGAACGGGTTCGATTTGCTGACAATGTCCCTGTTGTCTATGAGGTCGCTAGTATTCCAGAACGCTTAATTAAAAATGTTCCTAAAGAACATGTGACCAATCATTTCTTCAAAACACTGATTGACAATGGCTACCGTATCGGAACAAGTAAACAAACGATTTTTGCCCGACTGGCTAGCGAAAAAGTAGCCAATTATCTACAAATTTCAAAGAATCAAGCAATTTTAGCCTTGAAACAAGTTTCCTATCTGGAAGACGGCCAGGCCTTTGAGTATGTAAATAGTCAATACGTTGGCGAACGGTTTGAATTCTATCTGGAGAATAATTAACTGCTTTTACATAAACTGAATTATGTAAATAACATCTGTTTTCGATCATCAGTGACAGATGTTTTTATTTATAAAAGCTAGAATTTTTGATATAATAAACCTTATGGAAATTGAAAAAACCAATCGCATGAACGCCTTATTTGAATTCTACGCAGCCTTGCTAACAGACAAGCAAATGAACTACATCGAGCTCTATTATGCCGATGATTACAGTTTGGCTGAGATTGCTGAGGAATTCAATGTAAGTCGTCAGGCGGTCTATGATAACATTAAACGAACAGAAAAATTACTGGAAGACTATGAGATGAAACTGCATATGTATTCGGATTATGTAGTGCGTAGTCAGATTTTCGATGAAATACTGAGCAAGTATCCAGAAGATGCTTATTTGAAGGAAAAAATCGCTATTCTAACCAGTATTGATAATAGAGAGTAAGAGGAGAAGTATATGGCTTTTGAAAGCTTAACAGAACGTTTGCAGAATGTTTTTAAAAATCTGCGTCGTAAGGGAAAAATTTCTGAGAGTGATATTCAGGAAGCAACTAAGGAAATCCGTCTGGCCTTACTAGAAGCCGACGTTGCTCTTCCAGTTGTCAAAGACTTTATCAAGAAAGTACGTGAACGTGCAATTGGTCATGAAGTCATTGAAACCCTGAACCCTGCTCAACAAATCATCAAAATCGTTGATGAAGAATTGACAGCTGTATTGGGGTCTGAAACTTCAGAGATTATCAAATCACCAAAAATTCCAACCATCATCATGATGGCTGGTTTGCAGGGGGCTGGTAAAACAACCTTCACAGGTAAACTGGCCAACAAACTCAAGCAGGAAGAGAATGCTCGTCCTCTCTTGATTGCGGCGGATATTTATCGTCCAGCTGCCATTGACCAGTTGAAAACCCTTGGTCAACAAATTGATGTACCTGTATTCGAGTTGGGCAATCAAGTCCCTGCCCTGGAGATTGTACGCCAAGGTTTAGAACAAGCCAAAGCTAATCATAATGACTATGTCTTGATTGATACGGCCGGTCGTTTGCAGATTGACCAAGCCCTTATGGCCGAATTGAGAGAAATCAAAGACTTTGCTCAGCCAAACGAAATCCTCTTGGTCGTCGATGCTATGATTGGTCAGGAAGCTGCCAACGTTGCGCGTGAGTTCAATGATCAACTGGCTATTACTGGTGTGATTTTGACCAAGATTGACGGCGATACACGTGGTGGTGCAGCCTTGTCTGTCCGTCACATTACTGGTCAGCCAATCAAATTCACCGGTACTGGTGAAAAAATCACAGATATTGAAACCTTCCACCCAGACCGTATGTCTTCTCGTATCTTAGGTATGGGTGATATGCTGACCTTGATTGAAAAAGCCAGCAAAGAATACGATGAGAAGAAATCACTAGAACTCGCTGAAAAAATGCGTGAGAATACCTTTGATTTCAACGATTTCATTGATCAGCTGGACCAAGTTCAAAATATGGGACCAATGGAAGACCTGCTGAAGATGATTCCAGGTATGGCTGGTAACCCAGCCCTTGCCAACTTAAAAATTGACGAACGAGAAATTGCACGAAAACGAGCAATTGTATCTTCTATGACACCAGCTGAACGTGAAAATCCTGATTTGCTGACACCTAGCCGTCGCCGTCGTATCGCAGCGGGCTCAGGAAATAGCTTTGTCGAAGTCAATAAATTTATCAAGGATTTCAACCAAGCGAAAACCATGATGCAGGGTGTCATGTCAGGCGACATGAACAAAATGATGAAACAAATGGGAATCAATCCAAATAATCTCCCTAAAAACATTCCAAATATGAACGGTATGGATATGTCTGCTCTTGAAGATATGATGGGCGGTGCAGGCATGCCGGATATGAGCCAACTAATGGGAGGTGCTGGTATGCCAGACATGTCCCAAATGTTTGGAGGCGGATTGAAAGGTAAAATCGGTGAATTCGCTATGAAACAGGCCATGAAACGCCAAGCCAACAAGATTAAGAAAGCCAAAAAGAAGAGAAAATGATCTCTTCTTTTTACTTTTTATTCGAAGAAGTAAGATACAGCAATATAAAATAGAAGTAGCAAAGCAGAAAAAATGATTTTTGAACTCAAATACTTTCCGCTATAATGGAAATAATAGAAAATGTCCTTTTTAATGGACAACTTATATATTGTCCGTTATAATAGAAATATAATAGAAACAAAGGGCAAGTTATGAATTATATCGCAATAATAGGAGATATTGTCAATTCAAAACAGATTTCCAACCGCTCTAGTATTCAAGAGCGACTAAAACAACAGCTGAGTAGAATCAATCATTCCTTCTCTCAGGACTTCGCATCACCTTTTACCATTACAAAGGGAGATAAATTTCAAGCTTTATGCAAGCCTAACCCTTATATCTTTTTGATGATTGACCAAATCCAAATAGCTTTTCGTGATGAGGTGGAGATTCGATTTGGAATTGGTTTGGGTGAGATTCTAACAGCTATCAATCCAAAGCTAAGTATTGGAGCAGATGGTCCAGCTTATTGGGAAGCACGCAAGGCTATTGACTTCATTCATGACAACCATGACTACGGCACCAGCAAAATTGCATTTTCATCTGAATACAAGCAAATCGATCGTGTGATCAACCCCTTGCTAACTTCTAGCGATTTCATCAAAGCTGCTTGGAATCGTTCGCAAACGGATCTGTTTGAGACCTTAATCTCCCAAAAAATCTATCAAGAAGATTTCAAACAAAAGCCAATTGCTGAGAAAATGAAACTCAGTCAAAGCGCCTTTACCAAACGGTTGAAATCGAGTGGGGTAAAAATCTATTTCCGCAATCGAAAAACAGCTATGGATTTAATCCTGCAGCTCAGTCAAAGAAGTTAATTTTGTTTACATAATTTATTTTGTGTAAACTTTTTCTTAGAATTCTAATCGTAATATAATTTCATCTTCATCGTATTCGCCAGTCGCTAAGTACTAACGCTAGAGACATCTATGTTCAAATAGGGTTTCCTGTTAGAGGAGACTATTTGATTAAACGTGGCAGTAAAATTACAAATATTGAAGTAATTGCTGGGAAGGATGTTCTAAGTCAGATTGTTTATATCCGTCGATTGGTTAGAGAATGCCGCTCAAATGCAAAAGATTGGAAAAAGTAAAAGGCATTGCAGATTATCTGCCAGCAGTAAGATAGAAGCTCATTGGTATAAGGCGAAAAACATAGGTAAAGTTGAATTTAAAGTCAAGAGGTGGTTGTAATGCGAGCTAAATATATTGGTAAGACCGAATTTCATACTTTGGATAACGGGAAAATTTATGAAATCCTTTCTATAGAACATGGATGGTACCGTGTTGTAGATAAATCTGGAGAAGATTATTTATACCCAGCCGAAGAATTTGAAATAATAAAATAATTTACAACACCCAGAGTGATATACTCCCCTTATAGTGGACAGCGAAAAAACAAAAATTTTCACTAGAAACTATGAGGGGAGTTTTATTATGTCCAAAAGAAGTCCAAAATCTGTCTCTGAGAAACTAGAAATTGTTCTACTGCACTTGGAAGCTGGGAAAGCACTTAGATGGTT
>NZ_POPB01000301.1 GCF_002964045.1 Streptococcus suis | reverse complement strand
ATACCATAGACTGGCTGGATTTTATCGTACATTTTATGCGTTTTCTTGGCTTTTTTTCGGGCCTTTGGCAGGCTGTCGACCAGATGTTGGCAAATATAAATCCATAATCGCTTCAAAAAGGCTTTCTGGTGCGCGACTTGAATTTCAATCACCACTTGGGTATCGTCTTCCAAGGATGCAAGCACATCAACGGTTGTCGTAAAGTAGCCATCTTGTTCTCTCTTCAAATCGGCTAAGGTTCCATTCATGATTCGGACCTTTTTGGGTCTGAAACCGAGGAAGGTTTCAATGAAATCAGTGGTTACCTCGGGATCACTAAACACTTTTTTGGCTGCAATGTCCATCATTGGACTGATAGAATGTCTTTTTTTGCTCATCTTGTTCTCCGAATTCTTTTGATGTGAGAT
>NZ_POPB01000300.1 GCF_002964045.1 Streptococcus suis | reverse complement strand
AAGGGCAGTATGTACCTTTTTAACCTCTTTTTCAGGACGCACTAGAGCCTTTTCAAAGGCAAGGGATTTAGTATAGATAACAGACTTTCCACTTGGATCTAGACTTTCATCTTCCAAACTAGCAAGAAGCGAATACTTATCATCACTATCAAAAAGATTGCGGTTCACAGCACTATTCAAATACCCATAGCGTTTGACAAAGCTATCATAGGTACGATTGAGTTTGCCTAACAAATGGTTAAAGGTCTCCTTATCATAGTCATAATAGCGTTGAATGGCAATAACTTCTTGGTAGGCATTGCGAATATCGACCATTCCCTTAAT
>NZ_POPB01000030.1 GCF_002964045.1 Streptococcus suis | reverse complement strand
CGATCTCGTTCATAGGAGATATTGTCCGATGGATTTGCGATGATATTCAAATAAGAAATCACATCTCGGATTTCCTTACGGCTGTAGAACTTGGTGCCCCCAACCATGGTATAAGGGATATTAGATTTGAGCAGGGCTTCTTCAATGGTACGGGACTGGGCATTGGTCCGATAGAGAACTGCAAAATCCTTATAAGCCTTACCTTCTCGGTGCAACTGGTCAATCTGCCCTGCGACATAGATAGCTTCATCATTTTCATCTCTGGCACG
>NZ_POPB01000003.1 GCF_002964045.1 Streptococcus suis | reverse complement strand
TCGGTGCTGGAGGCTTATTTGCCATGGAAGGAAAAAATTAAGAGAGCATGTAAATAGAAAAAGGTTCCAGAGTCGATAGGACTTTGGAGCCTTTTCAATATACTTTGTTATTGAGGCTGGGCAAAAACTAGCTGCTCATACATAAAAAAACGAGCAATTCCAATTAGGAGTTGCTCGTTTTCCATTTCATGCTTTATAATTATTATAACGACAAAACAACTAG
>NZ_POPB01000299.1 GCF_002964045.1 Streptococcus suis | reverse complement strand
TACCTGCAAATAGCCAAGTATACTTAAATTTGCCAAATTTAACATTCTCAAATGAGAATCAAAAAAAGGTTGTCATTACTGTCAATAATCAGTCAAGTGAGTTTACACTAGATAATGCTTTCTCTTTCTTCAATGTGGGGAGCTTTACTACAGATGTACAAGTTCAAGTCGATGTATATTTTCCTGAAAATAATCAAGTTTCTTTTGATAAACCACAATTTTATCGATTGGACTTATTAGCTTTCCAACAGGCTATTTCCATTCTCCAAGAAAAACAAGTAGTAACAAAAACTGATGGTAATAAAGTAACCGTTGATTTTGTAACCGATAAAGAAT
>NZ_POPB01000298.1 GCF_002964045.1 Streptococcus suis | reverse complement strand
ATGTAGCGATTGTTTACGCAGGATCTCCTTTTGTTTTATCTATTTTTACAGATAAATCAAATTATGATGAGATTACACAAATTGCAAATGATATTTACGGGATTTTAAAGTAAATGAAAGATAGATTTTTAAAAGTGACACAGGATGGTCACTTTTTTGATAAACATAAGAAAGTACTAGTAGCCGTATCCGGTGGGGTAGATTCTATGAACCTATTCCATCTTTTATACGAATGCAAACAAGTGTTAGGGATTGAACTTGGAATTGC
>NZ_POPB01000297.1 GCF_002964045.1 Streptococcus suis | reverse complement strand
GTTCAGTATTTTCAATAGCAGCAAAAGGACAGTCAGCAGAAAGACCAACCAAGTGGAAATCAGCAGGAATTTCAGTCACAGCATCCCCGTGGCTCATGAGTACAAGCTGTTCTTCTGGTGTTCCAGCAAAAAGCGCTGATTCAGTCTTCAGTTGAAGATTTGATTGACCATATTCACGATTTCCAGCCTCACCAGCAGGAACAACCTTACCACCCAATTTATGGGTAATCAACTGCATACCGTAGCAGATTCCCAGAATTGGAATACCCAATTCAAAGATTTCTGGATCAATATCAAAGGCATTTTCTGCGTACACAGAGTTTGGTCCACCTGAAAGAACGATACCAATTGGATTGATGGCACGGACTTCCTCAGCTGTAATTTTATGGTTTTTCAATTCTGA
>NZ_POPB01000296.1 GCF_002964045.1 Streptococcus suis | reverse complement strand
ATTTGTCTTAGATTATATTCCTAGTAAAGAGATTTTAGGTTTGCTCGGTTTGATTCCAATTTTCCTAGGCCTCAAAGTTTTGCTTTTAGGAGATTCTGATGGAGAAGCTATTGCCAAAGAAGGTTTGAGCAAAGATAATAAAAACCTGATTTTTCTAGTCGCTATGATTACTTTTGCAAGTTGTGGTGCTGACAATATTGGTGTCTTTGTCCCATATTTTACTACCTTAAATTTAGCAAATTTGATAGTGGCTTTACTTACCTTTCTAGTCATGATTTATCTCTTGGTTTTCTCTGCCCAAAAATTGGCACAAGTTCCTTCTGTTGGAGAAACTTTGGAAAAATATAGCAGATGGTTTATTGCCGTTGTCTATTTAGGATTGGGGATGTATATCCTGATTGAAAACAACAGCTTTGACATGCTATGGACTGTGTTAGGCTAGGAGAAAAAATTATGAAAAAAGATAGTATCTGTCAAGTGGATGTTATTAATCAACAAAATGTTACAACCGCAACGAACTACCTTGAAAAGGAAAAAGTCCAAAAATCACTTCGCATTTTATCAAAATTTACCGATAATAAACAGATAAATATCATCTTTTATCTCCTTGCCGTCGAAGAACTCTGTGTCTGCGATATAGCCTGTTTACTAAATCTCAGTATGGCATCTGCCTCCCACCATCTTCGTAAACTAGCCAATCAAAACATCTTGGACACTAGAAGAGAGGGGAAAATTATATATTATTTTATAAAAGATGAGGAAATCAGAGATTTTTTTAATCAACTAGGATAACAACTATTTTTACTACTTTTCCATGTTTGTAAGGGGCTTATCTATGAAATTTTTTGATGAAAATTACTCACAAGAAATACCTACTCGTATCAAATGTTTAAGAAAAAAGTATAATTTAAAGCAAAGTGACCTAGGAAATGCATGTCAAGTTAGCCAAGTTGAAAAGGGAAAGCGACAAGTTACCGCTTTAATATTGCTTTATTACTCTTGATAAGTCACAATTTAGTGGTAACATCCGTATGTGCTTATTTTAGAATAAGTAATGAAGAATTCATCAATTCACAAACATACACTTCGTAACTGTATCTGAGAGGAATATTTTAACCTTGCCCCTCCCCATCCGTTGTCACATCTTTACAATCAAATTTTCTTGAAATTTTCATGAAAATGGTTTAAGATAGCTAACTGGAGGAAAAAACATGTCTAAAAAGTTTTTAGCCGAATTTATCGGTACATTTATGTTGGTCTTTATTGGGACTGGCGCTGTTGTTTTTGGTAATGGTGTAGATGGTCTTGGTCATCTTGGAATTGCATTTGCCTTTGGTCTTTCTATCGTAGCGGCTGCTTACAGCATCGGTACTGTTTCAGGTGCCCACTTGAACCCAGCTGTATCATTGGCGATGTTCATCAACAAACGTTTGAATGCACAAGAATTTGCTACTTACGTGGTTGCACAAGTTTTGGGAGCAATCCTTGCCTCATCAACCTTGATTTTCTTCTTGTCAAATGCTGGACTCTCAACAGCAAGTTTAGGAGAAAATGGATTTACAACTGTAAATGCCGCAGGCGCTTTCTTGTTTGAAGCAATTGCAACCTTTATCTTTGTTTTAGTTATCGTTACAGTAACTTCAGCAAGCAAGGGTAACGGAAAAATTGCAGGTCTTGTAATCGGTCTGACCTTAACCTTGCTCATCATCTTGGGCTTGAACGTTACAGGTCTTTCAGTTAACCCAGCACGTAGCTTGGCGCCAGCTCTTTTTGTAGGTGGAACTGCACTTAGCCAGGTTTGGGTCTTTATCCTTGCACCGCTAGTTGGTGCTGCTCTTGCTGCGCTAGTAGGTCAACATTTATTGGAAACTGAAAAATAAGTTCAACACCATTTTGTAGGTCAACAAGTAGAAAACTTCGCTCATCTGGGCGAAGTTTTTTGATTTATGATTTCCGTGAAACGATGGGTAAATTGGGCCGTCATTCCCCAGATATTTTCTGGTAGATTTTCATAAAAGGGAACGAAGCGTTTGTGATGACTGAAAGGATAGTCAACCCCACCTCGCAAACGTTCAAAGGGAAAGTCACAATCTGGGACAATCTGTGAATCCAGTTGATAATAGACAGGGGCCGTTTTTTGCAAGGTTTCTAGTGGAACTGTAAAGAATCGAGCCACTTCGTCATTGGGTTGAAGGGTCTTCCAGTCCAGATGAAGTCGTCCGACAAAACAGCGAATCGTTGAGCGACCGAAAACGAGATAATCAATTTCACCTAGCAATTCAACTTGTTCAGCTTGAATATCCAATTCTTCGACGACCTCGCGAACGGCAGCTTCTTCTGCTGTCTCACCTTCATCAATTCCGCCGCCAGGAAAGGAGACCTCACCCGGTTGAGAAATGGACTCGCTCCGAATCTCATATAAGACCTGCCACTGATTGTCTGACCAGACTAAGGGCAAGAAGACTGCATAGGAACGTTTTTCACCCAATGGCTGGGGCTGATAGTCTTTCAATAATGCCTGCAATTGATCAGTCATGGCAACTCCCTACTAACTAGTGATTTGTGTTTATTTTAACGAATTTTGTGGCATCTGGCAAGAACTTTGTCTAGATAAAAAACTGAGAAGTTTCCTTCCCAGTTCCTCATCTTATTTTCCTTTTAACATGCCCATAATGCCACGAGTCACCACGCGCCCAACTTCCCGTCCGACCTGGCTCATCAGGTTCTTGGTAAAGCGGTCCATCATAGAGTCTGTTTTGCGACTGGCTGGCTGACTGGCTTTTTGTGCAGCTTTAGCCGCTTCTTTCTGAGCTTTCTCTTCCATTTTTGCGGCTGCCTTAGCTTCTTTTTCTGCCTGTTTTTCCGCCTCGGCCTGCTCTGCTTTTTTGATGAGTTCGGCTTCTTTGGCCTCTGTCATGGCTAAAATCTGCTCGTGGGCAGATTCACGGTTGACCGCGTCAGCATATTTTTCCATCAAAGGAGAGTTATTGATGACAGACAAGAGGGCGCTCGGCTCGACCGTTCCAAGCATACTCTTCGGTGGGTAAATCAAAACCCGATCCGCAAAGCTTGGTGTGCCGTCAGCTTGAAGGGTAGACACAACAGCTTCACCCACTTGTAACTCCTGAATGACCTTAGCCAAATCCTCCCCACCTTCTTGACGGAAGGTTTCGGCAACAGTCGCAACTGTTTTGAGCTCTTTTGGTGTAAAGGCGCGAAGACCGTGTTGGATACGGTTGCCCAGCTGGGCTGCCACGCTATCAGGAATATCCGTCGGATTCTGCGTTACAAAGAAGACACCTACACCTTTTGAACGAATCAAGCGGACAATCAATTCAATCTTTTCAAGAAGAACTTTTGGAGCATCTTTGAAGAGAACATGAGCCTCGTCAAAGAAGAAGACCATCTTAGGCTTGTCCAAATCGCCCACCTCAGGCAAGACTTCATAGAGTTCTGATAAGAGGCTGAGAAGAACCGTTGAATATAATGTTGGCTGATTGAATAGCTGAGTAGCTTGGAGAACGTTGATAACCCCACGGCCATCCTCCTCCGTACGCATCAAGTCAGCAATTTCCAGACTTGGCTCACCGAAGAAAATCTTACCACCTTGTTGCTCCAAAACAACCAGACTACGTAAGATAGCACCGACCGAACGAGCTGGAATATTTCCATAGTACTGGCTCAGCTCTGCCGCATTTTCAGCCACAAAATTGAGCATAGCCCGCAGGTCCATGAGGTCAATCAAGAGCAGCCCACGTTCGTCTGCCACGCTGAAAACAATATTCAAGATGGACTCCTGAGTATCATTCAAGCCCAACAAACGTGTCAGTAGGACAGGACCCAGCTCTGAAATGGTCATGCGGACAGGAGTCCCATTTTCCCCCAAGACATCCCACAACTCAACTGGATAGCCGACTGGGCTATAGTCAAGATAGTGAGTCTTCTCTAGACGACTAGGATCAATCTCCTTGGTATTGGCCGCAACCAAACTATTCAAATCACCCTTGATGTCCGACAGAAAGACAGGGATTCCCGCATCACTCAACTGCTCTGCCAAGACCTTTAAGGTCACTGTCTTCCCTGTACCTGTCGCCCCTGCGATGATTCCATGACGATTGAGCCGCTTGAGCTGCATTTCTGCTCGACTGCTTCCATAGCCAAAAGCAATAAGATCTGACATATACTAGCCTCATTTCCGATTTTTTCTAGCTTTATTGTAGCATAGTTTTCAGGAAAATAGCAGAGCAGATAACTTAGCTTTCACATAAAATATTCATATCCATTCTTTCTACATATCATGATTTTCAGACAAATGAAGGTCATCTGTCAATTGATAACGGTTACTTTTGTTTTTTACTGAAAAACACTTACTTTTTTAGCGGTTTTCTGTTATACTCTTTTATTGTGAGAACATTCTCAAATACGTTTTAAAATACAAAGGGGATTATTATGGCAGCACAACCAGATTCGCTGATTTATAATATCGACAAAAGTATCAAGAAAAAAGCAGACTTGATCGAAAACAACTATTTTGCCTATGCTATTCGTGCAATCATGGCTAGTGTCTATCTAGCAATCGGACTGGCTATCTCTGTTTATACGGCTGACAAGCTCAATCATATCGTTCCAGATTTAGGAAAATTCAGTTACGCTTTGATGTTTGGCTGGTGCTTGGTCATGATTTTGTATATGAACGCTGAGCTTGGTACTTCAAACATGATGTATATGACTTCTGCCATTCACCGCAAGGTTATCCCAACTAAGACTGCTTTGAAAATCTTGGCAACATGTATTTTCTTCAACTTTGTCGGTGCGGTTATCGTCTGCTACCTCTTGTCTTTGACCTTACCATACCAACATATTGATCCACATAGCTACTTGTTAGAAGCAACCGTTGCTAAATTGGCTAAGACACCATTGACACAGTTTGTAGAAGGTATCTTTGCTAACATCGTTGTGAACATTGCTGTGTTTGTTACCATGCGTATGAAAGACGATGCTGGTCGTGTTATCTCATTGATCTTTATCATCTTTATCTTCGCCTTCCTTGGCTTTGAGCACGTTATCGCCAACTTCTCTACCTTCTCACTCGCCTTCTTCTCAAACGGTGGTCCAGTCGAAGGAATGAATCTTTTGAGTGTGTTGAGCAACTTCCTATTCTCAGGACTCGGAAACTACGTTGGTGGTGGTCTCTTAATCGGTCTTCTTTATAGCTGGTTGAGTGACAAATCAAAACTTTACGTTGACTAATATGAATTCTTACGGTTGGAATTCCAACCGTATTTTTTTGACAATTTTTGCACATATATCGTTGACAAAATATCTGTTTAGGTGTATATTTAACATATAACAAGATTTGATATATAACAAATAATAAATATATACCAAATCCAAACCTAATTACCCAACTATCAAAGAAAGGAGCGTCCTATGCATTTTCCAGTCCCCGCAGTGCTGACAGAATTTCTCATCATGGCTATTTTGGAATCCGATGATTCTTATGGCTATGAAATCTGTCAGACCATCAAACTGATTGCCAATATCAAGGAGTCTGCCCTCTATCCCATCCTGAAAAAGCTAGAGCAAAATGACTTTTTGACCACCTACTCCCAAGAATACCAAGGCCGCATGCGCAAGTATTACAGCCTGACCCAGCTGGGCCATGAAGAACTGGTTCAGCTCAAAGATGATTGGGACACCTACACAACAACCATCAACGGTATTATAGAAGGGAGCGTTCGCCATGACAAGAACTGAGTACATGGAGCAGTTAGAAAAATATCTCAAAAAACTGCCCCACAAAGAATACTTTGAAGCCATCAACTTCTTTAATGAATACTTTGACGAGGCTGGACCAGAGCATGAAACAGAAATTATAGAAGAACTTGGTTCACCAAAAGAAGCTGCCAGCGAACTCATTAACAACATGCTCAACAAGCAAATCCAGGAGGAGAAGGATCAACAAGAGCCTGTTCAACTCAACTGGAAACTCTGGGTTGGTCTGGGAGCCTTGAGTATGATGGGATTATTTTCCTTCTTCCTGCTCTTTATCATGGGAGAATTTGTCGGATTTATTCCCCTCTTTGTGACCCTTATCCTTGGAGCCTTTTTCCTCGGTCGCTACTTCCGCAATTTTAGCCAGACCAAGCGAACACTCTGGTTGGCTATCCTTGCAATCATTTCCCTGCCCATCGCCATTCCACTCTTGCTCATTCTCCTAGCTAGCCTATTGGGACTGGTAGCGCTCATCTTGGCCCTCATAATCGGTGCCTTTGCTTTGGGTGTCGGACTTCTTACCAGCGGTGGCTATCTGATTTGGGAAGCCTTTAGCCTCATGTCAGAAGGATTCAACATCTTCCTCATGGGCTTTGGATCAGGTTTATCACTGATTGGCGGAGCTATTCTCATCTATATCTTGACTGGATTTTTTGCCTACTGGTCTTGGCGCTTGGTCAAGGCTTGCTTCAAATGGATCTTGAAACGAGGTAAACGAGCATGAAAAAGAAACTAACCATCGCCATTATTATCGGCTTTGTCAGCCTGATTACAGGCTTAATTCTAGCTGGAATTGGATTTTTTACTGGGGGCATGACTCGACTAGAAGAAGTTTCCACACCTGAGAAAATCTACAAAACCTATCCCAACCTGGAGTCAGTTAAGCTTGAATCACTCCCACATTATGTCATCATCAAAGAATCCAGCGACAAAGATT
The DNA here is from genome assembly GCF_002964045.1 of Streptococcus suis. GTDB lineage: Bacteria > Bacillota > Bacilli > Lactobacillales > Streptococcaceae > Streptococcus > Streptococcus suis_U. Next base: position 990 of record NZ_POPB01000296.1, on the reverse strand, counting down.
TTCATCTAACCTATGCCAATTCTGACAACAATCTCCAATCTCCTTTAACTGCCACTGAAAAAGATGGGGTACTTACACTCTCTTCTCAAAGACGAGAATTCAAAATTGAAGGAATTATGCAATATTTCGGAGAAGCTTTGGCCCAACGAGATGTTGATGTCAACTATATTACTATTGAAATTCCAAAAGGAAAAACCTTAAATAAATTAGAGGGCTATACACTAAATCTCTATGGTAATAATATATTAGAACTTGAGGATGTCCACGTTAAAGAGCTGAACATTACAGGCAGTATCTACATGAATGATAGTCAGATTGACAGTGGACATATTCAAACCGATTCTTTCAATTCATTTAAATCTACCCTTAAAGACCTTGAAATATCTGGCTCAGATACAATGATTTACCTTTCTGAAACGAATCTTGAAAATGTGAAACTTGAAAATTACTATGACTTGTCAGCTTTGCAAATCAGCCTAAAAGGAAACAATGTCTTTACCCCTTCGAAGACCAACTCCTACAATCACACTCGATTGGACTTGACCGAGCAAAGCCTACAAGACATCAATCTCGCTATTAGCACCCAGTTTGATCTAATGGCACTAGCTCAAAACCAAGGCTACTACGCAGAGAGCGAAAAAGAACTAGAGGAAATGATGGGTGACTTGACCCATCTCGAAAAGCAATTTGAAACCATGGGCATTCACACCAGTGGAGTATATGAGAAACTCCCTCTCAAAAAAGAAGACCGTAAACAAAGTTTGACCCTGGAAAACAAAAACAGTAAGAATAGCCTGACCATTGATGCCGTCAATGCAACCATAGCTTTCGAAGAATCAAAATAAATTAAGAAAACCAACTGCGTGGACAGTTGGTTCAGACTGAAGACAAAGTCCTTAGAATTGATTTTCTAAGGGCTTTTCTTCGTATTTAGGAGTATAATATAAGAAAAAGGACTTATGAGGTTCTCCTATGCTACACAAAGAAAAA
>NZ_POPB01000295.1 GCF_002964045.1 Streptococcus suis | reverse complement strand
GGTTAAATGAGAGAATAGGTGATGTGGATTTTCATATAAAATAGCTTGTCGTTTATGAATGAGCTGTACACATTGACTCAATTGTTCATTTACTTGTGAAACAAAGTCTGATTTGGAGCGGTTTTCTTGAGGATGAATGACTGCTACTTGATTCTCTCGACACCAGATACTAGGTTTCGAAAATTTAGGATCAACTACAATTAAATCAGAAGTTCTTTTTAGAATATTTAAGAGGTAGACCAAAAAATATGATTTTCCAGAACCTGAATTTCCTGCTATTGCTATATGATT
>NZ_POPB01000294.1 GCF_002964045.1 Streptococcus suis | reverse complement strand
AAGCGATTATGGATTTATATTTGCCAACATCTGGTCGACAGCCTGCCAAAGGCCCGAAAAAAAGCCAAGAAAACGCATAAAATGTACGATAAAATCCAGCCAGTCTATGGTATCGCGATTGTTGGAACAAACTACTTTAAAGACGACAGACCTGTCCATTCCTTTATCATCACCGATTCAGAAACCGGTCAGGCTTTACAGATGCCATTTGGTAAAAAAGAACAAGCACGAAACCCCTTCGAGATGGTCATTGTTGAGCTGAAAAAATTGCAAACGGGAGAAATGGCTAGGAAGCAACAACTTTGGATGGAATTCTTCTCTAACAAACAATTTAGCTCAAAACAAACCAGTGCCATCCAAAAGGCAGAATATCTATTGGATGTAAACAATTGGACACAGGAGGAACGAAAAATGATTGAAGTATGGAACCACCGAGCTGCTAGTTACTACGCTAACATGCAGGAGCGGTATGATGAAGGTGTTGAAGACGGATTTGAAAAAGGCATTGAACAAGGTATTGAACAAAAAACTCAAGAGGTGTTGAACTCTCTTCTTCAGGTTGGAATTTCTGATGAGAATATTGCCTTGGTGATGAAAATGCCTATTGAAAAAGTAAGGGAATTACGTAAGAGTTTAGTTTCTGAAGAAGGTACTGAATATGGAGTCTAAACTTGAATTGATTCACATGCACCGAGCAGCCAGTTACTATGCTAACATGCAGGAACAGTTTGAAGACGGATTTGAAAAAGGTATAGAACAAGGTATTGAAAAAGGCATTGAACAAGGCATAGAACAAGGTATTGATGCTGAAAAGATAGATACTTTGAAACGAATGCTGAAGGCGAATCTAACCGATGAAATGATTGCCATTGCTACTGAGTTTACCGTTGAACAGGTAGCAGCCTATCGAAGTCAATTCCAAATAGAAGAAGGTGCTGAGTATGGAGTCTAAACTTGAATTGATTCACATGCACCGAGCCGCTAGTTACTACGCTAACATGCAGGAACAGTTTGATGATGGATTTGAACAAGGTATGGATGCTGAAAAGATAGATACTTTGAAACGCATGATAAATGCGAATCTAACCGATGAAATGATTGCCATTGCTACTGAGTTTACCGTTGAACAGGTGGCAGCCTACCGCAGTCAATTCTAGTTAGAAAGTGGAACTGAATATAGGTTTTAAGGAAGTAAGGATATTGTAATGAGTATCTTTTGTCACTGGAAATGATTCTGGTGGCTTTTCTTTTGGTCCTAGCAAAAATTTTGGGTATCAAAAAACACCTGAAAGCATGTATTCAGGTGTTTAACTATGTTGACTCTTAACGAGTTGGTACATAGTTTAATTTGTCTTTGTTTGCAGCGACGAAGTCAGCAAGTTCAGATTCAGGGATTTCACGAAGATAAAGGTTAGCACGAATCGTCACATCGTCTTCACGACAGGTTGACAGAACAACGTACTTGTCTGATTCGCTGATTTGAACGGAGTCATTTTTTGTTACTGCACCTTCGCGGACAGCTGTCAACTGTTCAACGAACTGTTGGTTGTTGTCAAAGCTTGTACGGTAGAAGGCAGTGCTTTCATGAACGATAATCATGAAGGCTGCTTGGTAGTAATGAATTTTCTCAGGTGTACGAATCACCACGTATGGATGTTCGTTGAAGAAAGTCTGATCGTCATAGTAGTTGACATCGTTGAACATGCGACTGTCTGGAACTTTTGAACCACGTGCGTGACCAAAGAGCCATGTCAATTGATCTGAGAAGTCACTCTTGTTATCCATGTCCATGAACACTGTACCCATGAATGGATCTTCGCCAGAGCCGTCAAACAATTTTGAGAGGTAGGTCGAGTTATCAGTTGTTTGAACAACAGGCTCGTCCAAATTGGTACCAGGAGCATAAACATAAGCAATCGTGTCGCTGTTGATGGCCTTGAGTCCATCGAACTGCTCAGTTAAACTTTTCTTCTCTTCATCTGAGAGTTGGTAGGTTTGACCTGTAGATGAGCTTGACTGAACTGCAGAAGTTGGCTTGCTGCTAGTGACATTTGATGAGCTTCCACCGTTTAAAAGGAATAATCCACCAATGGCAATCCCTACGACAGCCAACAAGCTCAAGAGCGCTAAAATCAGTTTATTATTTTGTAATTTTTTCATTTTTCATATCACCTATAAAAATAAAGTTGCCTAAGAAGGCAACTTTATATTATTAAGCTTGAACTAATTATTTAGCTGCGCTTGTTTTTGGAAGTGTTTTAGCACCAGTAGTTGTTTTAGCTGCTGCTATAGTTTTAGCTGCTGCTTTACCGTTACCTGCTGCTGCACCGTTACCTGCTGCTGCACCGTTACCTGCTGCTGCTGCACCTGCTGCAGTTTCAGTTGCAACAGTTTCTTCAGCTTTTTTCTCTTCAGCTGGAGAGTAACCTTGCTCACCTGGGATGTTTTGTTGTTTACCTTGAAGGTATACATCATAGTGACCTTGTGTAGATGAAGGTGTAGTGTTTTCTGGTGCCCAAACACCAGCTTCGCCAGCTGCATTTGCTTTATTGAATGCTTCCTCTTCTGCTTTTTTTGCAGCTGCTTCAGCATCTGCTTTTGCTTTAGCTTCTAATTCTGCATCCCATTCAGCTCTTTCTGCTTTAACAATTGCTTTAGGATCAACAGTTTTAGCATCACCAGAACCAGAATTGTTAATAACACCTGGTGCATTTTCTGAAGCCCAACCAGAACCTTCCTTTGCAATTACAGCTGCTGCTGGTGCTGCTGCAGCAACCAAAGCTGCAACTGTAGCCAAAGTTACGAATGTTTTTTTCATGATAAAAAACTCCTTATGATTTTCTATATATAGTTTCTGCCTATGCAGATACTTAGATTATAAATTAACTTTTTATCTATGTCAACCCTTTTTTAAGATTTTTTTAAAAAAGTTTTTATATTAACTTCATTTTCTTGAAATATTGAAACTTTCTAGAAACATTTCATAAAATTTGCCTAATTTGGATTGATAGCTGGTCTAGATATAATCTTTCTTCTATAATATTGTTCATCATCTCCGATTAATTGATTTCTTCCAAAACAATTTTTTCTACTAGCTCTACAAATTGTCTCTCTTCAACCTCTGGGAAATAGTTGAGACAGTTGGCAGTCGCAAAGGCTGCTGCCTCTTTCAAGAAGATTTCAGGAGCTTGCCCTTGGCTGATCCCCTTAACTAGCAAGCCCAGGTAAAAATCTCCTGCCGCAATGGGATTGCGTGTTTCTTTCTTTGGCGACTGGATACGGAAGTAACGCTGGCCAATCTTAGCCAGACTGCCCTTGCTTCCCATGGTAATGATGATATTGTCATGCGGTGTTACTTCTTTTAGTATCCGCAAAATATCCTCTGGACTTTCCTCATCCAGCTCTGGATAGATGTCCTTGAGTTCTTCATTATTGATTTTGATCAAGGCTGGGCGAGCTTGATAAGCAGCACGTAAAGCTGGTCCACTGGTGTCCACTATGGTCAGAACCTCTGGGTATTTTTCAATAAACTGCTGAATGTAGTTGTCAGGCATGCCCTTCATGAGACTGCCTGAAAAGACTAGGATGTCGCCAGCCTGTAGGCTCTTTTCAATCTGTTGGGTGAATTGATTGAGCAGTTCCTCTGTCAGTTCAAAGCCTTTTTCATAGAAGAGCACCACATCACCTGTACTGGTTTCTACATAGATATTGCAGGTTTGAGTATTCTGGTCATTTCCAACCACCTGTAAATGATTTCCCTTTTGGACATTGAGGTCTTGGATGTAGCGACCAATCTGCCCACCCAAAATAGTATGAATGGTATAGTCGGTCACACCATTTTCACGGAGGGCATAGGCTACGTTGAAACTCTTGCCACCGGGGTAATCCCTGACCTCTGTCGGACGGAGGGGAATGTTCTTTTCAATCTTCTCCACAAGCAAGGTGCGATCTAGGGCTGGATTGGGACAAATCAAGTGAATCATGGTGGTCTCCTTTTTGGTTTTGTTTATATTATTATACTATATGTAAAGGAAAATAAAAAGATAACAATTCAATACAATCTGCCAATACTTGAACCATACAGACTAGGAACTTTAATATAGATGACAATTGAAAATATGTATCGTACTCTCATCAAGATAAATAAAAAAGCTGTCTCATTCTTTGAAACAGCAATCAATAGCTCATAAATAATTGACAAACAAAAGCATACTAAGGTATAATACAACCAAGAAAGTTGTGAAGGACATTCTTATATAACTCAAAACCCCCAGCCTGCCTTGCTGAGGGTTTTTCTTTTGCCCCTAGGGCTACTTGTCACGGTTATTTAACCAATACTCAAACAGTATAATAACAATACCGCTTGATGTAGCGACAAGAAAGGATGTGAAGGCATCCATATATAACTCACCTCCCTTCCATGTTGAGGGGGCAAGGCACATTATAACAAAAATCAAACCATTAAACAATCTAGTACCAATGGGTCTCCAAAGTAGTCACCCCCTAACCATAAAATAACATCATTTTAACATCGTGTGGCATTAAGAGGAGTTACACCTAATAACCTGCACTCTCTGTTCAGCCCTTCCACCTAAGGCTAGTTTTCCAGCTACTCTTCGTTAGTTTTTTCAAAATACAGTCAGTATTCCCTCAAAAAATCTGCCTTGATGAGTGCAAAACTGTCTCTTATCAAAAAAACACTTTACTTGTGAATACGGGTTCTAAAAAAATCGAGAAGCTTATCACTCCTCGATTATGTTTTATTTAATTTGCAAATACAGAAATACGTTCTTTGCTGTAACCACCTTTTTCAGCAATGTCAACTAGAGCCACTGCATAGTCAGCGTAGCTGATATAGCTTTCAGCTTGAGCATTGACTTGGAAGACCTCACCAGCGAGAGTATAGGCACCTGATTTAGGACCTTCCGCATCAAAATCAGCAGCCGGGCTGATATAGGTCCAGTTAATAGCTGTCGCCTGACGGTAGATAGCAAGACCTGCTCCCATAGCTTCAGCGATTGGTAGGTATTCCGAAGGGAAATCTGGTGTATCTTTCAGCATAGCAGTCTGGCTCTCGTCTAAATAAAGACTGCCTGCCCCACCAACCACCAAGAGACGAGTTGGACTATCAGCAAGAATGATTGCTAGATGCTCAGCCAATCGACTGTGACCTGGCAAGGTTTCTGGCGTCCAAGCACCAAAGGCATTGACCACCACATCAAATCCAGCCAAGTCTTCCTTGGTCAAATCCAAAGCGTCTTTTTGGATTACTTCTTGGGCCGCACTCTTGTTTTCAGAACGAACAATAGCCGTCACCTGATGACCACGCTCTACTGCTTCCTTGGCAATGGCTTGACCTGCTTGACCGTTGGCTGCGATAATTGCTAATTTCATATTGTATACCTCACTTATTTTGTTGTAATGTTTTTGTTTACAACAACAGTATAAACTTGTTTAGTTGTAATGTCAAGCGTTACAACTGAAAAAATTAAAAAAATCACCACAAAGATGATTTTTCTTGAAATATGGCTACAATTCTGCCAATAAATCAGCAATGGTCGTTTGTCCCAACTCTCTTTCCAAAGCGGACTGGGCATTTTCTAAACGACTATCTAGTAAAGGATGTATATTACGACCTACCTGACAGGCTGGATTGGGCTGCTCATGAAAGCCGAAGAGTTGGCCTTTTTCTCCAAACAACTCTACAGCCTGATAAACATGAAGGAGAGTAATCTGGTCCGGAGCCTGTGCCAAGCGGGCGCCCCCAACTCCACGCGCCACTTGAACCAAGCCTGCCTCTTTGAGCTGAGCCAGAATATTGCGGATAATGACAGGATTGACACCCACACTGCCTGCTATACTGGTGCTGGTCTGTTTTTCCTTTTCTCCCTCCAAGGCTAGCAAGACCAAAATATGACTGGCAATGGTAAATCTACTCGATATTTGCAATTTGATTATCTCCTTCCATGAAATTGGTAACGGTCACCCCTAATAAGCGGATCCCTTTTTCAGCCTGCCCAACCTCTTCAAATAGTTGCCGAACTTCTCTTTCAATCACGTCCACTTGATTTGTAGCATCCTCCAAACTATGCCGTTTTGTCAAGGTCGAAAAATCTCCATAGCGAACCTTCAAGACAATGGTCCTGCCCTTTTTTTCGTTTCTGACCAAACTAGCTTCAACCCGTTTGCAAAGACTAACCAGTTCTTTCATCACATCTTCATCACGATAAAGGAGCTTGCGGTAGGTTCTTTCCTTTCCGATAGACTTGCGCACTCGATTGGGTTTGACTGGACTATTTGAAATGCCCCTGGCCTTCCGATACAAATCATAGCCAAAACGGCCAAATGTATCAATCAAGGTCATCTCTGGCACATCCAACAAATCCTTCCCTGTAAAAACTCCCATCTCATGCAGACGTTCCACCGTTTTCTTACCGACACCGTGGAATTTGTCAACAGGCAGGGAAGCTAATACTTCAACAGCATCCTCTGGCAAAATCAAGGTCAAGCCGTGCGGTTTTTCCATATCGGAGGCAATTTTGGCTAGGAATTTATTATAAGAAACACCTGCAGAGGCTGTCAAATGGAGTTCATTCCAAATGTCGTATTGAATGAGTTTTGCGATTTTGACTGCTGACCCGATTCCCAGCTTATTTTCCGTCACATCCAGATAGGCCTCGTCAATGGACATGGGCTCCACTAGATCCGTATAGCGATGGAAAATTTCTCGAACCTGTCGCCCAACTTCCTGGTATTTTTCATAGTTCCCAGAAATGAAAATCGCCTGTGGACAACGTTCATAGGCCTCCTTGGAGGACATGGCCGAATGAATACCAAAGGCACGCGCCTCATAATTACAGGTAGACACGACTCCCCGACCGCCAGACAACCTCGGATCTGCCCCGATAATAACAGGTTTACCTTTTAAATCAGGATTATCTCTGACTTCAATGGCAGCAAAAAAAGCATCCATGTCTACATGAATAATTTTTCGAGATAAGTCATTAATCAGCGGAAAAATCAACATGGCTACTCCTTTCTGCCGAGTCGTCAATAGCACTATTATACATCAAATTGACAGAAGTGACAGTTTGTAAATCTCATTCATTATTCTACTCAGTAGAAAAGACCTGGTCGAACAAATTTTTTATTCGTGAAATTGTTAACAAATATTTTCTAATTCTTTACATTTTGCTTGAAAATATTTTCAATTTATTTTCAGGCATTTTTATCTTGTGGAAAGTGCTTACACATGATATAATGAATTATGTGAATAAAAAAACTATTTTGAAGGAGAACCCTCATGTCAACAAAAGTAAAAACTAAAAATGTTACTGAAGACATTTTCGCCCAGGCCTGGGAAGGCTTCAAAGGTACAGACTGGCAAGATAAAGCAAGTGTCACTCGCTTCGTTCAAGCCAACTATACGCCTTACGATGGAGATGAAAGTTTCCTTGCTGGCCCAACTGAGCGTTCGCTCCATATCAAGAAAATCATTGAAGAAACAAAAGCTGGCTACGAAGACACTCGCTTCCCAATGGACGTAGATCGTGCTACCTCTATCGCTGACATCCCAGCAGGTTTCATTGATAAAGAAAACGAACTCATCTTTGGTATCCAAAACGATGAGCTCTTCAAACTCAATTTCATGCCACGTGGTGGTATTCGTATGGCTGAAACAACGCTTATCGAGAACGGCTATACTCCAGACCCACTTCTTCATGAAATCTATACAAAACACGCTACAACTGTAAACGACGGTATCTTCCGTGCCTACACAGCTGACATCCGCCGTGCTCGCCACTCACACCACGTTTCTGGTCTTCCAGATGCTTACTCACGTGGCCGTATCATCGGTATGTATGCTCGTTTGGCACTTTACGGAGCTGACTACTTGATGGAAGAAAAAGTCGCTGACTGGAATGCGATTACTGAAATCGATGAAGAGTCAATCCGTCTTCGTGAAGAAATCAACATGCAGTACCAAGCTCTTCAACAAGTTGTTCGCTTGGGTGATATGTACGGTGTTGATGTGCGTAAGCCTGCGATGAATACCAAAGAAGCAATTCAATGGACAAACATCGCCTTCATGGCAGTCTGCCGTGTTATCAACGGTGCGGCAACTTCTCTTGGTCGTGTGCCAATCGTTCTTGATATCTACGCAGAACGTGACTTGGCTCGTGGTACATTTACTGAATCAGAAATCCAAGAATTTGTTGATGACTTCGTATTGAAACTTCGTACAGTGAAATTCGCTCGTACAAAAGCCTTCGACGAAATCTACTCTGGTGACCCAACATTCTTGACAACATCTATGGCAGGTATGGGTAACGATGGTCGTCACCGTGTTACCAAGATGGACTACCGTTTCTTGAACACACTTGACAACATCGGTAACTCTCCAGAGCCAAACTTGACAGTTCTTTGGTCTGACCAACTTCCATACGCTTTCCGTCGCTACTGTATGGCAATGAGCCACAAACACTCTTCTATCCAATATGAAGGTGTAACAACAATGGCCAAAGACGGTTATGGTGAAATGAGCTGTATCTCTTGCTGTGTGTCTCCACTTGACCCAGAAAGCGAAGACAAACGCCACAATATCCAGTACTTCGGTGCGCGTGTTAACGTTTTGAAAGCCCTTCTTTCAAGCTGGAACAACGGTTACGATGATGTTCACAAAGACTATAAAGTATTTGACGGCGTTGAGCCAAACACTTCTGAAATCTTTGACTACGACCAAGTTATCGCAAACTTTGAAAAAGCCCTTGACTGGTTGACAGATACTTATGTAGATGCCATGAACATCATCCACTTCATGACAGACAAGTACAACTACGAAGCAGTTCAAATGGCCTTCTTGCCAACTCACCTTCGTGCAAACATGGGATTCGGTATCTGTGGTTTTGCCAATACTGTTGACTCCTTGTCAGCTATCAAGTATGCACAGGTTAAACCAATCCGTGACGAAGATGGCTTCATCTACGACTACGAGGTAACAGGTGACTTCCCACGTTACGGTGAAGATGATGACCGTGTAGACGACATCGCTAAATGGCTCATGGAAGCATTCTATACTCGTCTTGCTAACAAGAAACTTTACAAGAATGCAGAAGCTGCAGTTTCTATCTTGACCATCACTTCAAACGTTGCTTACTCTAAACAAACTGGTAACTCACCTGTTCACCGTGGTGTATTCCTCAACGAAGATGGCTCAGTTAACACTTCTAAAGTGGAATTCTTCCCACCAGGTGCTAACCCAACTTCTAAATCACGTGGTGGTTGGTTGCAAAACTTGAACACCCTTTCTAAGCTCAACTTCAACCATGCCAACGACGGTATCTCATTGACTACTCAGGTTTCTCCAAAAGCACTTGGTAAGACCTTCGATGAGCAAGTATCAAACTTGGTAACCATCCTTGACGGTTACTTCGAGCAAGGTGGTCAGCACGTTAACTTGAACGTTATGGACTTGAACGACGTTTACGAGAAAATCATGGCTGGTGAGGATGTTATCGTTCGTATCTCTGGATACTGCGTAAACACCAAGTACCTCACTAAAGAACAAAAAACTGAATTGACACAACGTGTCTTCCACGAAGTTCTTTCAATGGATGACCACGCTGCAGAAGTTTCAGGCCAAGCTTAATTTTGCTGATAAGAAACTCTAAAGGACTCATTGTTGAGTCCTTTTTTGCTGTATCAAAAAACCTCCCACATTTGCGGAAGGATAGCGAGCGAACGGAAGGATGCGCCGCAGATTTTCGGAAGGATACAGAACCAGTTCATAAAAAATCCCCTCCCGAAATTCGGTTCGAGGGGGATGGGAGGTATCACACTGAATCAATTATGAAATCTACAAATTCTTATATCGTTTCATTCCGTCTTTTAGCAAGAGCCATGATTTGAATCGCTGTTGCAATAATGAGGATACCAAGTAAGTTTAGGTTGTTACTTTCTAGTCCAGTTTTGGGTAAAACTTTACTTGTAACTTTTGCTTTATTTGCCTGGCTGATTCCTTTGGTGGATTTGTTCATAGAAGAATTGGTAGCTTGTGAGTTAGCATTTGCGCTTGTAGTCACTTTGCTTGTTTGCTGTTGACCTTGCTCATTCGCATTTTTATTGCTTCCCACTTGAGTAGAGGAATTTGTTGTTTGATTCTTATTATTTTCAGTTGATTTAGCTGAAGTGGAACCACTAGATGATTGTGGAGTAGTTGTATTACTAGGTACCTCACTTTGTGAGCCTGTATTCTTTAAATCTGTAGAATGATTTGAATCTGTTTTTGGTTCTGTAGCATTATTTTCCGTCAAGAAGGTGACATCAAACTCCTTCATCCAAGCTAGAACCTTTTGTTTATGATTCTCTATTTCATCCAAATTTGACCACTTATTCCCTGCCAAGTGCAGGGCTTCTATGAGATAAAAATCTTTTGGATAAATAAACTTAATCCATGTTTCATGGCGTATACTGGAGGATAGCTCATTGATTTTATCAATTCTACTATTATATTCCTCCACTAATTCATGTTCAACTTGAATGCTTTTCTCTTCAAGGTGAAGGGCTTGATCTAGAATCACTTGATTTTTCAAAAATTCTTCTTCAGTAGCCGAATAATAGATGTTCCAGACCTGTGTCATGACATCAATATTTCTTTTTTGAACCGTCTCTTTAGTAGCTACAAAGTCTTCTGATGTAGAAACTGTAGCCGAACTTTTCGGACTTGATGGGGTTTCATTGCTTACTTCTGCAGTTTGACCTGGGATTCTGAAAGTGGTCGTCCCATCTCCACCTAGACTTTTTTCTAATTCATTAATTTTAATTAGTGCCTTACTTATTTCCTGTAACTTTTTATAAAAGAACTGCCAATTCAGTTGATTATTATCAATAATGGATTTGATTTCTTCAACTGTTTTTGCGTTCTCCAAATCTGACTGGGATACTGTAAGGTAGTTCCAATCAGCAGTCGAATCAATATGTGGCAAGGCTTGGATTTTTGTAGTATATTGTTGACTAAGTTCCTCCAACTCCTGCTTTGCTTTTTCAAGTTCAGAACGTTCAAGCTGTGTGCCAAGTATGCGCGTTTCAAATTTTTGGATTTTGGCAAGTATGGATTCCTTATCTGACCAAATGATTTGTTGCAATGATGTCGATATGTCGCGGACCATTTCATCAGCAAATGCTTCAAACTCAGTCTTTCTTTCTCCCTCATCCTGGGCATTGAACAATCTAAGCACACGATTGTATTCACCTTGTACTTCTAAAACATCTTTTATTTTAGGGATATAATTTTGAAGATGTTGCAAAATAAACTGCTTATTTCGAATGAGTTCGTTGTCGTCTTTTATATACTGATTCAACAACCCCTCAAGCTGATAGCTATAGATATCTGATAAGGTCAGTTTGGCTTCATCAAAACCATATCGAATAGCGCTTGGCAAATTAGATTCTGGACGCTGATGGCTATAAAGGGCTACAAAACTATCTTCGCGATGTAATCCATTTTCTTTATATAGTCTATTTGCCTGAGTACGGATCTCTTCAATTAAATCCATTCGAAAACTTTCTCGTTGGATGTTTTGAATCACAGTATCAACATCAGCATAGGCTTGAATTTGACCTTCTTTTGTCAGACTAACACGTTTAAAGAATACCTGATCTGCACCTGTACCACCAGCTAAAGCATGTAATTTTTCAAGGACTGTATCTTTCAGAACAACGAGAGCCTGTTCACTTGATTGAGTTTCTATCGTTTCTTCAGCAAGGACAGGATTCGCCATCTCTCCAGAAAAACTAGCGGTAACAATACCAAAGCTTGTTAATATCAGTACGATATTACTTATTACAACCATTCGCTTATTCATATGAAACTCCTTTGATGTGATAACTATATTATACATTTATATTTAGAGTTTGTAAACTTGTTATATTAATCGCAATTTATTTCTTGAAACCTATCATATGGAAAATGAATTAGAAACAGCATACAATTAAGTTTATCATTTGAGAGCTCCAAAGCTATTTTGGGAGTGGGCTACTACACTGTTTGTCCTTTTCTTCATTCAAACACTAAAAACCAGCATCCTATTCGATACTGGTTTATCATCTTAGTTATTGTAAATATATGTAATTTCTCCAGCGGTATCCGTTGGATAGAACCAGCCACGGAAATTATCCACCCACTGTTGGCCACGGTAGTTGGCTTCAAGGACTTGGATTTGCCCTTCTTCGTTGACAGCTGTCACATAGGCAACGTGCCCTAAATCACCATCGTTCCAGGAAATAATAGCACCGACTTCTGGCACTGTTCCTGTACGGAATCCATCATGCGCCGCATTGGCTCCCCAGGATGCAGCATCGCCCCACCAGTCGCCTGCCCAAGGAGCAACTTTTTGTACACCCCATGTACATTGACCAACAGGGTAATTGATACCTGGCTCGTATTCATAGCCTGGCAAATAGTAACTATCAGTAGCTGAAGCTGTTGCTTGACTCCAAATAGTTTCTGTCAAATTTAAAATTTGTCCTGGCTGTAGTTGAGAGTCTAGTGTCAACTGATTTTGTGTAAGCAATGCGTAGATGTCTAATGAAAATGCATCTGCTATACCATAAAGGGAATCTCCTGGCTGTACTACATACTCAGCTTGATTGGCACTTGCTTCGACAACTACCTCTTCTTGGCTGTTCAAACCGGGAATAGTCAATGACTGACCAGGAGTAATCACGCCTAGAATATCCATGCCATTGGCTTCCGCAAGCTGATAGGGATCGACACCATATTGGTCAGCAATGGAATAAATGTAGTCACCTTCAACAACGAGATGACTGTCTGCTGCAATGCTACTTGTCACCGAAAAACTAAGAGCCAGACTAGCTACAAGTACACTTAATTTGCTACGATACTTTTTCATAAACACCTCCTAAACATACTTTTATTTTATCAGGATTTTCTTTTAATAACTATGTCAAAATCATTACAAATCTGAAACTATCGCGTTTCTTATTCAAGGCATCAAATAATTTGATAGGGTGGAAAATGTATTGCCATTTCGAATGGTGACCTGCTTGTAAAAAGGGGACTTTGCCAACTGCTTGTGATAGGCTGTTTGTAGATAACTACTCTCAGAGTATTTTCCCCAATAAATAGCATGCTCGGAGAGATGTAGAACTTCATCACCTAGATGCAAGGACTGAATATAGTCCACCATAGCCTGCTTATCCAATCCTTCGGTGAAAAAGAGAACATCCTTTCTCGCCAATTCTTCTTGCCACCAAGCTGGGAGCTGTGCTACTTCTGTCGCATAGTCCCTTGCACTCAAAAGTGAAAAAGCTTCAACAAATGGATAGTGGCTGGCAAAGAAATCTCGAAAGTCCGCCTCTATCTCCTCTTTCTTCTTTTTTGCATCAAAGAAAAGATTGCCACTATTAATGTAGGTCTCAACATTATCATAACCCAAATTTTCCACTGCTTGACGCAATTCAGCCATCACGATTTTGTTACGACCACCAACATTGATTCCTCTCAGTAGAAGAACATATCTCATTCCACCTCTTCCTCCAAGACTTGGCGAATCAAGGCCATGACCTGGTTTCGATCCAGCTTCCACTGGGCTCGCTCATCCTTGTCAAAGGTTCGGTTGGAGAGAAAAATCGCAGCCTTCTGCAAGGGACGATTGTACATGATAAAGGTCCCTGTATAGCCCGTATGGGACAACCAGTCCCCCCTTTTATCCCAGGCCAGCGACCGCTTGCGCTTGTCATCAAAGCCGTAGTCCTGGGTCAAATCTACCGCAAAGTCCGCTGTCAGATAATGATCCAAGAAGATTTCCAAATCCCTGACCGTCGAAAAGAGACCCGCACTACCCGCATGGACACCCAAGACACGCGCCTTAGGATCGTGCACCACACCTGCTTTTACACCACGCACCGTCGGCACCGCCTGACTGACTGGCCCATAAGAGGTTTGGGACATGCCAAAGGGCTCTAGAACGTCTCGTCTGATTAGCTGATCCAGACTAGCTCCACCCAGTTCTTCCAGCAAAAAGCCTAGCAAGAGAAAATTGATATCAGTATAGAAAAAGTCCCTGTTCTCCGTCACATTAATCTTCAAAATCGCTTCTTTTAATTGGTCGGCATCCAGACTATCTCGATTGGGAATAAAAGGATCAATACCACTAGTATGGGTCAATAATTGCCGAATGGTAACCTGACTATCCGCAAAAGCTGGATAATAAGACTGCAAGGTCCTATCTAGCTCCAAAGCTCCGCTATTAACCAAAAAAGTCGCAAGAGTGCCTACTCCAACCACCTTTGATACTGAGGCCAAGTCATAGGTCAAACCCGCCTCAACTGGCGTATGGCCATCCTGGGTCCCTAGATAGTACTCTTGCCATCGCCCCTTAGAAAAAAGAGCCAGACTGGCACCAGGATAGACTCCCTGCTCAATCTGCTCTGAAATCTTGTCTAAAATTGCTTGTCTCATTTTTCAAACCACAATTCAATGCCGCTTGGGTCAACCGTTTGGATAAAGGTTTCTTTCTTATCTTTAAAGAAGGGACCTTCCAATTGACTTTCCAAGTTTGCCCAGTCAAAATCCTGCTCAATAGGGAAACGCAAGCTATCCAAATCCCAAACCTGTTCTGCTGGAGTGACTAAATCATCACCTTCTGCCCCTACAAAACGTAAAAAATCCTGGTTAGGTAGAATAGCCTCATAAAAATCCTGACTGACACTTGCTTGTGGGGTATTGATCCAAACAGACTCCACCGCAAAAGCAGTCAAACCTGAAAAATCAGCTTGACCAGTAAAATGCACGGGCGGAAGAATAGCAGTCAACTCCTCAACAGCTTGTTCCGCATGAAGCAAGAAGCTATCTCCCTCTGGAGAGAGGGCCTCAAAACCAAAACCATTTTTCCCTTTGTAGAGCTTGGTGAAAACAGTTCCTCGAGCTAGCAAGGCCTCAATTTCCCTGGCTTCTTCTACTTTAATGACAATTTTATTTAATTTTTTAAGTCCCTTAACAGCACGGGTACGATTGCCCGGCGATTCCATCAACACCAATTTTGTTGCTGGACTAGTTCTATCCCCAAAATCAGCAAATGGTCCATCTTCTAATTGTACTTTCATTCCTAGTTGTTCTTCTAGGAAGGCTTGATTGAGCCCGCGATTATTCACTCTTAAAACGGGTACAATCTCATCATTTTTTCTCAACACGATAATTCTTCTTTCTCAATAATACTAGAATATTGTATAAAAAAAAACACTATTTTACAACTAATTATACTGTCAATTTCTACATAGATATACGAATATTCTTTTGACAAATCTTAGACAAAGCCACTTTTATCCGATATAATAGTTACTATAGATTATGCACAGAAAAAGAGGAAAAAAGATGCGTTTTAACCAATTTTCTTTCATTCCAGAAGAACAAGCCCTTGCTCTGGCAGAGTTAAAAGCCCTTAGTTTTGAACTACAGACCGATTTTAGTCCCAAGAAGAATCTAGAAGTCTTTGTCAGAAAGTGCCATTTCCTGACAGCCAACACCGACTTTGCCCTATCAAACATGATTGCAGACTGGGATACCGACCTGTTGACCTTCTTCCAATCTGACCGTGAGTTGACTGACCTGATTTTCTACCAAGTCGCCTTTCAGTTGCTGGGTTTCGTGCCTGGTGTGGATTATACAGATGTCATGGACTTCGTGGAGAAAAGCAATTTCCCGATTGTCTATGGGGACATCATTGACAACCTCTACCAGCTCCTCAATACCCGCACCAAGTCCGGAAACACCTTGATTGACCAGCTGGTCAGCGATGATTTCATTCCAGAAGATAACCACTACCACTTCTTCAACGGTAAATCTCTAGCGACCTTTTCAACCAAAAACCTCATTCGAGAGGTAGTCTATGTCGAAACGCCTGTCGATACGGCTGGGACTGGCCAGACTGATATTGTCAAGCTGTCTATTCTCCGTCCTCACTTTGACGGGAAAGTCCCTGCGGTCATTACAAACAGTCCTTATCATCAAGGAGTTAACGATGTAGCCAGCGATAAGGCCCTGCATAAGATGGAAGGGGAGTTGGCGGAAAAACCAGCTGGCACCATTGAGGTCAATCAGACCAGCATCACCAAGCTAGACTTGGACCAGCGAGAGCTACCCGTCAGCCTTGCCACCGAAAAACTGGGCCACATGACTTCATACTCCCTCAATGACTACTTCCTCGCTCGTGGCTTTGCCAGCCTCCATGTGTCTGGGGTCGGCACTCTGGGTTCGACGGGCTACATGACATCTGGCGACTACCAGCAGGTAGAAGGCTATAAAGCGGTGATTGACTGGCTGAACGGTCGCACCAAGGCCTACACAGACCACACTCGCTCACTTGAGGTCAAGGCTAATTGGGCCAATGGTAAGGTGGCGACGACGGGACTGTCTTATCTAGGGACCATGTCCAATGCCTTGGCAACAACTGGCGTGGACGGATTGGAAGTCGTCATCGCAGAAGCGGGGATTTCCTCTTGGTATGACTACTACCGTGAAAACGGGCTGGTAACCAGCCCTGGTGGCTATCCAGGCGAGGATCTGGACAGCTTGACAGCCCTGACCTACTCGAAAAGCCTGCAAGCAGGGGACTTCCTCCGTAGCAAAGAAGCCTACGAAAAAGGACTGGCTGCAGAACGAGCTGCTCTGGACCGCACTAGCGGTGACTACAACCAATACTGGCAGGACCGCAATTATCTGCTCCACGCTGATAAGGTCAAGTGTGAAGTCGTCTTTACCCATGGCTCACAGGACTGGAATGTCAAGCCAATCCATGTCTGGAATATGTTCCATGCCCTGCCAAGTCACATCAAAAAGCACCTCTTCTTCCACAACGGTGCCCACGTTTATATGAACAACTGGCAGTCTATCGACTTCCGCGAGTCTATGAATGCCCTGCTCAGCCAAAAACTGCTGGGCTACGAGAACAACTACCAACTGCCAACGGTCATCTGTCAGGACAACAGCGGTGAGCAAACCTGGACGACCTTAGAAACCTTTGGCGGTGAGAACGAGGCTGTCTTGCCACTGGGAACTGGAAGCCAGACCATCTCCAATCACTATGCCCAAGAAGATTTTGACCGCTACGGCAAGGCCTATCCATCCTTCCACCAAGACCTCTATACAGGCAAGGCCAATCAAATCAGCATGGAACTGCCAATAACGGAGGATCTCCTGATTAACGGACAGGTCACGCTGAAACTCCGCGTATCTTCTAGTGTAGCCAAGGGCCTCTTATCTGCTCAGCTATTGGACAAGGGAAATAAAAAACGCCTAGCCCCAATCCCAACGCCGAAAACACGGTTAAGTCTGGACAACGGCCGCTACCATGCCCAAGAAAATCTGGTGGAGTTGCCTTATGTGGAGATGCCGCAACGCTTGGTGACCAAGGGCTTTATGAACCTGCAGAACCGCACCGACCTAATGACTGTCGAGGAAGTGGTGCCAGACCAGTGGATGGACCTGAGCTGGAAACTGCAGCCGACCATTTATCAGCTGAAAAAAGGCGATGTCTTGGAGCTGATTCTCTACACCACCGACTTTGAGTGCACCATTCGGGACAATAGCGACTGGACCATTTCGATTGATTTGGAGCAGTCAACCATCCATATCCCAAGCCTATAAGACAAGAAAACGAGCTGCATTTGCAACTCGTTTTCTTATTTATAATTCTTCAAAATTCTGGTAAAGATAGTCTAACTCTTGAATTTCTTTGGCTAGCTTAGAACCGATTGTAGTGGATTTTACCAATATCCGATGATGCACCTCCTCTACTAATCGTTGAGCAGAAATAATCTCTCCTCCCCCAGCCAAGACTGTATCAACACCTGTAAAGGGCCTGTGGGCAACCAGTTGTAATCCATAGCTGTTGGAAACCAATGTGTAGCCAGCTAAGCCTGTCTTGGCCTGATAGCCTTTTGCAAAGCCGCCATCAATCACCAACATCTGTCCATCTGCTTTTATGGGACTTTCCCCGATTTTCTCACGCACAGGTGTATGTCCATTGATAATACGACCGTCAGCAGTTAAACCGAACTCCTCTAAAATCAGTTGACAAATATCCTTTTGATTGCGCAAGCGATAATAGGCATTCTTCTCCTCAAAGTGGGTCGTTTTATCAGAAATATAATATCGCTCAAAGGTCGTCATCGCTTTTTTTCCAAACAAAGAGGAACTTTCTCCCACCCAGAGGTACCAAAAGAGGTCTGTCTCACGATCATCCTGAATTTCTGGATTCTTATACGCCCTTCTAATGGATGCTTCATAAAAATCGAGCAAGGCCTTACCTGCATAAGCCATTCCATCTATTCTTAACGACTTGAAATCTCCATTTTCGTGTAGAGGTAAGCAGCCATGAAAGAGCAAATTCTGATTGTAGACCAGGTACATGCTACCTTTTTCAAATAAAAAATCAACATGGCGGCGTAATTTTTCAGACTGCTGAAAACTGTGATTTAACTGTTGCAGAAGCGCTACTTCCTCCAAGCTGAGCTGGGTTGGTTCTTGTTGATCAATGGTTTCTGTGGTTAGACCATCCAATGGATACTCTACTCCGTTCAAACAAATGGTATTCGTAACAAAATCTACCTGACTCAAGAGTTTTCGATGGTTCAATTTAAACTCTGGTCTGCGTTCGATTAACTGTTCTTCCAATTTAAATTGCAATAGTGCTGTTGCCTGCTGCAATTGATTTAATAGGACTGACTCTGCTTGACTTAATTCTTCCCCATCTAAAACTGGTTCAAAAGCTTGTTGATAGGAAAAATATTTTTGACTATAAGCGATTAAGGGACGCAAGTTAATCCCGTATCGTTCTTCCAATAATTCTAAATTATTATAGCGAGCAGCAATCCGAATCACATTAACTAAACAGACAAGTGAGCCCGAAATTGCCCCCATCCAAGTTATGTCATGATTGCCCCACTGAATATCAACCGATTGATGTTGAAGAAGGGTATCTAATATTCGATCAGGATCTTTACCACGATCATAGATATCCCCAACCACATGTAAATGGTCCACATTGAGTCGCTGAATCAACAGTGATAAGGCCTCTACTAACTCTTCCAATTGATCTAATTGAGCGACTTTGGCTAAAATAGCGGTAACATATTTTTGCTTTGCAGCCCTATTTTCACTCTCTGCCAGCAATTCTTCGATAATATAAGCAAATTCTTTTGGCATCGCCTTTCTAACTTTGGAACGACTGTATTTTTCACCTAAAAATCGGGTAAATTCCAACATCAAAGGAAGGATAGCTAACAGACGAGTCTCTAGACCACTTTCGCCGAACTGGCTTACATCCCTCTCCATCTTTTCTTTTGGATATAGAATATATAAGGAGAGTTCCTCCAATACCCTTTTATCATCTTGCTCCGCCGCAAAACAATCATTGATCTTATGTTTTATAAGACCTGCTCCACTTCTCAATAAATAGTCAAATGCCTCAAATTCACCATGCAAATCACTGACGAAATATTCAGTCCCCTTAGGGAGATGCTGAATAGCTTCTAAATTGATGAGCTCTGTCATAACGGCTGATTTAGTTGGAAACTTTTCTTTGAGTAAACGATAATATCTGTCCATTTCTTCTCCTTCCAAGCCAAAATAGAAAGCGGTTACTCATTTAGTCTAACTAAATTTTCCTCCGATTGCAAGTAAAGAAAACGAGCTGCGACTGCAACTCGTTTTTGACTGCCTATTTTTCTAATGGATGGATAATCACACCCTGCACCACACGGTTGACGGTGCCTGTTGGGGATGGTGTATCTGGTAGATTCTTGCATTTGACAGCTGCCATGATAGATACTGTTTGGGCAAAGATGATGTAAGGGAAGGTCAAGAAGACATCTGGTAAATCTGCTCCGCCTTCTGCCAAGACAAAATTAGCTGCCTCTGTACCTGCTAGCTTATCAGCCGACAAGGCAACAATCCGCTCTGCTATGCCATCACCATGCACCTCATTGAGCAAGTCCACATCGTACTGGCGAGTATAAGCATCGTTTGATGCAAGGAGGAAAATCAAGGTCTTTTCATTGATGAATGATTTTGGTCCATGACGGAAGCCCAGTGGGGACTCGTACATGGTCGCAATCTTACCTGCCGTCAATTCCAAAATCTTGAGCTGTGCTTCGTGGGCTACACCATAGAAGCCACCTGAACCCAAGTAAATCACTCGTTCAAAATCAAGGTCAATCAATTCTTGTACATAATCCTCGCGGTCTAAGACATCTTGACCTAGACGGGCAATGGTCTCAACCCAAGCAGCTTTTTCTTCTTGACTGGCTGGAGAGAATACGAGGAGGGCTGTCAGAGCCATACAGCTATAAGAGCCTGTCATGGCAAATCCTTTGTCATTTGAACCAGCCGGTTGCAAGAGCAGGAGATTTTCCACATCCCCCTCAGCCGCAAGTGCCAACTTGCCCTCTGATGCACAGGTAATGGTCACTTGGTAAAGCTGGTCAACCAATTGCTTAGCTACTTCTACCGCTGCGACGCTTTCTGGGGAGTTACCTGAACGAGCAAAGGATACCAAAACTGTTGGGACATCCGCCTGTAAATAATCGTGTGGACGACCAACCAATTCAACCGTACCAATGGCAGAAAAACGAATGTGTTTCAAGTCATTAACTTGGTTGAGGTAGTTGGCAATACTTTGACCAACGAAGTCTGAAGTCCCTGCACCTGTGAAAATCACATGAACAAAGTCATGCTTGTCCTTGATGGCTGTTAGGAAGGCTTCAATCTTCTCCAACTGGTCAAGATATAGTTGATGAGCCTCTTTCCACAAGCCAGGCTGTTGGTAAATCTCAGTCGCTGTGATAAAGGCTCCCAATTTTTCTAATTCTTCTTTTGCTAAACGGAACATAGCTCCTCCTTGTTTTCTGGTTATAACCAGTTTTCTTTTATTATACAAGAAAGTGCTTACAAAGTCAAATTAAAATAGATTGATATATGTAATTTCGTGGCAATACCATCCCTTATCAATCTCGTAAATGTATCCCGTTTTCCGACAATATTCTTTTTAATTCCTCATCACCTTCAGGAGCTAGGTCTGCAATCTTTTGAAAATGTTCCTTCGGGGCGTATATCAACAATAATCGATGCACTCCTCCCTCTGGCCTGCGTGCATATTCAGCAATCTTACTATAAATTTTATCTACTGTATCATAAATCATACATTTCTCCTTTTAACACGCATATACTCGCACCACTAACTTTCAATTGAGTCTATTCCTCTAGAAAAACTTTGTCATCTGAGTATGCTTCTATTTGGTCTTTAAAGTCAAGAGAACATTCAACAACTTCTTCGTCATCAGAACAATATTCCATTGGGTCTTCAAAGTCATGGAACCATTCACCATCTTCTTCATCATCAGAATATGCTTCTATTGGACCATAAAAGTCATGGAACCATTCAGCATTTTCTTCGTGATATATTTCTTTTATGGAATGATGTATTACCTTACCTGACTGAACATTATAGCTCGTATCGATAGTAGCTTCTAAATAACCCTCATTGTACGGCCACTCATCCTCGAAATAATCAAATGACAAACTAAAGGAATATTCTTTTAAAACTGGATTGATTTCCTGAAGACTGTCAATCAATATTTTAATCGTTTCCTTAAAATCTCTTCTACCAGTACGGTCAAACTCACATCTTACCGAAACAGAATCAGCACGCTCACTAATCTGTTCTGGATTCTTCGAATCATCAAAAATAGATAGATAATTTTGAGAAATACTGCCACTCTTCGTTTCAATCTCTCGAAATCTATCTACAGTAGTTAAAATTTCTTTAAATACATCTATAGAAGGACTTGTAATTGTGACACTTCCGTAACTATGTGGATATGTTCCCATTTCTTTACCTCTCTTTATAAACTTGAACCACTTTTTCCAATACATCAATTTTCAGATATGAGAGTCAGATAGAAATATCGCTATTCCTTTCTAACCCTTTTTGACACAATCATTATAACAAAAGAGATAAACACCACAAGTATAAATAGAAAGAAAAAATATTTTTTTGTTTCTATATGGAGAGACACCTAAGTCTACACGTGTCGGAGTGAGGGGAACAGAATAAAACAATCTTCCTACAAAATATGTGAGAAGAATGTTTGAATTCTATAACTTATAAACTGAATGTAAACAGCTTACAGTCTATACCATTCCATCAGCTCAGAAGATAATATTTCATACAGGGCACTGATACAACTGATTTAATCAAACCGACAAAAATCCAAAATTTAATGTTATAATAGATTCATAAGATTTTTTTAGGAGAATAATTATTATGATGAACATGCAAAACATGATGCGCCAGGCTCAGAAGCTTCAAAAGCAAATGGAAAAGAGCCAGGCTGAGTTGGCAGCTACTCAGTTTACTGGTAGCTCCGTACAGGATTTGGTTACGGCTACTTTTACAGGAGATAAGAAATTGGTTTCTATCGATTTCAAGCCTGAGGTTGTAGATGCTGATGATCTTGAAACCTTGCAGGACATGACCATACAAGCAGTCAATGATGCTCTTGCAAAAGTTGACGATGCCACTCAGAAGAAACTTGGTGCCTTTGCAGGTAAATTACCATTTTAAGACAGAAAAGACGCGATTGGGCCAGGCCCTCGCGTCTTTGTTTATTCAAAATTATAGAGTAAGGACTGCAACTGCAAGAGATAGTGGTCAGAATATCGATGATCCGTTTGCAATTCCTCCAGCAATTGCTTTAACTCTGTCATATTGTCTGTGATAATGCCGTCCACCTGTAATAAAACCATCTGCGTCATGGTATCCGTATCGTTGGGTGTCCAAGCGTAAACGAACTTCCCTTTTAGCCAAGACTTGACCATAAAGTTCTGGTCTAAGGAGGTAAATTCCATGGTATAACCATCTGCGACGGTTGTCGGATAGATCGAGTTGAAAGGTAAGATAAAAAAGGAGACTAGATTTTTACTGTATTCTTTGACTTGGATAATGGTTCTATAGTCCAAGGACTGAATTTGGTGACCCTTAGCAAGGAGACGTTGGCCATATTTCTTCAGGAAATTTTTGGTCAACTGTGGCGAGTCGGCGTTTGTCACCTTAATTTCCACCAATAATTTTTGCCCTAGCTCATCCGCCTTATCCAGATAAGCATCAAAAGAAGGGACAGGAGCTGTCATGCCGTTTTCGGATGCAGTCATGGCCGTCAACTCTGCTAGACTATAATCATGTGTACCTCCGGGATTGCCCGTCAAAGCCGTCAGGTCTGTATCGTGCATGACCACAAACTGGCCGTCCTTGGTTTCCTGAATATCCATCTCGATATAATCTGGCTGGAGCTGAGAGGTTTTCTCCAAGGCCTCGATAGAGTTCTGCACCGCATTTCCATTGTCAACACCACGGTGGGAGATGGTCACAGGCAGGTTCTCATAAGGATAGTAAAGCGTCATGGCTCCCTGAACGCCAAAGACCAGACTGGAGACTCCTAGAATGGCTAGGCGCAGACGATGACGCAGGCGTTTCCGTCGATAGGAAGGCAATCTCTTGCCGGTCAATAGGCTGACAAATCCTAGCATAAAGAGGGCAACTATCCCATAATAAGACAGTTTTAATACGATATAGGAGAAGACCGCTAGTCCAAAGGAGAGTTGGGGGAAGGGGTTCTCTAGGAGCAATTGCAGAGCATAGAGCAAGATCCCAATCACCGCAAAAAGGAGGACTGGAGAGGTCACTAGCCAGAAGAGCCGCAAAAGGGAAGTCATTTGCTGGCGCCCCTTGGTTCTCTCCCAAGAATAGGCGATGGATTCTTTAACGCTACGGTGTTCAAAATAAATCTTTGGAAGAGCGTACATGAAGCGGGCTGCCAGCCAAAAGAAGAGGAAAACCGAAAGAAAAATCAAGATGGCTAGCCACAAGGTGTTAGAAAAATAATCAATTAGAAACTGTGGAACAACAATCTTATTGAAGTAGTAAATATTTAAAATCCGTCGTAAGAACGGAAGGAGAATGACCGAATAAAAGAGCAGAAAGAGGACCTTTGGAAGGCTACTATGGCGGATAATCGCCAGCATGCTATCTCGGACATCCCGTAAATAATCTGGCAAATGCTTGACCCGTTCATCCAAGAGCTGCCAAACACCCGTAAAGAGCAAGGCGAGTTCTAAGTAGGCGATGGCGATATTGGCAAAAAAGAGTAAGATAAATAAACCCGTCACCAACAAGTTCTCTGTAAATACCGCAAAGAGATTAGTCGGTGAGAGATAGGCATGGTCCGTCATAGCCAGCAAACTCTCCGAAAGCCAGGAATTAAGTGGTATCCAGACAAATTCCATAAAGGCAAAGAGAGTGAAAAAGAGCAGTAAAATCTTATCTAAATTATAATAAACTTTCTGAAATGTACGTCGTATCCTTTTCATACACCTAGTTTCCCATATTCCACTAGGAATTGCAAGCCTTCATCAAATATGCTAGACTAGAAAAATAAAGGAGGTTCTCATGATTAGAATTGCACCGATGACTGATACTCAATGAAAATTAAAAATAGCCTAGGAAACGAAGCCGACGATAGAACTGGGGTTCATCAAGGCAAGTTGACAACGGATAATTTTAATTTTCGAAGAGTATGAAGATTATTTGTATACACTTTGGAAAATTGGCCACCGTCAAGCCGCACCTCGCTGGAAGGAGTTTGCGGCACCCTATTTTGATGACTACCAGGCCTGTGCCACTTTTGAAGATTTTCAAGCATTGGAACTTTACCAGTGGCTACAAAAAGATTGTGTCAGAGCAATCCTAGTGGATTAGCTACCTATCGGCTTTGTGGGCTATTATCGTCATTTAGTTTTTCTTTTATTACTTCGTTAACTCGCCTTGCCTAACTCCAGTTATGCCTGCGGCTCGTTGCCTAGTACTAAAAGTAAACTAAAAGACTATACTGGGAGTGCCAGCCAACACGCTGGCTCGAAATAGGGATTGAAATCTATGACGATAAGGTCTGGGGTAAAGGATATGGCACAGCTGCTCTCCAACTCTGGATTGATGCCATTTTCCAGCAATTTGCAGAATTAGAACACATCGGGCTCACCACCTGGTCTGGGAACAAGGGCATGATGAGAACTGCAGAAAAATTAGGTATGACCAAGGAAGCCCAAATCCGCAAGGTCCGTTACTGGCAAGGACATTATCACGATTCAGTCAAATATGGTATTTTAAGAGAAGAATGGTTAGAGCATAAGAAAAAATCAAGTTCCTAAGAGCTTGATTTTTTAGGCTCTTTGTCAACTGTAGTGGGTAGATGAAAAGCTAACACCTAGAGAGGACGAAATTGGTTCTCTCTTTCTTTATGTTCAAGGCAATCAAAATCCGTTTTCTAAAGTTTTCAAAGTTCCTAAAACCAAAGGCATTTCTTTTAATGACTTTGATGAGATTATTGGTAGCTTCCAGTTTGGCGTTGGAATAAGGCAATTCCATAGCGTTTAAAACCTTGTCTTTATCCTTTAGAAA
>NZ_POPB01000293.1 GCF_002964045.1 Streptococcus suis | reverse complement strand
TTTTTATACATTTTCATAAAAAATTTAAATAAAATTGATACCGATAACAATTTTAAAAATCTATTCAAATTGAGACAAAATATAAAATACAACAATAAAAGTACCCCCATTGAAATACCTTATATTCAATGAGCGTACTTTAACACTTTATATAAATTATTTTCTCTTATATAACCTTTTACATACCTGATAAAGAATAGGTACAGCAATGATGGTCGTAATTGCAGTGCCATAGGTTCCTAAAATCCGACCCAAAGCAGCTAAAAATGATGCTGATGGCGTTAGTCCACCGACTAAACTACCCGTCAATGTGTACTTCAACAGGTTCAAGATAATTTTTGTGAGAGCTGCAACTATCCCAACCAAGATAATATTTGATAGACTATCGTTTGCCTGTAG
>NZ_POPB01000292.1 GCF_002964045.1 Streptococcus suis | reverse complement strand
TATGAGGCAATTGGCTTTACAGCCGTTGATAGCCTGGACTGTGTCGCTTACACCTATTTAAAAAAATGATAACAGTTTTGAATGCAGAGACTGGGAGACCAGCCTTTTGCTTTGAGCAAATGATTTGAATTTCAAATAAAAAATAGTAGAATATATTTATCAATAATTAGTAACAAAGGAGATGAACAATGGCAACCGTATTAATTGTAAAGGCCCACCCCCTCGACGCACAAAAGTCCTATGCCTTGCGGGCTTTGGAAGAGTTTCAAACTCGGTACGCCAGTTTGCACCCAGAAGATAACATAGAAATAGTAGAT